>DASVWA010000208.1:0-6357 GCA_036389855.1 Pseudonocardiaceae bacterium
ATCGGCATGGTGGAGTAGAGCTCGGCGTAGGCGAGGCCACCACGGACGAGCTCGGCGTTCACGCTGGCCTCCAGCGCGGCGAGGTCGACGAACACCGAGTCACCGTCGGCGGTGTCCGGGGTGGGCTGGCCGGGAAACACCAGGGCGAGCACCCGGCCGTTGCCTTCGATGCCGTTGGCCAGCAGATAACCCGGTCTGGGGTGGTGCTCCGCGCTTTGGATCTTGTTCGGCCGGTCCGGCCAGAACACCACATCGCCGAATCCCATCAGCTGCAGCATCCGGTCTCGGGCGCCCTGGGCGTAGTGCAGGTCCTGGTGCTGGTTCTCGAAGTGGGTCTCGAGGGTGTCGATGCCCTCAAACCGGATGCCATACGTACCGAGGTGGCGGCGGTCTGGCCCGATGTTGTCGAAGCGGGGCAGGCTACGTACCAGGTCGTCATTGTCCGGCAGGAAACTGATCGTGTCGCCGTCGGGTTCGGGACCGTTCCGGGGAAGATCTGGGTAGCGGATGTAGAACTCGCCGCGGATCAAGGTGTAGCGGGGTGCTGGCATCAAGATCCTTCCGGAGTATGTCGCTCTGAGCGCTACGGCGTCTCAGCCTGGCGTACGGTCCGTTTGATCCGCGCCAGCATCGCTGCCACGCCGCGCAGCCGCAGCGGGCTGACGGCCTCGGTCAGGCCGAAATGCACATAGAAGTCATCCGGTGTGTCCAGCACGGTGGGTACCGGCTCGCCGTCCAACCCGGTGTACAGGATCGCCGCGAGCCCGCGGGTTGTGGGCGCCTCGGGCGGTGCGTCGAAGTACAGGTGCACCCGCTGGTCGTCACCAACTTCGACCGACAACAACAGCGGGGACTGACATTCAGGCACCCGTTGCATCGAATCGCGCGCCACGTGCGGCGGCAACCCAGGCAGCTCACCGGACAGCTCCAGCAGCAGCTGCAACCGCTCGGTGGGGCTGACGTCCTCGAACTCCTCCGCCAGCTCGGCCAGCCGCGGCGGCAAAGTGGCCGGCGTGCTCATCTTGACGTCCTCTCCTCGTCGGATACCTGCCGCCGCTGACCGTGCTGCGCCGATCAGGACCACAGTGAGATCACCGTCACCCCGACCTCGGCAAGCAACCGCCGGGTCAGCGGCAGGCTGATGCCGATGACGCTGGATGGGTCACCGTCGATCCCGTCGACGAACCAGCCGCCGCGACCATCGAGGGTGAAAGCGCCGGCCACCTGCAGCGGTTCGCCACTGTCAACGTAGGCCGAGATCTCCTCGGCCGACAGGGTGCCGAAGCGAACCAGCGTGGTTTGGGCGTCGCTGGCGGTAGCGGTCACAGCGCCCTGATCGAGCCGTACCACGGCATGCCCGGTGAGCAGCTCGCCGGTGCCACCCGCCATCGCCTGCCAGCGCCGCAGTGCGACGTCGGCACACCCGGGCTTACCGACCAGCTCGCCGCCGATGTGCAGCATCGAGTCGCAGCCGACAACCACTGTGTCGGGGTGCTCGGCACCGATGTCCGCAGCCACCGCGTCGGCCTTTGCCCGCGCCAACGCGGTGACCAACTGAACCGGCGTCGCGCCGGGCAACCTTCTGGCCAGTGCATCCTCGTCCACTGCGGACACCCGCACCACCGGATCGATTCCAGCGGCGCGGAGCACAGCAAGCCGAGCTGGAGATGCCGACGCGAGCACCAGACGCACGGTGACGCACTGTACGGAGATGGCGCCTACCGCTGAGGGCATGGGTGAATCTCAGCGCGGCCGCGCCCAAGCGCGCCAAGCTCCGGGACCGGGCTGTAGGGGAGTCCGCAGCCGGCGCGCTGGATCAGCCCAGGCCGAGGGTTGCTTCGGCGGTCCGGGACCGGCAGCACTCGCCAACTCAGCGAGCACCGCAATCAACGCGGCGAGCTCCTCGTCCGACGGCTCACCCCCCACGATGTGGATGACTCGTGAGTGGCATTGAGTGCTATAACACTGTTTCCCACTCACAAGGGGATGTTTCCGTGCTTTTTCGGGGGCAGGGTCTGGCGTTTGTCTTTGAGCATCCGTAGGGCCCGGGCCACGTAGGAACGGGTGTGGGAGGGGGGGATCACCGAGTCGACGTAGCCTCGGTCGGCCGCGACGTAGGGGTTGAGCAGGGTGTCCTCGTACTCCTGCTGCCGCCGAGCGCGTAGCGTCTCCACGTCAGCGCCGCTTTCAACCGCTGCAGCTAGTTCCTTGCGATACACGATGTTCGCCGCACCAGAAGCGCCCATCACGGCGATCTGTGCCGACGGCCAGGCCAGATTGATGTCCGCGCCGAGATGCTTGGAGCCCATCACGTCATAGGCACCGCCATAGGCCTTGCGGGTGATCACAGTCACCTTGGGCACGGTCGCCTCGGCGTAGGCGTAGATCAGTTTGGCGCCGCGCCGGATGATGCCGTTCCACTCCTGGGCAGTGCCGGGTAGGAAACCGGGCACATCGACGAAGGTGAGCACCGGCACGTTGAACGCATCGCAGGTCCGCACGAACCGGGCGGCCTTCTCGGCAGCGTCGATGTCCAAGCAGCCCGCCAGTTGGGTGGGCTGGTTGGCAACGATCCCGACGCTACGACCCTCCACGCGGCCGAACCCGACCACGATGTTCGGCGCGAACAGCTCGTGCACCTCCAGGAACTCACCGTCGTCAACGACCCGGGTGATCACCTCATGCATGTCGTACGGTGCTTTCGCCGAGTCCGGGACTAACGTGTTCAGCTCGGAGTCGGAATCGGTGATGGTGTCGGCCACCGGGCCGTGGCTGAGGTCCGCAGCGTCGAATACCGGCGGCTCGGAGAGGTTGTTCGACGGCAGGAACGACAGCAGTTCCTTGACGTAGGACAGCGCGTCTTCCTCGTCGGCGGCCAGATAGTGCGCGTTGCCTGACTTGGTGTTGTGTGTCCTCCCACCTCCGAGCTCCTCGAAACCGACCTCCTCGCCGGTCACCGTTTTGATCACATCCGGACCGGTGATGAACATGTTGGACGTCTGGTCGACCATCACCGTGAAGTCGGTCAGCGCCGGGGAGTAAACGTGCCCGCCCGCGCACGGACCCATGATCAGCGAGATCTGCGGGATCACTCCGGATGCGTGCGTGTTGCGTAAGAAGATCTCGCCGTAGAGGCCCAGCGAGACCACTCCCTCCTGAATTCGGGCGCCGCCGCCCTCGTTGATCCCGACGATCGGGCAACCGGTCCGCATCGCCAGGTCCATCACTTTGACGATCTTCTCGCCGTAGACCTCACCGAGGCTGCCGCCGAAGATGGTGGCGTCCTGGCTGAACACACAGACCGGACGGCCGTCGACGGTGCCGTAGCCGGTGACCACACCATCGCCGTAAGGGCGGTTGGCGTCCTGACCGAAGTTGGTGCATCGATGGCGAGCCAGCTCGTCGAGCTCGATGAAAGATCCGAAGTCCAGCAACAGGTCGATCCGCTCCCGGGCGGTCTTGCGACCCCTGGCGTGCTGGCGCGCTACGGCTCGGGCCGATCCGGCATGCACCGCCTCGTCGTTACGGCGCAGCAGGTCGGCCAGCTTGCCGGCGGTGGTGTGCATGTCCGGGTGGTCGCTCGAGGTTTGGCCGACCGGTTCGGTGGCGCTGCTCATGGCTGCCGACCCTAGAGGTAGCGTCGGAGATCGTGTGGTCCGATCTTGAGCGTCCTCCGCTGCGCGAGGCCGCGCTGCGCCGGGCCCTGGTCGCGCCGGCCGGGCCCTACGCGGCGTTGAAAGTGGTGGCGACTGTGCCCTCCACGAACGCCACGCTGGCCGCTGCGGCCCGGCAAGGCGCGCCCGATCGCACCGTGTTCGTCGCCGAGCACCAGACCGCAGGCCGAGGACGGGCCGGACGCAGTTGGGTCGCCCCCGCCCGATCCGGGCTGGCGCTGTCGGTACTGCTGCGGCCCGCCGAGGTGCCGCAGGCCCGTTGGGCATGGCTACCGTTGCTGGTGGGAGTGGCACTGTGCCGGACCGTCAGTACCCTTGGCGAGCTGCCCGCGGCGCTGAAATGGCCGAACGATCTGCTGCTGGGCGCAGACGGACGCAAGGCGGCCGGAATCCTCGCCGAAGCGGTCCCGGGTCCGGCTGTGGTAGTGGGCATCGGGCTCAACGTGACGCTGCGACCCGACGAGCTGCCATCGAACGAGGCGACCTCGTTGGTCATTGAGCGGGCCGCCTGCACCGACCGCGACCCGCTGCTACGAGCTCTGCTGCGTGCCCTGGACAGCGAGGTGCAGCGGTGGGGCGAGCACCAGGGGGATCCGGTCGCCATGGGTCTGCGAGATGCCTACCGGCAGCGCTGCGCGACTCTGGGGCAGCCGGTCCGGGTGGAGTTACCGGGTCAACCCGTGCTGACCGGTACCGCGGTGGACGTCGATACCAAGGGCCGGTTGGTGGTGCTGGCGGGTGGTGTGCGGCGGGCGTTGTCGGCCGGTGACGTGACACATGTCCGACCGGCCTAGCGCTCCACGTAACCGCCATTGGGCTTCGAATGGCACTCGACAGAACGCGCAATCGCCATTCGGCTCCGAATGGCGATGGGCGGCGAGAGAAGGAGTGATCAGCAAAGCAGGGTGGGCAGGCTTGGATCGTCATCGTCGGCGGCACTGCTCGGGGCCGAACTGGTCACGGGCTGATTGATGCGGCCGGCAAGCTTGCTGTGCGCCCGCTGCAAGCAGGACATCAATTCTGCGGACAGCCGCGCCGGATCCACCCCCCGGGCGCGGTCGGTGAGGACCAATTCGGTGGGCACACCGTGGGCGTCCACACTGACCCGAACGGCGCCGTCAGCTGAGGCCTCGGTTGCCACGAGCTGAGACACCCGGTGTTGCGCACTGCGATAGACGTGGACCTTTGGCGGTCGCTGTTCGGCCCGCCCGTTGCGCCGATGCGCCTGGCTGACGTCCATCGCAGCAAGAGTGGACAGGGGATCAGGCATCATGGATTTCCTCTCACCGTGCGGGAGTCCCCGGGATCCTAGGGATGCCGCTGCGTCTCCGGCGTCGGGACACGCGGCAGCGGTACCGTGACTGCGCCGGTAGTCCGCGCCGCGGACGAGGAGCAGTGCGGACGAGGAGGAGCCGTGCCCTACCCGGAGGACCTGCTCATGGAGGACGAGCGGATCGTGCTCCACAAGCACCCGCACTGGAAGATGCTGGTGTTGCCGGTGGTGTTGTTCCTGCTCATCGTGGCCTTGAGTGGCTTTTTTGCCGCGGTGATCGAAGGAAGCTCCTGGGAACGCAATGGGTGGATCGCGCTGGGTGTGCTCGGTGGTATCGGTGTGGTGTGGTTGACCGTGGTGCCGCTGCTGCGCTGGCGCACCACACATTTCGTACTCACCACCCGGCGGGTGCTGGTCCGCGAGGGCATCCTGTCGCGCAGCGGTATCGACATCCCGATCAACCGGATCAACAGCGTGCAGTTCCGGCATAACGTCATCGAACGGATTCTGGGTTGCGGCACGCTGATCATCGAGTCGGCCGCCGACGAGCCACTGGAATTCGACGACATTCCCCAGGTCGAGCGGGTGCATTCGCTGCTCTACTACGACGTGAACGCCGGACCGTGGACTAGTGAGCGCTAGAGAGGTTGGCCTGCCCGACCGTCACCCTGGCGACGGGCTGCCGCAGCGGGTGACGATCTGGGAGGTTGGCGCGCGCGACGGCTTGCAGAACGAGTCCGTGGTGGTCCCCGTCGAGATCAAGGCCGAGTTCCTGGATCGCCTGGCCGCGGCCGGGCTGGCGGTCGTGGAGGCCACCAGCTTCGGGCACCCACGCTGGGTGCCGCAGCTGGCCGACGCCGCGACGTTGTTCGAGCTGCTCGCGCGCCGCGACAGGGTGCGTTACCCGGTGCTGGTGCCCAACGAGCGGGGGTTGGATCGGGCCTTGGCGGTGGGTGTCACTGACATCGCGGTCTTCGCCTCGGCCACTGAAAGCTTTGCCCGGCGCAATCTCAACCGTGGCCTTGATGAGCAGTTCACGATGTTCTCGCCGGTGATCAGCCGAGCTACCGCCGAGGGTCTGCGGGTGCGCGGGTACGTCTCGATGTGCTTCGGAGACCCGTGGCAGGGCGCTGTGGCCGTGCAGCAGGTTGTCGACGTCGGGCGCCGGCTGCTGGATCTGGGCTGCCACCATCTCTCCCTGGGCGACACCATTGGGGTGGCTACCCCAGGCCATGTCGCCGCAGTGCTCAACGGGTTCGCCGGCGCGGGCATCGGGACTGACGCGCTCGCGGTGCACTTCCACGACACCTACGGCCAGGCGCTGGCCAACACGCTGGCCGCCCTGTATGCCGGAGTGACCTGTGTGGACGCCTCGGCCGGTGGGCTGGGCGGCTGCCCCTACGCCGAGTC
>DASVWA010000209.1:0-5199 GCA_036389855.1 Pseudonocardiaceae bacterium
TCCGTCTCGCTCACCGCAGCCTCGTCTCTCCGGAGTCTCATTTGGACGGTAGATCCTACGGCGGTCGGTGGCGTCCGCAGCCGAGGCCCGTGGGTTATGAGCTCCGGAGCAGGCGGCGTCCGCGCTAACTCGTCGCCGGTACGCCCACCCGTGCCCTCCGCGTGCCCTTCATGACGAGCATCAGTGGTCCTTCACGGCTAACCATGGACTACCGAAACCGCTGCTCAAGGGTTCTGTCCTGCCCGAATCAAGTTGTCCCAAGCTCTCATTCAAGAGCACGTGCCTCCGGCGGGCCTTGCTCCGGGATGGCCCCACGGCTGGGCACGAGAGTGGTGGGTCACCGGGGGCGCGGGTAACCCGCCGTGTCGGCGCCGAGGTGTAGCAGGCCTGGGGTAGGGGGTCCAGCTCGTTCAGCGCGTCGGGTGCTCCAGCTGGACCCCCTACCTCAGGCCTGCTTCGAGGCAAGCTCGCCGACGCGACGGGATACCCGCTTCCTTACCCCTGTCTTGTGTCAACGGGCGAACACGCCGCGTGTGCCATTAGCGTGCCATTAAGGGGCGGTAACCACGGTCACTAGCGGGGCACTGTGACCCGGCCTGACCGCAGATCGAGGCCTCTGACGTGCAGTGGGCGCAGCCTTCCAAACTGGGGCTCACAGGCGCTCATCGCCACCCGCCGCTGCTGTCTCCCGCAGGGACGGCCTGACTGCTGGACTGTATTCCCGTGTGTGGCTGGCCGCCTGCCGGCCCGCCCCTTCCTCCCGCACCGCATCGATGTCAGGCTGTATTGCACGGCCCTGTCACGGCGGAAGGAGCCATCGATGTCGGCCCTCCCGCCCGAGCTGGCTGGTCCGGTCGAGCAACTCCGAGCGACACTCGTGGAGATCAACGGCTCCGAGCAGACTTGCCTGGCCAACGTCGTGGCCAGCGCATCACAAGGCAAGCGTCTCCCGGAAGTTCAGGCGGTCATGGCCAGGTGTCGGCAGGCCTCAGCTGCCGCCGCCGCAACAGCGATCGACACCTTCCTTCACGAGTGTTCTAAAATCGGCACGCATGCCAACTCGTTGGCCAAGGAAGCAATCGTTGCTGCTACCGCCAAAAGCGTTTCGGACTTCTGGGCCAAGTCGGAAAGTTTCGCTGCTGCCTTCGCGTCTGAGGCAGCCGCCCTGCTCCCGGACCAAGGACCCGACAAGACCATCCAGGCGATCAAGAACACCTGCAGCGACCGAGCATCGTCGATCAACCGCTACTTCGAGCAACTCACCACCTGATCAGGTCAGGCTTGCACCCAAGGCCGATGCCCCAACGTCGCGTCCGCTTATGTATGCAGCGCGGTGCGGGCCGCGTTGGCGCATGTTTGCCAAGTCGCGGGCGCAATCATGGGCTCATCTTTGGTCTCATCCGCATGCGTTCGCCTACGTTCATCTGTATTCAGATCAATGCAGCGATGCAGGTCACGGACGTGAGCGATATTCGGCGAACGATTATCCCGAGTCCTGAAATCTGATGGTCAGCGGTTCAACCCCGTGTGTGGCTGCCGCCATCTGGCGAGCGAGATCGCGGATATACCGCTGGCCTCGTCAACCGTCATGGTCATGCGCTGTCTCGCCGACGCCCGCCAGCCGAAGTCAACAGCGACTACTACGCTACAGACACGGTCAACCGCGCCGCTGGCAAACCGGGGACACTCCAGGGTCCGGTCGAGTCCGGGTAAAATCGCCGACTACCGTCCGAATAGGTCTCTGATGTGGGCAAGGTGGCCGACAGCGAGACGATTGACTAATTGCTCGGCGGGATGAGGTACGTATGGCGGATGAAAGCCGCATCTTGTGCTTCGGGATTACGTCGACGGCAAACGCGTGCGGTGTGGCGCCTACGGTCCGGCGCCAAGAGCCCCGAGTTGTGCCTCGAACGCGAGGGATCCAGCCGGCATGCACATCTCAGCATGCATCGATCCGGTGAGTGGCACCTCGACGTGAATGGCAATTGGCCAGTCAAGTGGCAGCGTCCGCCGGGCCTCGCCCTGGACCATAGGCGGGTGTTTGCATTGGTGCAGCACATCAGGATGGCCGTCGTCGACGAACCAACCGTCGAACGGGCAGTCCTGCACCCGGTGTCCGCTGACACCGATCGGACGATCGCCACGGTGTTTGACGTGTGGATCGAGGACCCCGATACCGATCACGCGGCGTGGCCCGGCAAAGAGGCCGAAACGGCCTTCATCGGGACGGCTACCCCTCGCCGAGGGCCGGGGTATGTGTTGTGTCGTCGCGGGCTGGGTGCGACCTGATATGGACACGCCGCCGCCACTTGTGCTGACCACCGACGAGGCCGAGGCATTGCGCGCCGCAGGTGTGCTCAACGTTCCCATCGGTGGCGGTGGCGCAAGACGAGGATGGAACGATTCTGTTGATCGAGCGGTGGGCCGGACTCCCAGCTGATGAACGGTTCCCTTCTGCGATGGAGACCGGGGCCCCCCTTAAGCCCCGGTCTCGGTTGGTGTTCGTCACCCGGACGTCACCCGGTTCGCGTTACCGGCCAAGAGTCCATCGCAGGCCTGCTCTTGACACAGCG
Organism: Pseudonocardiaceae bacterium; assembly: GCA_036389855.1. GTDB lineage: Bacteria > Actinomycetota > Actinomycetes > Mycobacteriales > Pseudonocardiaceae. Next base: position 2,574 of record DASVWA010000209.1, read on the forward strand.
GGCCGGTTCGAGATCGCCCGGTAGGTCGATGAGGACGGCGCGTCGATCGCCGTGATAGCCCGGCGGTTGGGAGTCGGCTGGCGTCCGTGACGTGCGACGTCCAGCGGCACACCGTTGGTCGACCAACCCGCACCAGGTTTGCCAATGTCCTCGGGGGTGGCGCGGGTATCCCGTCAGGCCAGCACCGAGGTGTAGCAGCCAACCCGAGGAGATCAACCACCGAACTCGCACCAATCGAAGGAACGAGGGGCAAGATCGACGCCTGGGCCGTCATCGGGCCGTGGGGGGGCACTGAGAAGCCTGGAGGAACAGCGAAGTGTTCCTCCAGCACAACCCCTGATGCGTCTCCCCGTTGGCGCAGATGGCGAAGTGCGGGCGGGCAAGCTGGCCTGTAAGCCGGATCCTGTAGCTTCATAAGCTCACGATCAACTACGTCGCGTGCTGTTGGCGTGCTATTAGCCCCGGTAAACCACGGTCAATCGCGGGTAACTGTGACCCTGGCTTTTCGCAGGTCAAGGCCTCTGACCACGCGTTGGACGCAGTCTTCCAAACTGGGGCTCAGCGGTAGTACACGAGCAACAAACCCCGCTAGCCTCATATCGATGGATGCTGCCTTGTCCTAGTCGCCGACTCTGTCTATTGGGTGATCGGTTAAGGATCGGAAGGAACGTCGAAGCCGACACCTGCGAGAGTCCTAAGCACGTGCATGGGTACGGGTGAGACCAAAGAGTGGGTTGGGACACTCACTGTTACTACGTCCCCTCGGACATATCCAGGGCGCTCATCGCGAATTAACTTTGTCAATGTCGCGTGACTCGCCCCAGTCGTCTGCGCAACCGCCCAGCCAGCAGCGGGGGCAGCGGCGATTAGCTCTGCGACAGTTGTCAAATTGCCGATCTGGGGTTTCCCGACCGGCAGAGGCTCGGCGGCTCGGAACGTGACCGCGTAGCCAGCAGGGTCTAGGCCAGCGATCGAAGACAATTTCGCTTCAATGCCATCCTTAGTCATTTTTAGCTCATCAGCTCGTGTCACGGTTGCGGCGGCGATGCTCAGAACGCCACCGAGAATCAGCATGGTGATCGACAAAGCATTCGACTTGGTTGCGAATACGGCGGTGATGAGTAAGCCCAGACTCAGCACTCCGAGAAAGAACGGGCCAGCTCGAAGGGCGATGAGGTGCGCCTAGTGCACGGTGTCGCGGTTCGGTTCCGGTTCACGCTCATCTGCCACTACCACAGTCTGCGACAGGTCGCCTGGTGGCACCTGCTCGGGTTACAACTGTGCCGTGCGCGCCACCGAGGTGGGCACCTCAGCCTTGTGTCGGCTCACCGATGAGGCTGCGGCTGGCAGCGGCCAGCGCCTGGGTTGCTTCGGCCAAGAGCTGCGCGATGATATCCCGGGCGGGCCGCACGTCGTGGATCAGTCCGGCGCTTTGCCCGGTGAATGGCAGCAATTCGTGCACCGTCCCGGTAGCGGCTGCGTTAAGGACCTGGCCGCGCAACTCCTCGGCGTGCGCCGCGGCCTGATCCGCCTGGTTGAGCCATTCGTCAACGAAGGGGGTATGCAAGGTTCGCGGTGCGGTGGCGAACCCGCCAGCGCCAGTTGGAAGCAGCACGTTGACGAAGTCGGCGCGGACGGTGTCTTCGGATCCGGCTTGGATGATCGCCCGCTGCCAGGACGCGCTGATCGTTGTCTCAGTGGCGGCGAGGAAGCGGGTGCCGATGTTCACGCCCTGGGCGCCGAGGGCCAGCACGGCGGCCAGCCCACGGCCATCGGCGATTCCTCCTGCGGCGAGCACGGGTACCGGCCGTACCGCATCCACCACCTGGGGTACTAGCGGCAGCGTCCCCACGGTTCCGCAGAAGCCCCCGGCCTCAGCGCCCTGGGCGATGATCACGTCAACGCCGAGGGCAGCGGCCCGTTCGGCCTGCACCACGGTGTGCACTTGCTGCATGAACACAATGCCGGCGTCGTGCACGCGGGCGACCCGGTCACCAGGGTCACCAAGTGCCATCGAGATCACGGCCGGTTGGACGCGGAGGCTGGCGGCGAACGCCTCCTCATCGAGGGGGCGGGTGGTGTGGTTAATCGCGAATGGCCGGTCGGTCAGTTCACGCATCCGGCGCCACTCCGGTTCCAGCTGATGCAGAGGTCGGGCCGCAGCGCCCAGGCTGCCCAACGCGCGGGCGTTGGAAACGGCGGCGGACAGCTGCACCGAGGTCAACGGGCCGAACGCCGCCTGCACGATCGGCACGTCGATGCCGAGCAGGTCACAAACCGGGGTGCGGATCATGACAGGCTCCGTTCCCTAACCATGCGTCCCAGCGCGGCCAGCGATGCTGTCACGTCCTGGGCGCCGATCTGACGGCTTCGCACCGGCGCGATGACCCAGGTGTGCAAGCGCGTCACCGGTTGCAGTTCCCAGGCCAGGGTGACTACGGCGCCGGTGCCCTCCGGCCGCACGGTCCACGTCCAGACCGTGGAGGACGGACTGTGCTCACGGCGTGACCGGTGCATGAACCGCCGGCGCCCCCGGTCGAGTTCCAAGACAGTGGAGCGACTGTTGAAGCGCATGCCCATGAGCCGCAAGCTCACCACCCACTCAGCGCCCGGCTCCAGCCGGTTA
>DASVWA010000210.1:0-1506 GCA_036389855.1 Pseudonocardiaceae bacterium
CAGATCCAGGTGTTCCAGGGCGAGCGGGAGATCGCGGCCTACAACAAGAAGCTCGGCATGTTCGAGCTGACCGGGCTGCCGCCCGCACCCCGTGGCGTGCCGCAGATCGAGGTCACCTTCGACATCGACGCCAACGGCATCGTGAATGTGTCGGCCAAGGACATGGGTACCGGCAAGAGCCAGGCCATGACCATCACCGGCGGGTCCGCGCTGCCGAAGGAAGACATCGACCGGATGATGCGTGACGCCGAGGAGCACGCCGAGGAGGACCGGCTGCGCCGGGAGGAGGCCGAGACCCGCAACCAGGCCGAGTCGCTGGTCTACCAGACCGAGAAGTTCATCAAGGACAACGACGACAAGCTGCCGACTGAGGTCAAGGACCAGGTGAACGCCGCGCTGGGTGAGGCCCAGACTGCGCTCAAGGGCACCGACACCGCAGCGATCCGGGCGGCGATGGAGAAGTTGGCCACCGAGTCCCAGGCGATGGGTCAGGCGCTGTACAAGGACCAGGCCGCGAACTCTGCGGCGGCCGGCGATGGTGCGTCGCCCGACGGGTCCGCGACGACTGCCGCCTCGGGGGGGGCTGACGACGTCGTCGATGCCGAGATTGTCGACGATGAGCCAGGGAGCGCCAAGAGGTGAGCTGGCGGGATGCCGGCGACGGCACCGCTGGCGAGGAGCAACCCAGAGTCGTCATTCGAGACAAGCGGAGGATCGATCCGGTGACGGGTGAGATTCGGGTCCCACCGGCGGGCGAGCAGCCCGCCGGTGGCGGCCTCCAGGTCGACGACGGTGGCACTGGCGTCCCGGCTGCCGGTGTGCCGGCAGGGACCGCCGAGCTTGATGCGTTGCAGACCCAAGTGGAGGAACGGACCGCGGATCTGCAGCGCATCTCCGCCGAGTACAGCAACTACCGCCGCAGGGTGGAGCGCGACCGCCAGCTCACGATCGCCTTGGCCAAGGCCCAGGTCGCCGGCGAGCTGCTCACCGTGCTCGATGACATCGAGCGGGCGCAGGAGCACGGCGACCTGTCCGGAGCGTTCAAGGCCGTCGCGGACAAGCTGGTGGCCGGGCTGCAGGCGCACGGTCTGGAAGCCTTCGGGGCTATCGGTGACAGCTTCGACCCAGGTGTGCACGAGGCCGTGCATCACGACACATCCCCGGACGTGCACGAGCCCACCGTCACCGCGGTGCTGCGTCGCGGCTATCGCCTCGGCGAGCGGGTGCTACGCCCGGCGATGGTGTCGGTGACCGACGCCGAGCCGGCTGCGAAGACGTCGGAAACTACCGAGGCGGCGGAGCACGCCGAGACCCCCTCGGAAGCGGCAATGTCACGCGACGCCGCATGGTCTGGCGGGACTGAATCGTTGCAGGACAATTGATGCAGGGAGGGGGTGTCCGGTGAGCGCACGGGAGTGGATCGAAAAGGATTTCTACGCGGAGCTGGGTGTCTCCTCCACCGCGTCTGCCGACGACATCAAACGGGCGTACCGCAAGCTGGCCCGC
>DASVWA010000211.1:0-2287 GCA_036389855.1 Pseudonocardiaceae bacterium
CGGACACCGGCTGCCGCCACCGCGGGCCAGCGTGCAACTGGCCGACGGATCCGAGGTGGTGCTGCGAGCGGCGACGACCGCGGACACCCCCCTGGTCGCCGCGTTGCATGCGCGATGTTCCCCGCAGACCCGGTCGCTGCGCTCACTGCCCACCAGACCGGGGTTGGCGACGAATGTGCTGATGCAGCTGGTGGGCACCGACGGCTCCACCAGCGTGCTCGCAGTGACCACCGATGGCGGTGCCGCGGTCGGGCTGGCCAACCTGGTCAGCACGGGAACGGCCACCGCCAAGGTGGCGCTGATGGTGGAAGACGCCTGGCAAGGGCGTGGAGTGGGCACCGCACTGACCCGCAAGCTGGTGGAGTTGGCCCGCACCGATCAGCTCACCGAACTCACCGCGGTGTCTGCGCCGGGCAACCACGCGCTGACTCGAGTGTTGCGCCGGGCCGGCCTGCGGCCACGTGGCCGGTTGGAAGGAGGCACCCTCTACGTCAGGGCCGCTCTTGACCCCGAGGCACCTCACACCCAGGCCACGGTCAGCCTGGTCTAGGAGTGCGCTGAGTAACCCGTGAGTCTTCCCACCCGTCTGGTAGCCCGGCTGGGAAGATCGTCAGGTGCAAGGAGTTGGTGGTCGTGACCCCGAACTGATGGACGCTGGTGTGCTGGTCGGGCATCTGGTTCCGGCTGGTAGTGTGTTCGCGTTTTTGGCTGAGCATCGTGGTGAGGTGTTCCCGCCGGAGTTGTTCGCTGACCTGTTCCCGAGTTCGACGGGTCGGCCGAGTCTGTCGGCTGAGGTCGTCGCGTTGGTGCTGGTGCTGCAGACCTTGCAGGACTTGTCGGATCGGGAGGCTGTGGCGGCGGTGCGCTGCGATATCCGCTGGAAGGTGGCCTGTGGCCTGCCGTTGGATCATGAAGGTTTTCATCTGAGCACGTTGACCTACTGGCGTTGGCGTCTGGCGGTCTTTGATCGGCCGAACCGGATCTTTGACGCGGTGCGGGGTGTGATCGCCCAAACCGGTGTGTTGAGAGGGAAAACCCGGCGTGCGCTGGACTCGGTGGTGCTCGATGACGCGGTGGCCACTCAGGACACCGTCACCCAGTTGATCGCCGCGATTCGCCGGGTTCGCCGCGAAGTACCCGGTGCCGCGGAGATCATCGCCGCCGGGTGCCATGCTCACGATTACGACGACCCCGGCAAGCCCGATATCGCTTGGGACGACAACCAGGCTCGCGAGGCACTGGTGTCGGCGTTGGTGGGCGATGCCAACGCGATCGTGCAAGCGTTGAGTGAAGCAAAGCTAGACGAGCGGGCTGCGCAGGCGTTGGCGCTGCTGGCGTTGGTCGCCGGGCAGGACGTCGAGCCGGCCGAAGGATCCGATGGCACCGATGGGCGGTGGCGCATCGCCCGCAAGGTGGCCGGCGACCGGGTGATCTCGACAGTGGACCTCCAGGCCCGGCACGTGCACAAAACCGTGCATCATCGCCAGGACGGCTACAAGGGCCACGTGGCCCTCGAGCCGGACACTGGACTGTTCACCGAGGGCAGGCTCACCCAAGCCTCTGGTGAGGACAACCACGAGGCCGTGATCGGGCTGGAACTGCTCGACACCGAAGATGGCGAACTGGAGGTGCTGGGCGACAGCGCCTACGGCACCGGCCAGGCCAGAGCCGCACTTGCCGGCCAGGGACACACCGCGGTCATCAAACCCGGCCCGCTGCGGCCCGCAGTCGCCGACGGATTCACCATCGACGACTTCACCGTGGACCACCAAGCCAACACCGTGACCTGCCCCAACGGGGTCACCCGCCGAATCACCCCACGTCGAACCGTCACATTTGGAGCCGCCTGCCGCGGTTGTCCGCTACGCGAGCGATGCACCACCAGCAAGACCGGCCGGACCTTGAATCTGCACCCCCATGACGCACTGCTGCGCCAAGCCCGTCGAGACTGGGGCAACAACGCCCAGCTCCGCCATACCTACCGCCAACACCGCCCGATGGTGGAACGCTCCATCGCTTGGCTGATCGGACCAAAAGGCCGCTGCCGCAAGCTGCGCTACCGCGGAACCCTCAACGGCGATCTCTGGCTGCACCTGCGGATGGCCGGGCTGAACCTGCGTCGCCTCCTCAACCTCGGTCTGACCCACCACGCCGGTGTATGGACCATCGCCTGATCACCGCAGCGTTGCCACCGCCTCACCGCGATCGCAGCCCCTCCACACCCGAGCACATTCACCCCGCACTCACGGCCAGAACAGCGACCCCCTTGTCGACCCTCACCCGTCGA
>DASVWA010000212.1:0-7445 GCA_036389855.1 Pseudonocardiaceae bacterium
CTGTTACTGCATTTCGACGAGGCCCGTTGCACCGTGGACAGTTATCCGCTGTCCGGTAGTGATGCGCAGTGTCGCATCGGGGACTCCGACCACCGCGGGAATGCCGTACTCGCGAGCGACAACGGCACCGTGTGAGTTCGCCCCGCCCATCTCCATCACCAGCCCGCCCGCAGTGAGGAACAGCGGCGTCCAACCAGGATCGGTGGACGGCGCGACGAGGATCTCCCCCGGCTCCAGGTGAGCTCCGACCGGGTCGAGCACCACCCGGGCCATCGCGGTCACGGTGCCGGCCGAGGCGGGGGTGCCGGCCAGCTGCCCATCGACCGGTGCCTGGCCAGCGCTGGCGAGCGCCTCGGGCACGCTACCGTCGGACAGCATGATCCGCGGTACTTGCCGGCGCCGCAGCTCCCGCTCGTAGCCCTGCCGACGGGCAGCGATGACAGCTCGGAAGTCCATACCCCCAAGCGCGGCTCGGGCTTCAACCAGGTCGAGGAAGAACACGTCCTCGGACTTGGCCAGCAGTCCCCGATCGGCGAGCTCGGCACCAACCGCGGTCAGTTGCTGCCGGACGTGCGCCAAGGCGCGCACCAGGTAGTCCTTGTGAGTCTCGCGCATGCCGACCAGGCCTCGTACCCGGCTCAGCGCGAGGCGCAGGGCAGCGGCCCGCAGCCAGCTGCGGCGCCCGACTTCGCTGACCATCCGGGTCACCGCGGCCTCGGCGGCGCGAGCAGCTCTCCTGAACTGCGCATCCGGGGCAAGATCCGGGTCGGCCAGCCGCAGGTAGTTGGCCAGCACACCGAGAACGTGAGTCGGGTCGTCGGACCACCGCGGCATGCCCACGTCGATCTCGGCGACAGCCCGGTGGCCGTGGCGGGCCAGGAACTCCTCGAGCCCGTGTTGCAGCAACGGCGGCAAGTCGTGGCTGGCGAACCGGTGCGCCAGCGCCGCCGGGGCCGCTTCCCGCAATGTGGATGCGGCCGCCGCATCCGCACGGATCCGGGTCGCCAGTGCCCATAGCTCAAGATCCATTTCAGTGGTGACGTTGTGCGCCAACCCGCGACGCACGTCGTCCCACGCACCGGGCTCGGCGTCTTCGCGGGCGAGCTTGCGGGCCAGAGCCAGCGCGAGGAATCCGGCGCCCGCCACCGGCGTGACCATCGGCATGATCGGGATCATCGCCGTGTTGAGCAGGTGCTGCACGTGATCCAGCCGTTGCGTGCTGGTCACGCCCGCCGGCACCGAGAGCTGGGTGCGCAGCCGCCGACCGACCTCGTCGACGCGCCGCCGCGCCGTGGCAGGCGACATCAGGGCCTGGCCGATCTGCAACGGGATCCGGAAGCGCACAGCGACGGCAAGGAGACGGCGCAGGAACGGCCACCATGACGTGGTCCGCTCCGCGAGCCGGGGATCATCGCACAGCGTCCGCAGCACGACCGCCGATCGTGTCTCCATCACGTCGAGGATCCGGGGCACCAACGTCCGGCCGACGCGGCTGTGCAGCACGGGAGTGATGTCGACGAGCGCTCGCTGTCCGGCCTCCACAAACGCCGCTGGTCCAGATGCCGGGTTGCTGACTACTGAACCGAACACCAGCTCCGACACGCAGGACGCAAGCAGTCGAAACGCCGCGATGCCCATCGGGGTCACCGGCCGCGTGAGGCCCTGCGCGAGGCTCAGACATAAGTAGACGCGCAGCTCCCCGTCCGGCTGGGCCGGCAACGGGTACAGCGTGGTGATCGGCCGGGCCTGAGTCAGCCACAGCGCTCCGGTGCTGTCCAGTGCCCATTCGATGTCCTGCGGGGCGCCGTAATGTGCCTGGACACGCTGGCCCAGTGCGGCGAGATCACAAATCTGTGCATCGCTTAGACAAGGCCGCTCGGCGTCGGCTGGCCGCATCACCTGCTCGGTGCCACCACCGTGCACTGAGCGCACGACCACCCGCTTGTCGCCCAGCCTGCGGTGCAGCACTGTGCCGGCAGCATCGACGACGAAATGGTCGGGGTTGACCGCGCCGGACACCACCGCCTCGCCCAGGCCGGGGCTGGCATCGATGACCGTGTGCCCGCGATGGCCGGTCACCGGGTCGGCGGTGAAGAGCACCCCGGCAACCTGCGGCTCGACCATCTGTTGGACCACTACCGCGAGCCCGACGGTGGCGTGGTCGATGCCGTTGGTCGTCCGGTAGCTGACCGCCCGGTCGGTCCACAACGATGCCCAGCATCGACGGACCGCGTCGAGCAGAGCGTTGACGCCGACGATGTTGAGGTAGGTGTCCTGCTGGCCGGCGAAACTCGCCCACGGCAAATCTTCGGCGGTGGCCGACGAGCGCACCGCAACGGGCACATCGTGCCCGAGAGCGCGGTAGGTACGCTCCACCGCATCGGTAATAGCAGTGGGTACCGATGCGGCGAGGATCGCGGTGCGGGCTTGCTCGGCAATTGAGCTTATGTTTTGCGAATCCAGGTCGAAGGCGTCCACAGCGACCTGCTGGTATGCCGCCGTGGTGATGCAAAACCCCGGTGGCACCGGAAAACCCGCCCGGATGAGCTCGCCAAGATTCGCCGCCTTGCCCCCCACTACGGGCAGCACGTCCGCACCGAGACAGCCGAGATCGACGACGAGTTCCTGGTTAACCACCCCAGGTCGCTGAGCGGTGGCCATATTCCGACGCTAGCTCCCGTGCCGGAAAACTCAACAACCGATGAAAATCGGGTTTCGGGTACGGGTGTTCGTTGCGGCGGCCGTCGCCATGACGGTGACCGCCCTGCTGCGCTGGGCCGCGACAAGGCCTCCATGACCGTCTCGCTCGTCCTCTTCTGGGCCGCTGAGTGACCTCGGACTACCAGCATCCATGTGACGTCCAGGGTGGCTATTGGACAGCGACAAGCATCCATGTGGCTGTGCGACTGCGGTGGCGCAGCGGCGTCGGATCAGACTGGGCGGACACCACGGGTCAGGAGACGAGCGACGTAGGTCGCGAGCTCTGCCGCAGTCCATGGGTAGTGCTCAAGCACCAGCATGCGTGCGCAGGACTCGGCCACGGTGGCGAGCAACTCTGCGACGACCGGCACCTTGCGTTCGACGTCGTCAATGTCGGCCGCTTCCATGTACAAGCGCACCAGTGCCTGGATTTGACCGAGGATCATGTCTCGGGCCCGTCGAACCCGTTCTGCCACCACAGAATCGGAGCCACGCCGGGATTCGAAGACCACTCGCCATGAGTTGGTGGCCTGACCTGCCGCGGTGAGAAAGGCGGTGAGCCCGGCGGCCAGTACCGCCTCCACGTTGTCAGACGTCGGATTTCTCGGCAACGCGTCGGTGATGGCGTCGAGCAGGCGACGCTCCTCGCGGTCCAGTAACGCCAGCAGCAACTCGTCCTTGTTCGGGTAGCACTCGTAGACCACCGGTTTGGTCACGCCCGCTGCATTGGCCACCGCCTGCATCGACGTGCCCCGATAGCCTCGTTCGACGTAGACCTCCAACGCCGCGTCGAGGATCAGCGGTCGCCGACGCTCGGGGCCCAGATGAGCCGCCCGAGTGCGAACCACCCTGACTGGGCCGGTCAACGGCACCACCTTCCGATTCGGCACTTGACAAACCTACCATGAGGTAGGAAGTTCCTACGGAAAGGTAGGAAGTAGCGTGAGGGAGGCGGCAGGTGACAGCCAAGGGCGTGACTGATCCCGCCGACCTGGCAAGGTTTCGCGAGGTCCAGCAGCTGGCCTACGCCGCGGCGCAAGCGGTCGGGCGAACACTGGAGCCCGGCGTGACTGAGAAGCAGGCCGCCAGCCGGATCCGCGAGTATCTCGTCGAGCGCGGGGTGCAGGACTGGTTTCACACGCCGTTTGCCTGGTTCGGTGACCGCACCGCATTCCGCGGTTTCCGGACTCCTTTCCAGTTCTTCCCCACCCACCGGCGGCTCGAAGAGGGCATGCCGTTCATCCTGGACTGTGCGCCAGTGCGCGACGGTTACATGGCCGACATCGGCTACGCCGGCTGCCTGGGCACCAACCGGATCTACGAGCAGCTGATGGACGATCTGTCCGAGTACCGGACGCTGATCGTCGACCGGGTGAAGGAAGGCGTGCCGTTGCGGCAGATCTACCGTGACGTCGACGCGCTGATCACCCGGCAGGGTTATGACAATCGGCACCGCGTCTACCCCGGGAGGGTCATCGGGCACCAGATCGGCAAGGTGCGCTCGCGGCTGCCGAAATTCATCGCAGCCGGCTTCGGCATCCGCTCTCTGCAGACCCTCGTCGGTGACCTGATCGTCGAACGGATGCACCACCGCTCGCCGCTGTGGGCTGATGATCAGATCTCCAACCACCCGGCGACTCCGGGTTTGTGGGCGGTCGAGCCGCACATCGGTTTCCGCGACGTCGGGGTGAAGTTCGAGGAGATCCTTGTCGTGACCGGCAGCGGCAGCGCCTACTGGCTTGACGATGATCTGCCGCACGTGCACCGCTGGCAGCGAGCATCGGCCGCGTGATGACCAGCGAAGTGTTCGCCACCGACGGCGTGACGCTGCGGGTGTACGAGTCGGGACCGATCGGCGCTCCCACAGTGATCTGCGTGCATGGCTACCCCGACGACCACACCGTGTGGGACGGTGTGGCCGCCGAGTTGGCTCCGCGCTACCGCGTGGTGAGCTACGACGTCCGGGGCTCCGGCGAGTCCGGGAAGCCACGCCGCCGACCGGCATACCGGCTCGACCAGCTGGCTCTGGATCTGGCTGCGGTGGTCAACGCGGTAAGCCCGGCTCGGCCGGTGCACCTGCTGGCACACGACTGGGGATCAGTTCAGACCTGGCATGCCGTGACCGGCGAGTGGTTGCGCGGCCGGGTCGCCTCCTACACGTCGATCTCCGGGCCATGCCTGGACCACGCGGGGCACTGGTTCCGGGCGCGGCTACGTCGCCCGACGCCGCGAGCGCTGCGTGAACTACTCACCCAGCTGACGGCCAGCTGGTACATCGGATTCTTCCAGCTGCCACTGTTACCGGAGTTGGCGTGGCGTACCGGACTCGGGCAGCGCGCGCTCGCTGCCCTGGAGCCGACCAGCGCCCCCGCTGTGTCCGACGCAGTGCATGGGCTGCAGCTGTACCGGGCGAACATGCTGCCCCGGCTGGCCCGCGCCGGAGAGCGGACCACCGACATCCCCGTGCAAGTCCTGGTTCCCCGGCGGGATCCGTTCCTCACGGTGTCACTCCAGACCGACGCGCAGCGGTGGGTGCGCAACCTCGCGGTACGCGTACTGCCCGGCGGGCACTGGTTGCCGCGCACGAAACCGGATGTGGTGGCCCGCTGCGTGAGCGAGCTGATCGAGCACACCGAGGGCGGGCCGGAGACGCGGGCGCTGCGCCGTGCTCGGGTGCGGGTGTCCCGCACGACACGGGCCACCGGTCCCGGGCGGTTCGAGAGCCACCTCGTGGTGATCACCGGCGCGGGCAGCGGCATCGGGCGTGCGTGCGCGCTCGAGTTCGCCGAGTGCGGCGCCGAAGTGGTCGCCACCGACATCGACCAGCAGGCGGCCGAGCGCACCGCGATGCTGGCCCGGACGTTGGGGGTGCACGCGCATGCCTACCGCGTGGACGTCTCGGACGGCGGCGCGGTGGAGAAGTTCGCCACCGTGCTGCGCGAAGAGCACGGCATACCCGACATTGTGATCAACAATGCTGGGATCGGCGTGGCTGGACCATTTCTCGACACCACGGTGGCGGACTGGGAACACATCATCGACGTCAACCTGTGGGGCGTCATTCACGGTTGCCGAGTCTTGGGTGGGCTGCTGGTAGAAGGCGGTGTCGGCGGCACCATCGTCAACATCGCATCCGCTGCTGCTTACCTACCGTCGCGGACACTTCCCGCATACGCCACGACGAAGGCCGCGGTGCTGGCGCTGAGCCAGTGCCTGCGCGCGGAACTGGCCGAGCATGGAGTTGGCGTGGTGGCGATCTGCCCCGGTTTCGTGCACACCAACATCACCAGCACCACCCGGTTCGTCGGCCTGGACGCCGCCGCCGAGCACATCGCCCGGCAGCGGGCCACCGCGCTGTATCGCCGCCGCAACTTCACCCCGGACCGGGCAGCGCGTGAGATCCGGCGGGCCGTAGAGCGTAATACCGCGATCGCACCGGTCACTCCCGAAGCCAAGGTTGGCCTGCTGGTTTCCCGGCTGACTCCCGGGCTGCTTCAGTCACTGGCCCGAGTCGAGCTGCCTCGATAGCACCGGCAGCACTGAAGGGGAGAGCTCCGATGATCCGCCAGGACCGCACCACTCCCGAGCCGGAGAACCTCGTCCTCCAGCCACGAGACGTCACCTTCGACCGGACCAGCCTGCCCACGCACTGGGTACCCGACGAGCCACTGGTCACGCACACCTGGGACGTGCTGCACCTGCTGTCGCCCGAGGGAGAGCGGTGGTTCGTCGACGTATTCACCGCGAGCTGGGCGGCCGGGTGAAGCCGCGCTGGCGGCACTACTTCCGTGCCAGCCGTCGACACCTGCTGCCGGCAGCACGCCGGCTGGTTGGGCAGAGCTCAACTATGCCGGCCCTCTTACCATCCGTCGCAGGAGTTCTCCACCGCTCCGCCTCGAGGTGCCTGATGTGCGCAGCCGGACCGGGTGCTGACCGGTCGGGAGCGCACCGACACCATGACGATCTGCGTGTCCCGAGCGCGCGGTGGCCGGATCGTCGTCGACCTCTAGCGGACGGTGACCAGGTCTACGACGAAGACGAGGGTCTCGCCGGGCTTGATCGCGCCACCCGCGCCACGATCACCGTAAGCGAGGTGCGGCGGTATGGTGAGCCGGCGGCGGCCACCGACCCGCATGCCGACGATTCCATCGTCCCAACCCTTGATCACCCGACCGGTGCCGAGCCGGAACTCCAGCGGAGATCCCCGGTCCCATGACGCGTCGAACTGCTGCCCGGTGGAGTGCGCGACGCCAACGTAATGCGCCCTGATCTGCGAACCGACGATCGCCTCGGCGCCATCCCCGATCACCTGGTCCTCGATCACCAACTCGGTCGGCGCCGGACCCTCGGGTACGGCGACCTCAGGGCGGCTCAGCTCACTCACGTCGTCATCCTCCTCGTCACCCACCGCCGTCGACGGGATGCCATCCTGGCATGGTCGGGATGTGCCCGGCACCTCTGACCGTCCCAGCGTCTCTGGTCGCCTCAGTATCGCGGTGGCCGGTGCGGGATATACCGCGATTGGTGACCACCTACGCCAGGTGCTACCCGAAGCCGAGATAGAGCTGGTGCGTCGCATGCGAGCGCGAGCTCGAGCGCTTCGCGACCGTGCTGGTACCAGTCATGAGCAGAATTGACGCAACCGTGATGGACCACGTCGCGGGCCTTCGGCTTATCCAGCAGTGGGGGGTCGGCTTGGAGGGCGTTGACATCGTCGCGGCCACCGCGCGAGGCATTACGGTCGC
>DASVWA010000213.1:0-4858 GCA_036389855.1 Pseudonocardiaceae bacterium
AGGTAGACCGCGAACCGGGCAGGTCGCGCCGAGCTGAGCTCGAGGCGCCCCCCGTCGGCCTCCACCAACGCCCGGGCCAGCGCCAAGCCGACGCCGGTGGAAGAGGCCCCGGAGACACCACGGTCGAAGACGTGCGGGGCCAGCTCCTCGGGCACTCCCTGACCGCCGTCGGCCACCTCCAACACCACCATCCGATCCGGGCCTGCCCCACCACGCCGCGCGGACAGCGTCACCACGCCGGCCCCGTGCCGCAACGCGTTGTCGATCAGAACTCCGAGCGCCTCGCGCAGCCGTCCGGGCGTGACCCGGGCGACCAACCCATCAGCCACTCTCAGCCGCAACTTCCGCCGTTCGGCGTCGGCCTGCGGCTGCCAGTCGGCGACTACCCCGCCGAGCAGTTCAGCAAGCTCCACCGGTTCGGCGGTGGCGGCCCGGGCCTCTTCCGTGGCCCGCAGTAGGTCATCAAGCACCGCACCGAGCCGTTCGGCTTGCTCCAGCGCCGCCTCGGCTTCCGCGGCGATGGCCGGATCAGGGTGCGTGGCCAACTCGTCGAGTCGCAGCTGCAGCGCGGTTAGCCGGCTGCGCAACTGATGGGATACGTCACCGACGAGGTCGCGCTCTCGCTGGACGAGCTCGGCCAGCGCCGCCGCCGAGGTGTCCAGCAGGTCTGCGACCCGATCGAGCTCTGGAATGCCGTGTCGTTCCGGTGCGAGGCGGAAATCCCCGGCGCCCAGCCGGGCGGCCCGATCGGCAACGTCCTTCAACGGTCCCGCCAACCGCCGGGCGGTCACGGTGGCGATGGCTGCGCCGATTCCCACTGACAGCACCACCAGCAGCGCGACCATGGCGACCGCGCGCAGCTGGTCGCGTCGCATCGCATCCCCGGGTACGGCCAGCTGTGCGGTGCCGTGCTGCGCCAGCGGCAACGACTCCACCACCGCATCGGGCCCTGGATCGGCGCCGAGCACAGCTCGGCCGGTCCTCGGCGAGTTCACGATCAGCTGCCCGTTGGGTGGGACTGCCAGCTCGACCGCCCGCACCTCCGCAGGCGTCGGAGGCGAGCTGTGATCGTCCAGTCTGGCTACCACCTGCTCCAACCGAGTCAGCAGGTCGGCTCGGGTGAAGTTCTCCGCTAGCCGCCAGCTGGCTATGGCCAGCGGGATACCCAGCACCAGGCTGATGATCGTGACGACGATCAGCGTGGACTGCAGGATCCGCCACCGCACGACCGCACGCTACTTCCTCGACGGCTACGACGCGTCGAAGCGGAATCCGACTCCCCGGACGGTGGCGATCCGGCTGCTGCCGATCTTGCGGCGCAGCCATGACATGTGCATGTCCAGGGTCTTGGAACCTTTGAGTTCCGGGTCGTTCCACACCTCGCGCAGGATGTCCTCGCGGCTGACCACCTGCCCCGGCCGGGAAAGCAGCACTCGTAGCAGCTCGAACTCCTTGTTCGCCAGCCCCACCTCGGCGCCATCGATGATCACTCGGTGGCCGGCGAGGTCCATCCGCACCCCGCCGACCTCCAGTGCGTCCGGCGCGCTGCGGCGCAGCAGGGCGCGCACCCTGGCCAGCAGTTCGGCCAACCGGAACGGCTTGGCGACGTAGTCGTCGGCGCCCGCGTCCAGCCCGACGACGAAGTCCACCTCATCGGTTCGCGCGGTGAGCATGAGCACCGGGACGTCGGAGCGCACCCGCCGTAGCCGGCGGCAGACGTCCAGGCCATCCATCCCCGGTAGGCCAAGATCGAGCACTAGAAGGTCGACTTCATCATGGTCGGCGCGGGCCAGCGCGGTGTGGCCGTCACCGACCACCACCACCTCGTGGCCCTCCCGCTGCAGGGCGCGGGACAGCGGCTGGGCGATGCCGATGTCGTCCTCGGCGAGGAGCACAGTGGCCACGACGCTCAGCGTAGGGCCGGATGGAAGCATCTATGCGTGTGACCGCTGACGTACTTCTCCCCGCGGAGGCGGAATTATGACCGCCGACGTACTTCTTCCCGATCACAGCCGCGACCTGGCTCTAGCTCTTACCCTGGCCGATACCGCCGATGTGATCACGATGGATCGGATGGGTGCAGCGGATCTGCACGTCGACCGCAAGCCCGACCGCACCCCGGTCACCGACGCCGACCTTGCCGTCGAGGAGGCCATCCGGGCAGCGCTGGGACAACAGCGGCCGCAGGACGCAGTGCTCGGTGAGGAGGGCGGGGGTCCGGCTGACGAGCGAACCGGCCGAGTCTGGCTGCTGGATCCGATCGACGGGACCAAGAACTTCCTGCGCGGCGTGCCGATCTGGGCCACCCTCATTGCGCTCGTGGAAGACGGCAGACCGGTGGTCGGCGTGATCAGCGCACCGGCGCTGCGGCGGCGCTGGTGGGCCGCTGCCGGAGCAGGCGCGCACACCCGGGACGCGTGCGGCAACACTCGAACCCTCACGGTGTCCGGGGTCGGCGATCTCGCCGATGCCTACGTGTCTACCACCCACTTAGGCAGCTGGGTGCAACACCGCAGCCGAAAGTCCTATCTCACGCTGGTGGACGCGTGTTGGGAGAACCGGGCCTTTGGCGACTTCTGGCAGCACTGCCTGGTCGCCGAGGGAGCGATCGACCTGGCCGCCGAGCCAGTCGTCAACCCCTGGGACGTAGCGGCCGCGCAGGTACTGGTGGAGCAGGCCGGCGGCCGGTTCACCGACCTCGATGGGGTCGCTCGACACGACGGCGGCACGGCACTGTCGTCCAACGGGCTGCTGCACGACGCCGCCCTGACACTGCTGCAGCCCTGATCGGCTACAGGTAAGCACGCAGCACCCGCCTGAGCCGCTCCCGCCACCAGGTAGCCCGCTCGGGATCGGCCGGTTGGTAGGCCTTCAAGAGCGCCGGATCGGGTACAACCGGCGCGCGCCGAACCGGTAGGTAGCCCTTCACAGGCCGCAGCGAGTCCGCGTCGGTCACGACATCGCCGCGTAGCAATGACAGCGTGCCCAGGCCGCAGGCGAACTCCAGTTCTGGCAGGGCGCCAGCTAGGGCGAGTTGGGCCCCGAGACCGACACTGGTCTCGAGTGCGGAGGAAACCACGCAGGGCAGCCGCGCAGCCTCGGCTATCTGCAGCGCGCGCCGGACCCCGCCCAGTGGCGTGCACTTGATCACAGCAACATCAGCCGCGCCGGTGACGGCAACCCGCAGTGGGTCTTCCGCGCGGCGGATCGACTCGTCAGCGGCGATCCGGACCTCCACGCGGCGACGGACGGCGGCGAGCTCCTCGATGGTCCGGCACGGTTGCTCGACGTACTGCAGCCCGCCAGCTGCCTTGTCAAGCTGGCGGATGGCCAGCACCGCGGTGTCGACGTCCCAGAGCCCGTTCGCGTCCAACCGGATCGCGCCTTCCGGGCCGAGCGCATCCCGGACCGCTTCCACCCGGGCGAGGTCCTCGGCCAGTGACTCGGGATGATCAGCGACCTTGACCTTGGCGGTCCCACAACCAGACTCTGCGGTGATCTCGTGCGCACGCTGGGGGTCCACTGCCGGCACCGTGCAGTTGATCGGGATCCGCTCCCGCACCGGCTCCGGCCAGCCCACCATTGCCTGCTCGACCGCCGTGGCTAGCCAGGACGCAGCCTCCCGATCGTCGTACTCCGGAAACGGGCAGAACTCACCCCATCCGGCCTGGCCTTCGATGAGCATTCCTTCCCGGATGGTGATTCCCCGGAACCGCGTCGTCATCGGGATCGCGTAGATGCATGCCCCGTCGAAATCCATGTCGACGGGATCTGGTGAGTTCACGGGCCGCCTCTTGCCCGCCGGGCTGGTAGCAGGTAACGATATGCGCATGCGGCCCGCTGTACTCGAGCAGTTCTGGCCGAGCCGGCGCATGGACGCGTTCGATCAATTCTGTAGCTAGGCCGCGCGTCGGCGCATGGCCTCCCCGGCCCCGCGCGGCCGATCCACGCTGCCCCCTGCTCATCCATTCGCGCCAGTATCCCCGTACACCTGGAGAGTTCGTGTCCGTTACTGATGAACTGCTCGCCAACAACGCCCGCTACGCCGAATCCTTCTCCGGCCCGCTGCCGCTGCCACCTGCCAAGCACGTCGCCGTCGTGGCCTGCATGGACGCCCGCCTGGACGTCTACCGCATCCTGGGCCTCAACGAGGGCGAGGCACACGTGATCCGCAACGCGGGTGGCGTGGTCACCGATGACGAGATCCGCTCGCTGGCGATCAGCCAGCGGCTGCTCGGCACCCAGGAAATCATCCTCATCCATCACACCGACTGCGGGATGCTCACCTTCACCGACGACGAGTTCAAGAAGTCCATCCAGGACGACACCGGGATCAAGCCGGCGTGGTCTGCCGAGGCCTTCGGCGACCTCGACGAGGACGTCCGGCAGTCGATCGCCCGGATCAAGGCCAGTCCGTTCGTGCCGCACAAGGACTCTATCCGTGGGTTCGTCTTCGACGTGGCGACTGGCAAGCTCAACGAAGTCGTGTGAGCTGACCATCCCTGCGAGCCCTGCCGGTGCGGTCCGGCAGGGCTCGCAGCCTTCTGGGCAACGTCACCTGCTCAGCGCCCGGACCACTCGGGACGGCGATGGTCTGCCGAGTTGTCCCGCCATCCACACGCTGGTCTGCACCAGGGCGTCGAGGTTGACCCCGTGTTCGATACCGAGCCCGTCCAGCATCCAGACCAGGTCCTCGGTGGCCAGGTTGCCGGTGGCCGACTCGGCGTAGGGGCAGCCGCCCAGCCCACCGGCCGAGGCGTCCACACAGGTCACTCCGGCATACAGGGCGGCCAGCGTGTTGGCCAGCGCCTGGCCGTAGGTGTCGTGGAAGTGCACCGCGAGCGCGTCAGTCCCGATG
>DASVWA010000214.1:0-2875 GCA_036389855.1 Pseudonocardiaceae bacterium
CCCGGGCCATCGCGAACGCCAGAACTCGGCCGCTGGCACCGGGCCCACCAACGAGCACAACATCGGCCCCTTACTGCCGACGGCATCACCGCACGAAACACACCGAAGGCTGATCAGTCGAACAAGGTGAACACGGTGCAATCATCTGGACCAGTCCCAGTGGACACACCTGGGTCCACCAGCTAGAACCCACCGCCGAACCCACATCCCCCGACCCGAACGAACCGCCGCCCTTCTGATCATTGCTGGCCGTCGCTGGTTGCCTTGCGGGCGGCCGCGATCAACGTGTGCTCAGCGGCGTGGAAGTGCTCCCGCTGGGTGCGGGCCTGTTCGCCGAGCGCGCCAGCATCTGCGGAGCACGCAGCCGCCATGCGGGTGACCTCAGCCGGTGCTGCGCCGCCGCGAGCGGTGCGGGTGCGGACCACTTCTCGCGGGTCCAGCGCCTGGGACAGTGCACCGCCGTCGACACCGAGTGACCGGCCCAGGACGGGGAGCGCGGCAGCATCGAGCGCGGCGGCGTCGATATCGACCCCGCGCAGCCCATGATCGGCCGCGGCGCGCACGGCATGGCCCACGATGCGGTAGGCGCTGCGGTAGTCCAACCGGTAGGCCAGCATGAGGTGTTCGGCGAGGTCCGCGGCCTGCGCGAAGCTGCCCTCCAGGACCGACCACAGTCGTTCGCCGTGGACCTGCAGGGTCCGGACCACACCGGTGCTCAGCCGGGTGGTGCGCACCGCAGCGGTCAACGCTCGGGGCACCTCGCCGTAGGCGAAGATCAGGTTGTCGCTGCGGGCCGACGGGGTCTTGGTAAGGGCAAGAAGCCCGGGCAACCGACCGATCGCCACGCCGGACGCGCCCCGGATCATCGTCAACGCGTAGGGATTTCGCTTCTGCGGCATCAGCACGCTCGAGCGACTGTAGCCGTCGGCGATCGTGACGTAGCTGAACTCCTGGCTGGCCCAGATCTCCAGATCCTCAGCCAGCTTGGCCTGCGTAACGAGCAGGCTGGCGCTCGCCGCGAGGGCGTCGACGAGGCCGTCGGTCTGCCACATCGCGTCGCGGGTGTGCTCGATGACCGACCCGAAGCCGAGCAGCTCAGCGATGGGAGCCCGGTCGGTGAGCAGTGCCGTCCCGTTCACCCCGCCGGCACCGCCCGGACTGGCGTCCACCCAGGTCAGCGCGTCGGCCAGGCGCCGGCCGTCGCGCAGCACCGGGTAGGCGAAGGACACCGCGTAGTGGCCGAAGGTCGTGGGTTGCGCATGCTGCAGGTAGGTCTGGTCGGTCATCCACGTCTCGGTGTGCCGGCCGGCGAGCTCGGCGAGCTGTGTCGCAAGGTGGGCTGCGGCCTCGACGAGGTCGGCGAGCACGTCGCGCAGGTGTAGCCGAAAGGCGATGCGCATGGCCTCGCGACGGGGGCGACCGGCGTGCAACCAGCCTGCGGCATTGCCTATCCGGGCAGCGAAGTAGCGCTCCCGGGAGTTGTAGACCTCGCCGTGGGACGGGTCGTAGGGGAACTCCTCGGCCGGGACGTCGAGGGTATCCAGCAGCAGCCCGAGCAGCTGGCGCGCGGGCTCTTGCGGTATCACTCCGGCCGAACGCAGATCCAGCACATGGGCGAGATCGGCCAGCGTAAGTCCGTGGTGGACCAGCGGCGCATCGGCGATCTCCAGCGCGTAACCGGCGTCGATCAGCTCCTTGGCGGGTCCGGTCACAACGTGCCTCCGGTAGCCGTGAACAAGGTCGGGGCCCCACCTGTGAGGAGGAAGATGACCGGGCCCGCGACATCCTGGTTGTCGATGACTCCACCCGACGCGCTCATCAGTGCGGCCATGGCTTTCGCGCCGAACACCGGGTCGAGGAACATGCCCTCCGCCTGGGCGACCAGCCGGGCAGCCTCCTTGCCCGCCGAGGAGGCAACGCCGTAGCCCGGGCCGAGAAAGCCATCGAGAACGGTGACATCGCCGTTGTCGTGCGCGCACGTTCCTAACAGCGACCCCGCCCCGGCCGCCACCTCGCTGACCTGCTGGATACAGTCCGCCACGGCGCGGCTGACCGTCACCCCCACCACGTCGTAGGGCAGCCCCAGCCAGCGAACACCAGCGAGCAGCCCGGCCTGGGTACCGCCCGACCCGGTCGCAAGCCACAGCTGCCGGGGTCGCAGATCGGCGGCGAGCAGCTGCTCGGCCAGCTCCAGGCTCGCTCGGGCGTAGCCGAACGCACCGACCGGGGTTGCGCCGCCCCGAGGAAGCGAACAAGGCGTGCGGCCAGCACGGCGCAGCTTGTCGGCGAGCGTGGCGCTGCCCGCATCCACCGAGGTTCGATCGGGATTCCCGGTGAAGGTGATCTGCGCTCCGGCGAGCTCCGCTAGCAGCAGGTTCCCAGTGCATGGCACCGGCTGGCCGTAGTAGACCAGATGAGCTTCCAGGCCGCATTGGCGAGCGGCCAGCGCGGCAAGCATCGCCCAGTTTGACTGCGGTCCGGCACCGGTGACCAGGCAGTCGCATCCCCGGCGCAGCGCATCGCCGAGCAGGTATTCCAGCGCCCGCACCTTGTTGCCCCCCAGACCGAAACCGGTGAGGTCGTCACGCTTGAACCAGATCTCGACGCCCAGCACCTCGGACAGCCTCGGTGCCGGCCGCAGTGGTGTCGGCACCGTGCACAGCTCGACCCGAGGTCGGTCCAGCAGACTCTTCACAGCGGAGCCCTTCACACTGGACCCTGCGCCGCGGCCAGCACCCGGTCGACGAACGCGGTCGTCGCCCCGAGAGCCCGCCGCGGGTCCAGGCATCGGGAGATCTCCGCCGAGTCCAGGTACGTGCTCACCACTGGGTCCGCGGCGAGTGCCTCGGCCAATCCCGTGCCGCGTTCGAGGCCG
>DASVWA010000215.1:0-2316 GCA_036389855.1 Pseudonocardiaceae bacterium
AGCGCTGACCGATGCGATCTACCGCGTCTGGTACGGCGCCTTCGATCAGGCGGCCGCGCTGCAGCTCGCCACGGTGCTCGTCGCGCTGGCGCTGATCATGGTCGTGCTGGAGCGGCTGCTACGAGGCCGGGCGCGTTACCACCAGACGCTCGCCCGTGGCGACGCCGTCACTCCACGCCGGCTCCGGGGATGGCGCGCTGGGCTGGCGACGGCACTACCGTGCCTGCTCCTGGCGGTGGTGTTCGCCGTTCCCGTCCTGCAGCTGCTGGCCTGGTCGGTCGAAACAGTCGTGGCCGACCGGGTGGGAGCCGGGTTGGCCCAGGCCGCGTTCAACACCCTGCTGCTCGCGGTGGCCGCCGCGGTCATCACGGTGATCACCTCGACAGTGGTCGTCTACGGCCAGCGGGTCGCACCGTCGCGGATCGGTGCGGTCGCGGCGCGGCTGGCCGCGGTGGGTTACGCCGTGCCGGGCACGGTCATCGCGGTAGCGATCTACGTGCCGCTGGTGTGGATCGACCGCCGGATGATCCGCGGTGTCGAGAACCTGTTCGGCACCAGCATCGGGCTACTGTTCACCGGCACCATCATCGGTCTGGTCTGCGCCTACGTCGTGCGGTTCCATGCCCAGGCGTTCTTCGCCCTGGAGTCCCGGATGGGGCGGATCAGCCCGAACCTCGACGACGCCGCCCGGTCCCTGGGTGCCGGCCGGACCCGGGTGCTCACCAAGGTGCACCTTCCACTGCTGTGGCCTGGGGTGCTCACCGCGGCCCTGCTGGTGATGGTGGAGGTCATGAAGGAGCTCCCAGCCACCGCGCTGCTGCGCCCGCTGGGTGGCGACACGCTGGCGATCATGGCCTGGGAAGCGACCAAGGACGCCCGCTTCGACACCGCCGCGCTGCCGGCGCTGCTCATCGTCGCGGTCGGCCTGCTCCCCGTGGTGGTCCTCATCCGCCTGTGGAGCCGAGCTGGCCCGTCCTCGGCGACTGATCGCGTGACACCGGGATAGCCCGGCGGGGCAGGATCGGGGCGTCACGACCGGTGCCCGCAACCGTGCTCTGCTCGTGGTAGTCGGCCTCGACGTTGACCGACCAGATGTCGTGGTCGGTGCCGCCCAAGATGTTCTCCACGGTGAGCATGGCGGTGAGCATCGAGTGGTCCTGGTTGTTGTACCGATGCATGCCGTTGCGCCCGACGGGGTGGACGTTGCGGGCGTGTATCGCCAGCCAGTTGCGCAGCACCGCCACGTTGGCCCGAAAGTCGTGGTCGTAGACGGGATAGGCTTTGGGCATCCGCACCACGTAGCCGGCTTCCACCTGTTCGGCATCCACCAGCCCGAGGCTGGCCAGCTCGCGGGTACCCAGCTCGACGAGGTCAGCGTCGGGCAGCTCCCACAGCTCGTCACCGGAGAACACGAAGTACTCCAGGCCAAGACAGGTGCGCCCGGGCTTGACCATCGCCGGCGACCACGCCCCGAAGTTCTGGATGCGGCCGACTCGCACCTGCGGGGAGTGGATGTAGATCCAGTTGTCCGGGAAGGCCCCGCTGGCGGGAACCACTAGGGCTACCGTGATGAAGTCGCGGAAACGCAGCTCGTCAGCGGCGGCGCGGACGGAGGGCACTGCCGGCGGGTCCATGGCGCGAACCAGGTCGGGCAGGGGCATCGAGGAGATCAGATGGTCGCACGGGTAGCTGGTCACCGCGCCGCCCGCGGTCGCCTCGACGGCGACCGCCCGACCGTCCTGGTGCCGGATCCTGGTCACCGGCTGGCCGAGATGCACCTTGCTGCCGGCGGCCTCGACCAGCTCGCAACAACGTTCCCACATCATCCCCGGCCCGTACCTCGGATAGTGGAACTCCTCGATCAGCGAGGTGATCTGCTTGCGGTTGCGCCCGGGGCGCAGGCCATTGAGCACCGCATTCGCCAGCGACAGATCCTTGATCCGTTGCGCTGCCCAGTCCGATTGGATCTCGGTGGCCGCCACCCCCCAGACCTTCTGGTTGTAGGTCTTGAAGAAGTGCCGGTAGAGCCGGTATCCGAAGCGGGCCGCGACCCATCCTTCGAGATGAGACTGATCGGCCGGTGGCCGCAGCCTCGCCCACAGGTAGGACAGTACGCAGAGGGCCGCCTCGGTCGTTCCGAGGTTGCGCAGGGCATCAAACGGTCGCAAGGGGTAGTCATAGAACTTGCCCCGGTACAAGATGCGGCTGCACCGGGGCCGGAGCAGGAAATCCCCGTTGGGCAGGATCTCGTGCCACAGCGCCTCCACCCGGGGCACCTTGGTGAAGAAGCGGTGGCCCCCGATATCGAATCGCCAG
>DASVWA010000216.1:0-5726 GCA_036389855.1 Pseudonocardiaceae bacterium
GCGGAACTGCTGCGGATCCCGCTTGCGGAAAGCGACGCCGCTGCCATCGGCGTTCGAGACCGTGGCGGAATCCACCATGCCGAGCAGGAACCACCGGGCGTTGCGGGCCGGCACGTTGATCTGGGGCCGGTCCCGGCTCAGCGGCGCTGGCGAGCGCAGGTGGTGGGACACCGTGGACAGCGCACGCTTGATGATGGCCGCCGGGCGCACCGGTGGCTCGAGCAGCTGTTCGATGCGTACCGGATCGAACAGCGGCATCGGCAGTTTCTGGGCCGACGGAAGAATCCGGGCGTCATCGTAGCCTTCGCGCAACGCTCGCACGGCAGGCAACGCATTGCGTAGCGAATCAAACAAACCATCCGGCCCGTCGAGAAAATCTTCGATCGACTTATGGTGCAGCGCTACCGTCGAATACTCCATTGCCATCAGATGCTTGAAGGTGGTGCGCAGGCCATCTTGCACAAGCGCCCTGCGGACGTCATAGGGGCTGTGCAAAGCCAGGGTGATCAGCCGGTTGCGGAGGTGGAAGTACGCCGTCCAGTCGGTCGCGTCGTCCTTGTCGGTCCAGGGCATGTGCCAGATGGCCGAGCCGGGCAGGGTGACGGTCGGAAAGCCGCACTCACCGGCCCGCAGCGCGTACTCCGCGTCGTCCCACTTGATGAACAGCGGCAACGGCAGGCCGGTGCGTTCGAGCACCTCGCGGGGGAAAAGGCACATCCACCAGCCGTTGTAGGTCGAGTGAATGCGGGCGTGCAGCAAGCGTTGCTGGCGCAGCGTCAGCTTGGCGAAGTCGTGCTCGTAGACCGACCCAGGTGCCGGACGCCAGAAGCTGGTCCGCACGTCCACGATCTCGCCCATGGCATGCAGCTGGCTGCGGGACTGCAGGTTCAGCATCTGAGCGCCGACGATCACCGGCGATGACGTCGCGCTGGCGAAGGCGTGTGCGCGCAGCACGCTGTCCGGCTCCAACCGGACGTCGTCGTCCATCACCATCACGTGCTCAACGGCGGGGATGCGCAGCGCCTCCAGCATGCCGCGGGTGAACCCACCAGAACCGCCGAGGTTGTCCTGGTCGATCACTGCGAGCCGATCACCCAGCTGCGCTGCGACAGTGACGAAGGCCTGGTGATCACAGACCTTGACGCTGCCCTGATCCACCACGATGACCTTCGCGATGACATCGAGCACGGCCTGGTCCTCGGCCAGCGCAGCCAGCGCGGTGACGCAGTCGGCCGGACGGTTGAAGGTCGTGATCGCTACTGCCAGCGGTCGTGCCGGCAGTGGCTCGTCGATGATCCACGCGCCATCGGCGATGGTCAGTGACTGCCGCTCGGTGGCGATGTCGAACCAGACCCAGCCACCGTCCTCGAACGGCGCCAGGGACTCACGGAATTCCAACTCGACCACGCTGTCGCCGGTGTCGAGTTGCTTACCCTCCAGGTGCACGACGTCGCCGTTGGGCTTGGAGCGGTAAAGATCCACCCGCCCGCCGCCCTGCACGGAAAGCCGCAGCGCCACCTCCTCCACCCGGGTCCAGCGCTTCCAGTAGCTGGCCGGGAAGGCATTGAAGTAGGTGGCGAACGACAGCTGGCTCCAGGGCGGCAACCGCACCGTCGACCTGGACACGACCTCAGAGGTGGGACCGTGCAAGTTGTCTGGTTCATCCAGATAGAGCGGGCGCACGTCAGGGGGATCGTCGGCCCGGGGCATCACCACGCGATGCAGCACCCGCTGCATGGACACTGACGCAGCCGCCGGCCCGACCTGCAGGGAGCTGACGTCGGACAGCTTGCTGTCGGCGGCGTTGTTGCGCGCCGCTTCCTCGCGCGCAGCCCGCTCGATCGCCGTCGGGACCGCGGCCCGGTCATTCGGGTCGTCCGCCCGCTGCACCTGCAGATCACCCGCTTCGCTGGTTTCCACGTGATCCCTTCCGCGTCACCCCGCCGCAGTCCAGATCCTCGCAGACCGTGCAAAGCGCAGCGCAGGGTGACCCTGCTGACCCCCGATCTCCACCGACCACGCACGCTACCGGCGCGCGGTCCCGCGCCGAGCAATGTGTAACCGGCGTCGGTTCACTCATCTGGGGTAGTAGGGATCGGTGCCGGGATGTGAGTTTACACCCTATCCTAACGGGGTAGTCTCTACATGTTTCCCAATGGAGAGGAGCAGTGAGGGATGTCCGAGAGCCAGCCAGACCAGAGGCAGCAAGAACTCGACAAGGATAGCGAAACGGGTGAACACCAGTCCTCCGCACCGTCGGGAAAGGCGCCTTCAGCAGAGGAGTTCAAGGACCGCGTTGACAAAATCGGCGAAGAGTCCAATCTCGGCGCAGGAGAAAGCGAGGCCGATCCGGTGACGGCAGAGAGCCCCCCGCAAGATATCCAAGCCGGAGACGAAAAGCGGGTTCAAACCTGATCGTGATCGGCCCTGACTGGGAACAATTCTATCCGTAAAGGGAGAATGTGATGGGTCTTGCCGATAAGGCTAAGAACAAAGGCCAAGAGCTACAGGGCAAGGGTAAAGAGACCGCTGGTAGGGCGACCGGTGACGACGAGCTCAAGGCCGAGGGCAAGACTGACCAGGCCAAGGGCGATCTTAAGCAGGCGGGCGAGAAGATCAAAGATACCTTCAAATAGCGTCCACCCGCCACCTACCTTCGGCAGGTACGACGGCAGCGGCCGCGACGCGGTCGAGCATCTCCACCGCGCACGCGCACCTGAGCGGGTACCGCTCGAGGTGTTTGCCACCGGCGCCGACTGGGTACTCCCAACTGAATGGATTAGGTCGGCCACAGCACGTGGAGGAGATGCCGCACCGCGCGAGGATCGGGGTCGACCGGCGACTTGTCAAGTCCACCACGTCGATGGGTAAAGGAGCCTGTTATGACAGAGCAAGGACCGGAAGTGGCGGGTGCTCGCTACCCGCGGGAGCCAAACGTCCACTCCGGAGGCGAGCAGGAGCCCGGTGGCGGCGACCGTCCCCTCCCTCCGTACGACGACAAAGATTTGCCGGG
Organism: Pseudonocardiaceae bacterium; assembly: GCA_036389855.1. Taxonomy (GTDB): domain Bacteria; phylum Actinomycetota; class Actinomycetes; order Mycobacteriales; family Pseudonocardiaceae. The sequence continues at coordinate 3,014 of DASVWA010000216.1, forward strand.
GCAGCCTGGCCGCCAGACGACTGGCAAAAGCCAGGACCAGCTGATCCAGGAACGCGGCGGTACCGGTAAATCCGATGTCGGACCCCGCCAGGTCTCCGACGAGGAGCGCGACGGTGTAGGGCCCGCCGATCTGGCGCCCCAGGGTCCGCATGATGTCGGGCAATCGCCTAGCACGTCCGGAGAAGACCTCGCAAGCGGAATGTCCGAAGCAGGACACACTAAGGATCGACTCGATTCGGGTCTTAGCGATCTGGACAGTAAGGCGACGGACAGCCCGGCTACGTCTTCCGGGGATCAAGGCGGCTGACCCGCTCGCCGCTGACCCGCTCGCCCAGGCGTCGCCCCACCTGTGGAGGTGGGGCGACGCGGCTGTTTATGGAAGTTGAGCTGTCGTTATGGAAGCGCAGCTGTCACGGACGCTCAGCGCCTGAGTTCGTGCCCGGCCACGCGTCGGTAACCTCTCGCGGTAAGTCGACTCAAGGCCGCCTTCACCACACCGAAAACCACGCCTTGTAGTGCTCCTGCAACGAGCACCTCGCGAATATTGCGGTCCAGCGCGGTCGGTTCGGGAGCTTCGTCTTCGCCGGCCACTGTGCGCCAGATCCGGGTGACTACCGCCCCCGCGAGCGCGCCACCGAGAATCCCACTGGCCAGGCTCAACACCTCATACGTCATCCGGTCAAAGGAACTCACCGGCTCCGCACCCTCCGCAGGATGAGGGTCAGGGCGATCAGGGCGGCCCCAGCGCTCGCCAGCTTTGCCCATCGGTCTTTGGGGGTTCGGCTGGCAACCTCGCGGGCCCGCTCGACGGCTTCCACGGCCTGGTCGCGCAGCTCGCTACTACGCACAGTGACCTGCTCACGCAGCTCACCGCTACGCTCGAGGACTCGCTCCTTCAACTCATTGCCACGCTCGATAGCCTGCTCACGCACCTCGGTGCCACGCTCGACGGCCTGCTCACGCAGCTCGCTGCCACGCTCGACGGCCTGCTCACGGAGCTCTTTGCCACGCTCGATGGCTTCTTCCTTCAACTCATTGCCACGCTCTTTGGCTCGGGCCGGCACGTCGGCCTTGTGCGCCAGTGCTTGCACTGTCTCACCCAGCTCGCTGCGCAGTTCCTGGATCTCTTCCTGTAATTCCTGCTCGCTTCTGCCGCTCATCGGTGCATGCTCTCCTTCACCGTCTCGATGTCGCGCTTCGTGCTCTGCACGGCCTGCTCGGGCGCTATCGGCGCCGAGCTACGCACCTGCCCGATTCCCGCTGCCGCCAACGCTCCGGCAGCCGCCAGCAGCACTATCCCCACCAGCAGCGCGGCCAGCCACGCGGCTAGCACAGTGGCCAATCCAAGCACCGCGGCCGCGACCAGCGCACCGAGCCCCAGCAATGCCACGACCGCCCCGGCGCTGCCGATCCCGATCCCGACACCGGCTTGAGCGCCCTTACGTTTCATTTCTGCGGTCGCCAGCGCCATCTCGTCGCGCACCAACGCCGACACCTGAGCCGACAACCGCTCCACCAACTGAGCTACCGAGCTGTCGGTTGCACCGGGATGCCCCTGCTCCTGAGTCACCTTTGTTCCTCCTTCGCCCCAATGCTTGTTCCCCCGCTTCGACTTTCGCGGTACACATACCCGGTAACGGGAGCGTTTACACACCGTGATCTTTCGTGCTTTCCAGCCGTGAGGCTGCAACATCGGGCGGTAGCGGAAGGCTGGGGGATTAGTCCCACCCGCCGCTGGGTAGCCCCTTGCATCAGCGAGGACGGTGGAGGACCGCGTGCACACCACTAGCGCAACGCAGTCGTTGTGGCTTGCAGGAATGCCTACCCACGGTTATCCGCGACTGGATGGCGACCGGACGGTGGACGTGGCGGTGCTCGGTGCTGGCATCACCGGGTTGACCACGGCATTACTGCTTGCTCTTAGGGGCGCCCGCGTCGCTGTCATCGAGGCAGACCGGGTGGGCGGTGGCGTCACGGGTAACAACACCGCGAAAGTCACCGCGTTGCAGTCCACAGTGTACTCGTCCCTGCAGCGCGCCAACGGCAAGGAAGCCGCCGCCGACTACGCCGCCGGCAGCATGGCTGCGGTAGACCACGTCGCGGCACTGACCAACGACCACGGCATCGAGTGTGACCTGCAGCGCCGGCCGGCCCTCACCGTCGCCGCGGATGAGACCGAGCTCTCCACCGTGCAGGGGGAGGCCGAGGCCGCCGAGAACGCCGGACTGCCAGTGCGGTGGACCGACGACGTGGACCTGCCCTTCCCGGTAGCCGGGGCGGTCCGGCTCGACGATCAGGTCACCCTGCATCCGGTGAGGTACGCGCGCGGGCTTGCCGAGGCGGTCCGTCGCGCCGGGTCCGAGATCTATGAGGGCACCCGCGCCACCGGTCTCCACGAGGGCACGCCGTGCCGGGTGAGGACCACCGGCGGCACGGTGAGCGCCGGTCATGTGGTGGTCGCCACGCACTACCCCGCCTTCGATCGTGGCGGCTACTTCGCCCGGCTGGAACCGACCCGCTCCTACTGCATCGCCGCCGCGGTGCGGGGCCGGCTGCCCACCGGGATGTCGATCAATGCGGGGAGCCCCACCCGGTCGCTGAACACCTACGGCGACCTTCTCATCGTCGGGGGCGAGAGCCACCCTACCGGAGCGCGCGACGTCGACGAACGGTGCTTTTTGCGGCTGGCGGTCTTCGCGCGCCGGCATTGGGA
>DASVWA010000217.1:0-2788 GCA_036389855.1 Pseudonocardiaceae bacterium
CCACCGCTGCAGCACCACCGGCTCGCCGATGCTGCGTATCAGCCCGATCACCACGATTACCGCATTCAGCAGTAGAAACACCGCGACCAGCGGCACCGCCACCCTGACGGCCTCGCTGAAGCCCGCCAGGAACACCGCACCTAGCACCACCAGCAGGGCCACGGTGATCACAACCTGTTGGTCAGTGAGGAACTGCGGTACGAACGGGTTTTCTACGAAGTGCGCGGTGGCATCCGCCGACGACAGGGTGATCGTGATGATCCAGGATGTCGCGACGAAGCCGAGCAGCGTCAAGATGAAAAACTTCCCGCGCCAAAACGGCAACAACCGCTCCAGCATGGCGATCGAGCCCTGCCCATTGGGGCTCTCCGCCGCCACCCGGCGATACATCGGCAGCATCCCAAACAGGGTCAGCGCCACGATCAGCAGTGTGGCCAGAGGTGATACCGCTCCGGCGGCCAGCGCGGCAATTCCGGGCAGGTAGCTCAAGGTGGAGAAGTAGTCCACTCCCGTCAGGCACATCACCTTCCACCACGCGTGCTCCTCGTGGTGGGTCTCCTTAGCCGCCGGGCCGGAAACGGATTCCACTCGGTGATGGAGCAACCACTGGATGAACCGATGCCGCGAGGCCGGTGAGGAGGCGGTCTTGCTCGGCGCCGCTGGCGGCACCCGTTGCCGAGATAGGCTCATCCCACCGTCCTCCCACCATCAGTACGCCACTAGGTCCCGCTCCATCGGCTCCCCACACGGCCTGGACCGAGCGCAAAAAGCATGCCTGATCTCCTGCCGCCGCGCTGCTCTGATCGCCACCCGCTGGCGCCGACGCTCGCGACGCATCTGCACAGACCGCGGATTATGCATGACGCAGATGGCCGCACACTGCTCGCAGCAGGCCATAACCCCCATCATCACCACGGACTGTGAATCCGTCGGCTGATGCCTTCCAAGGTTCGAATCCTTGACCCGCCACACAGCATACGGCCCTTAGGTCAGTGCTGACGTTGAGAAGTGACGACCGGTGTCCCCGTGAGCCCCGGTGCAACCCGTCAATCACCACTGCATCTGGCACGAATTGGCACAGCCGGTGGCCGGTGGGCTCGACCTGCTCCTCTCCCGCCCTCACACCGGCCGGCCTCTGCGTCGACTGACGAGGTGAAGGGTGGTGTTTGCGCCATCGCGGCAGCGACGCCCTCAGGCGCTCTTGACGTCGGCGAGGCGACGCAGGACGATCCGGGACACGTGAGGGGACGGAGACACCGGCGGGCGCTTCTGTGTGAACGCGGATCGGCTCTGCGTTGGTCTGTCGAGGAATCTCGATCGGTGTGCCTGAACTGTAGCTATGCGCCAGTGGGTCTGACCAGGGCCGCCCTCGTCGTGCCGCTTTCGCTGACGACTTGCTGATGATGATCAGTGTTAACGTCATCAGGTAACTCGATGTCGTTCGGGGTGGGCGATTCAACCCGCACGCTCTTGAAGGTCGTTACAGGTCAAGAGCCTTTAACGATCCCCGCACCTGTTCGGAAGTTCGTTCAGGCACTACGACCGCTACTCAACCACTTGTTCGAAGTTTACCCGGATAGTGTCGAAGCCGCCCACTCGCAGCAGGTAAAGCTTGTTCTCGAACCGGACGTGAAGGGTATCCCAGTTTTGTAGCACATTCTTAGGTCCTCCCCGACTAGCGTTCGAGTACTCCACCACGGGGCGGTTCTGTGCATCTACAACGTCTTGTACTTTGAAAAGACCGTCTTTGGGAAAGGGCAGCAACGTGAGCGCTCCAAGTGCCCGACTATTCTGAGTAAATTTGATGCTAATTGGCTGATCCTTCGGTTGATCCACTTGGATTACATCGCGATCATGAGTTCCGTCCTCCAGCGTCACGGTTCTCTCGGCTGGAACTCCTGTAGATCCGGGCTCTGCTCCCGGAGTGACTGCGGGAAATGCGGGCTTTGCTCCCGAAAGCTGGATAGGTCCAGCGATCGCGATCGCGACTACACCTAGCACGATGAGTGGTAGACCGGCTCCCACGGAGTTCACTTCAAAACCGTGCCATGCGACTTTTCCCCCTGGCCGATCAGGAAATTTCAGGAGCACCAGGGCGCCCAATCCAACAAGCGCTATCCCCACTATTACTAGGACCATCATCAATTGACCTCGCTAGCAGAAGTTTAACTGCTTTTATACCGCTTGGAGGTGTACGAGTCGCAGGCAGGCCCAGTTACACCGACAACAGCACCGACGTTGATCTGACAGACCGCCTCTGTTCGCTCGACCATGGGCTGATCTCCCTGCTGAACCGGGAATCCCGATCCGTACCGGCGGTGCTCGCCCGAACATGTCACGCCGCGCCGCGAAACGCTCGGCTAGGGTCACCGCTGTCGCCGGGCGAGGGGCGACGACCGTCCCGACAGCTTGACGTCGGCCGCAACCTCCCGCATGAGCCCGCAAAGTCGCCGTGCGCGGTGAAGCTGCTCGACGGGATCCATGCCTGGAACCGTAGAGCTCCGGAGGAAGCAGCCATCAAGGCGGGAGCGGACGCCACTGTGTGAATGCTGATTGGTCATATGTCCGCGTACGGGCGTGTGGTTGTGTGCCAATGAGCTGGCGCTACGCGCTGGTGTGGATCGCCCTGTGCGGACTCGTCGCGCCGCTACCGCTGACGGCTCGCGGATGGTGATCAGGCGGCCGCTTGGCCCTCAGACGTGGGAGTAGGCGTTCCCGGTGTGGAGTGTTCCCGATTTTATTGACACCGGTTTAGGCTGCCAGGTCGGTTAGTTTTCTGTATCCTAGT
>DASVWA010000218.1:0-3761 GCA_036389855.1 Pseudonocardiaceae bacterium
GGGACCGCAACGCCCGCGACGTCGTCGCCACCCTGCGCTCGGCCGCCGGCCGCAACCCCTATGACCGCGAGCTCACCGACCTCGTCGGCGAGCTCTCGACTCGCAGCGAGCAGTTCCGTCAGCACTGGGCACGCCACGACGTGCGCTTCCACATCAGCGGCGTCAAGCACTTCCACCACGCCCAGGTGGGTGACCTTGAGCTCAACTACGAGCGCCTCGAAGTGGTCTTCGACAGCGGGCTAACGATCTTCACCTACACCGCCGACCCCGGCACGCGATCTGCCGAGGCGCTCGGCCTGCTCGGCAGCTTGACCGCAACCACCCACACCGAAAGAACGTCGACACCGCCCTGACGCACATCTGGCTCACTCGTCCCGGGCCGGAGGCACAACGTCCAACAGCCACCCTCGGCTACCGCTCTGGACGCAACGCCAGCATCGGCGGCGGAGCCGTCCCACTGAAGGATCCGCTCTCGGCTCGACGGTCGCGGGGTGAAGTGGGGTATGGCGGCCCCAGTCGCTGTCGGCGACCGCTGCGCCGTAGCGGTCCGACCCATTCTCTCGGGAGGTGCGCCATGGCGGCGCTTCTCATTGGCTATGCGCGCTGTTCCACTGACCAGCAGGATCTCACCGCTCAGCGAGACGGTCTGATCGGGCTGGGCGTGCCGGCCAACCGCATCTACGTCGACCACGGACTGACTGGCACCAACCGGGAGCGACCGGGGCTGCGGGAAGCACTCGCGGCGTGCCGAGACGGCGACACCCTGGTGGTGACCAAGCTGGACCGGCTGGCCCGGTCCCTGCCAGATGCCCGGGCCATCGCCGACGAACTGACCGCCCGGCATGTCCGGCTCAGCTTGGGCGGGTCGGTGTATGACCCCAACGACGCGGTGGGCAGGTTGCTGTTCAACGTCCTGGCAATGGTCGCGGAGTTCGAGGCCGACCTCATCCGGCTGCGGACCAAGGAGGGGATGAGGGTCGCCAAGGCCAAGGGTCGCTTGCGCGGCCGGAGGCCCAAGCTCAACACACGGCAGGAAGCTCATCTGGTCAGCTTGATCGCCGCCGGGGAACACAGCACAACCGAGGTCGCCGACCTGTTCGGGGTCAGCCGCCCGACGGTCTACCGCGCCCTCTAGCGCAGCAGGAGCGCCACAACAGCTTGAATCCTCACCGCAGAGCCGCCCCGCAGCTCCTACCACTGTTGGGGCCTGAACCGCAGGCATGACCATCCGGCGGTGATCATCTCGCCCTACCCCCCTGCTTGAGTGCCGGACGCGTCCGATAGCGGTTCCCCGGTGAGACGGAAGCTGATGCGCAGCGCGCGTCACTGGCTCGACCCGACGCTGTTGACGGCATAGCGTCGGTGCGAAAAGTTCAATCCGTCTGAGATGTGCCTTCGCCAGATGCCTTGCGGAAAAGGGCGGTGTTGAGGAAGTCCTGGTAGAACGCGGGCTCATCAACCTCAGACGCAACGGGCATGGGCCGAACGTCGAGGACCGCGAACGCGGGGAACATCTCACAGAGCTCGTCTCGGCTGTAGGCGATGCCGCCGTCAAGCCGACCCTTTCGAAAGAGCGTGAGGTCATCGGCCTCGGAGCCCGTCTTGCCGGTCGCGAAGGTGCTGATCCCAAACAGACCGCCCGGCGCGAGACAGGTGTCAAGAGCCTGCAAGTACGAAATGCGACGGTGCGGAGGGAGGTGGTGGAAGCACCCCGAGTCATAGACCAGGTCGAACGGGCCTCCCGGAACATCCTCCCGCAGGAAGTCCAGCTCAAGGTAGACAACACGGTGCGCCGACGAGCGGCGGTTGGCTTCCTCGACGGCGTACGCAGCGATATCGACCCCGATCACAGCAAACCCCGCGTTAGCCAGCCACCGACTGTTGCGCCCCAGCCCACAGCCGATGTCGAGCGCCGTTAGGGTCTGCGTCTTGGCACCGAGGTTGCCGAGGAAGCCACGCTGCGCCCAGAGAAGGAGGTTTGCGTCCGGCAGATCAGAATTGAGCGGATGCCCCTCCCGGCTCAAGACCTCGGCCCAGTGATCGGCACCAGCGCGGCTCGTCCAGTCGGCGCGATCGGCGAAAAGGCCGTCGAGGAGGTCCACCAGCTGCTGAGTCGTCGTGATGCGCAACAGAGTCGTTCTCCTGCCGGTCCTTCGTCCGCGAGGTTGTCCCAGAGTTCGTGGATTTTCAGGCGGCGGTCCCCCGCCTGAGTCCTGCCGTGCGGTAGGTACTCGGGTGAACCGCCAAGAACACCACGAGGAAGGGGACCGCCGTGCGCAAGGACTACCAGAACAAGAAGATCGACACGAGTCAGCCCGCCGTGCCAGAGACGGTGAGCGTGGCACTGACCGAGCTGGCTGGGGAGGTTCGCGAGGGTCTGTTGGCCCTGGCGGTCGGGGCCGGTCTGGCTGGTGATGGCCGCGATGATGGAAGCCGACGTGAGCGGGGTCTGCGGGCCCAAGGGCCGCCATGACCCGGCGCGCACGGCGACCCGGCATGGTTACGGCGCCGGGTCGGTGACCTTGGGTGGGCGGCGGGTACCGGTGAGCAGGCCAAGGATGCGCGCCCTTGATGGCTCGGGTGAGCTGGCGGTGCTGGCCTATGAGCTGTTCTCGGACACCGAGATCCTCGGGCGGATGGCCATGGAGCGGATGCTGGCCGGGGGTGTCGACTCGGCGCTACCGGGTCGGGCTGGAACCGGTCGGGGCGCGCACCGAGCAAGCCGCTACCGCCACGTCGAAGTCGGCGGTGTCGCGTCGGTTCGTCGCGGCGACCGAGACCGCCTTGGCCACGCTGCTGAGCGCGGATCTGACCGGGCTGGATTTGGTGGCCATGATGGTTGATGGGGTGCACTTCGGTGAGCACTGCTGCGTGGTGGCTTTAGGTATCGACATCGACGGGGTCAAGCACCCGTTGTCGCTGGTGGAGGGCTCGACTGAGAACGCCACTCTGGTCACCGAGCTGCTGGTCGGGCTGCGCGAGCGCGGCCTGGATGTCACCGGTCCGATCCTGACCGTGCTCGACGGGTCCAAGGCGCTGCGCCGCGCGGTACTCGACGTGTTCGATCACCCCGTCATCGCCAGATGCCAACTGCACAAACTGAGAAATGTTCAAGATCGGTTGCCTCAGAAGCTGCGGTCGGTGGTGGCCAAGCGGATGCGCGCGGCCTATCACGCCCCCACCGCGCTGGGCGCCCAAGCACAGCTGGAGACCCTGGCCGGTGAACTGGAGCGCACCCACCCCGGCGCGGCCGCGTCTGTGCGGGAGGGACTGGACGAAACGCTGACGGTGCTGCGCCTGGGTGTGCCGCCCACCCTGGCCCGCACCCTGCGCAGCACCAACTGCGTGGAGAGCATGATCGAAATTTGTCGGGATCACTCCCGCAACGTCAAACACTGGCAGGACGGAACAATGGCGCTGCGCTGGTGTGCCGCGGGGATGGTCGAAGCCGGCAAGCAGTTCCGCCGGGTCAACGGTCACCTACATCTACGGGCGCTGCGGACCGCTCTCGAACGGCATGTCGCGGCCGAAAATGTCAGAGTTAACGAGCACAATCACACCAGTAACGCAGCTTGATGATCATCGGGCCCGCCGCCGAAAATCTACGAAGTCCGGGACATCCTCTCGCGGACACCTCACCTCGCCGCGGACCGGTGATCATCGTCAGCCAGAGCAGCAGGCCCCACTCCGGATCAACCCAGGCCGCATTGAGTAGCGCCGCTGCTTCTTCAGCGCTCGGTGGATCCGGCTCGGTGTGATTC
>DASVWA010000219.1:0-4543 GCA_036389855.1 Pseudonocardiaceae bacterium
ACCAACCGGGAAATCGCCGCCCGGCTTTACCTCTCCGAGCGCACCGCGCAGAACCACGTGCAGCACATCCTCACCAAGCTCGACCTGTCCAACCGGAGCCAGATCGTGGTCTGGCTTACCAGTCGCAGTTGAGTATGCGGGGTTGAGTAATCGGCAGAACGCCGCTATTGGCGCGCCTCCAGCGGTTTGAGTATGCAGGCTGAGTAATTCGGCGGACGCCGCTACACCGCGCGTCCCCCTACCGTGTTCGGGTACCCGGCGCTTACGTCAGTACCGAAGTCATTGTGACCGAGATAACCAACTGAAAAGGGGAAGCGTGACGTGGACACGTATGCATTCCAGGCAGAACTCACCCGCATCAAGCCGGTTGGCTTGACCGCGCTGGGCCTCCGCATCGACCTTGGCTTCACCGGCAGCCTCACCGAAGGGCGGCTTACCGGGTCCTCTATTGAAGTAGTTTGCTACCTACTCATCCGCCCAGACGGTGTGGGCGTCATCGACGCCCGAGAGCTGATCTCCAATGAAGACCGCGCGATCGCAGCTGTCCGGGCCGCGGGGTACGTCGTCCCACCCTTCCCCATGCCAGAGTTGTCGATCCTGGCAGACCCCAACTTCCAATGGCCCGACGTCGACCTACCCCTGCATGGCGCACACTTTTGGGAGACCTCCGATGGAAATCTCTCCACTGCTGCGGCCACGGTGTACGGCTTCACCGGCTCGGTGAACGTTGCCGCCGGGGTACTCAAGGTTTCAGCTCGCTCGCTCGCCGGGGCAAGTCAATCAATAGGCGTCGGCTGAGGTGGAACCCAGCTGGATTGGGCAGCCGGTACGAAGCCGGGACTTCGAGCAATTCGACATCGGCCGGAGGGTGGCAGTGTTACCCGTCATCTCACGAGCATTATTCGCCAGTAGGTGTTGTTGCGCATCTCCCGAAAACGCTCAATTTGAGACATCAATCCAGTGTTGATAGGTAAGGACGAGTCACCATGGAGAAGACAGCGGGTAAGATCCGAATCGAGCACCTGGAAGACGCTTCCCGGGTGTTTCAGGAGACGTTCAATTCCGGTGACCTCGACGGACTGGTCAGTCTCTTCGAGCCCGAGGCCGTGCTTGTTCCAGGTCCCGGTCAAGTAGCTACGGGTGCCGACGCTATTCGGGAAGCACTGGCTGGTTTCCTGGCGGCCTGGGGACGGTTCGAAGTCAGGGTACTCAGCCGTCACCAGGTAGGAGATATCGGACTGCAGACTGCCGAATGGAAGGTGGAAAACAGCCATGCTGGAGGCAGTCCGAGGACGCTTAGCGCTCGCCCTGTGCATGTCCTTCGCCGGCAGACGGACGGATCGTGGCGTTTCCTCATTGACAACGCATTTCCCTTTGGATAGTTATCAGCTGCCTGGTTGCCAGTGTCAACACGGCCCGCGTCCTCTCCTCGGCAGCTGCGCGAGCACGAAGGAGGCAGAGACGTAGCGGTGCGTATGGACGCCATTCGAGACTATAGTCACTGCTGCATCCGCTCACGCTGACCGACGACTCAAGGGGTTGACATGGTCGCAAGCGTATCGGCAGCCGAATGGCAGCGCAGCCAGGATGCACTCCGTGATGAGGTTCGGCGGATGACGACCCTCATGCGGTCCATCAGTGATTCCGGAGTACCCGCGGTGGGCCAGTGGAACATCGCTGATGTTGCCATGCATCTCTCGCAGAACTGGATACTGGTACCTGGGCTGGCACGGCAGGACCTGTCCCGATATAGGGCAGTGGTGCCGGGCATTGCTGGGGAGGCCGGCGACTCGATGATCCCGGACATGTGGGACAACGCCGACATGAACGCGCTCGCGTTGAAGTCCGACGCCGAGCGCGACCTGGCTGTCCTGGCTGACCGCATCGAGGAGCGAGCGGAGGAGTACTTCGGCGAGTGTGCGGGGCACTCTCCGGATGAACCGCGCCCGTGGCTGATCGAAGGCACCACGGTGCCCCTGTCGACCCTGACCTGCAACCTGCTGAATGAAACGATCATGCACGGTTACGACATCGCCAAGGCCGCCGGGCGCAAGTGGAGGATCGAGCCAGCCCATGCGGCCATGGTGGTGCGGCAGTTCTTCGTCCCGGTGCTACAAACGTGCGAGCCCCGGACATTCGTCAACGCTGAGAAGGCAGCCGGCCTCCAAGCGACCTACCAGCTGCATCTGCGCGGCGGCGGCCGGCTCAATTTTGTATTCGACGATGGGTCGCTCAGGGTCGAAGAGCCGTCCACCCGGCGGGTCGACTGCCATATCTCGGCCAATCCCGCAGCGTTCTTCATGGTGTTCTGGGACCGGCAGAGCCAGTGGAACGCGATCGCCAAAGGTCAGCTCATCGCCTGGGGCCGCAAGCCCTGGCTGGGGTTGAAGTTCAGATCCCTAATCCGCAACCCTTGACACACGGGCCTCATCAGCAACCGTGAGCACCAGCGGGTGCAGCGCGTCGATGCGAGTAGATCGTCCAGCGCCCTGCAGCTTGGGAATCCATTGCTTCACGGTGACAGCTAGCTGCGTCTACGCGCTTGGTCGCCGGGTGGTGAATAAATCGGTCGCAGCCTTCTGCATTTCACAAATGAGGCGTCGCTGGGTCGTTTCCTTTTTACGCCAATACTAGCGACTCGGCTGGCCCTGGCGAGGTGCATGATATTCGTAGACGGCGCGTCGGGCTCGTAATAAATCGGCTGCCACATCGGCGAGGGATGAGGATCAGCTCTATGAGATCATCCGGTTTAATATGGGTGCGCAGAAATAGTGCGGCAGCAGCAGGATCATGGAGGAGAACGGACAGACAGCGCGGCCGGGAGCTGGCCTGAGCCATCCCCGGATGCTCGGATGGCCATCCTGGGAGCACATCGACGTGATGATCACGGGTGTCCTTGGCCAGCCTGCCGAACTCCGGAGGAGCCAGGGAGGCGAACGGGCTGGGCAGGGCGCTAACCGGGGGTTGACAAGTCTGAGTGACCAAGCTTTCGCCTGCCGAGATGGGAAGTCATGCACCTGGGCATCACTGCAATCGCTCCTCGCTTGCAGGTGTTACACGTTCATCGCGCACGGTGACAGGCTGTGTGTGTCGGCTGCACGGCCGCCGGCTCACTGTCCCCACCCCGGCCCACCGCGCGAGCCGGTCACCGGCAACGCTGAGCCAGCCAACACGGCTGGACGGTTCCTCCGCCGCCGCGCTGGTGCGACCGGTGTGCGGCATGGTGCATTTGCTCGTCGGAACTGCTACCCCCGCGAGTTGATCGAGATCGAGGCTGTGACTTGAGCGGTCCGGAGCTACGACTGGCGCGGCGGCGCCAGGTAGTAGAAGCGGTAGAAGTCGTTCTCAATCGGTAGCACTTCACAGGAAGCGAAGCCCGCCTCCCGGGCGTAGCGATCTACCGTGTCGGCGCGCAGGACCGTGCCGGTGCCCGCAGCGCCCTCGCTGACCATCCCGACAGGCAGGCAATGGAGGATGCTGAAGCCGTAGTAGAAGCGCTCCAGGTCGTCGCCCGGGGCTCGGAACGTATCTGCTACTCGTTCGTCGCCGATTACAACGGAGCCACCGTCGGTGAGCACGGCCCGGCACGCCCGCAGCACGTCGACGGGATAAGACGTGTCGTGAAGCGACTCGAAAATGAAGACCAGGTCGTAGGGCTCCGTTTGGCGGAGCTCTCGGGCGTCCAGCAGCTGGAACAAGACGCGATCCTCGGCACCGCTGCCGTCGAGATGCTGCCGCGCGGCCTCGATCGAGGCTGCGTCGGAGTCAATGCCGTTGACCCGAACTCTGGGATAGGCGCGGGCGATCGCGATGCTCGACTAGCCCTCGCCGCATGCGATGTCCGCGCGCGTGCCGGAGGGTCGGCCCGCAGGCGGGCGTCAACCGACGGGATCGCAGGCAGCCACTCGCTGCCGAGCAGGTGGTTAAACATCGGGCGGGTGAAACACGTCTGGCCCGCGTGCAGGTCCCTCCGGTAAGCGGCATACGAAACGCCTTCGCCAGTGTGGAAGGCTTCGGCGACAACTTCGATCGAGCGGGCGCAAGCGTCTCATACCTCCTGCCCGTCACCACTTCGCAAAGCAAGGCGCCCGGCGCGCGAGCGGTTCAGCCGCGGACTTGGACACGGGGTTCAACGAGCAGGTAGCCGACGCCCCCGAGCGGCGCGGGAGCCGTCCATCGGTCAACGGAGGGCCGGCTGAGAATTGGAGGCATGGACTTGATCCAGCGCCACACCATCAAGCGCCCGCTGCTTCTACCTCGACCGAGCACACCGCACACGTGTCCTGCAACGGATGACCACGCAACTACCGCAACTACCGCAACTACCGCAGACCCATGCATGCGATCGAAGGCCCACTCATCGGCAGACCAGGGCGCTACTCCTGCGCAACACGCCAAAAACCATCTTGTTAGGTGTCACAATTCGTGCATCAGCTTCGACTCTTGTGACCCACAGTTCGAGCATCGTACTAGCGGCCGCACGACGAATGCGCAGGTCAACGCCGCTTATGGTCTAGCTTGGTGCCCCCGGCAGGATTCGAAC
>DASVWA010000220.1:0-2221 GCA_036389855.1 Pseudonocardiaceae bacterium
CACGTAACCGACGTCATGTCGGGCTGCCGAGTGGACAATGCGCTCAGCGAGTCCGCAGCACGATGGTCCCGACAGCTCGGTCGTGCAGGCCGCGGCCGTCGGCGTCGTACACCACCGGGGGGATGACCAGACACAGCAGCAGGGTGCGGATCACCCCGGCGCCAAAACCGGCGCGACGCCCGTCCAGCAGCGCTACCCGCAGCCCCGCCACAGCATGTCCAACCGTGCGCCCTGCCACCCCGATCGAGAGTGCGGTCACCGCTGCGAAGAGTGCCAATGCGGAGAACGATGGGTTGTCGGTGAGCAGCTGGGCGGCTATGGCGCAGGGTAACCAGTCGATCATGATGGCCAGGATCCGAGGCCCGAAGCCAGCGGCGGCCCCCGGCCCTTGCGGGGGCAAGCCGAGCCGTTGACCGGTATAGTCCTGCCCGGCAGCGTCTGCAGTGGGATCCTCACGGGATCCTTCAGGGCCGGCCAGCCAGGTTTGCGTCCACCTGCTCACCCGACCAGGGTAGGCCGCCCCCCGGGCTGGTCTCGCACACCACCACCCTCGTAACCTTGGCGAAACAACCGGGTGATGGTCAGGTAACACCGCCATTTTAGGTTCGCCGCAGCGAACTGACCGATTGCGCCGGTAAACAGCACTGTGCACGAAGGAGCGAACGACGGTGTTCTCCAACTCCGATGAGGTCCTGCGCTTCATCGCCGACGAGGACGTCGAGTTCATCGACGTCCGCTTCTGCGACCTGCCGGGCGTCATGCAGCACTTCACAGTCCCGGCCGCGTTCTTCGATGCAGACATCATCGAGGAGGGTCTGGCCTTCGACGGCTCGTCGGTGCGTGGGTTCCAGTCGATTCATGAGTCGGACATGCTGCTGCTGCCCGACCCCGCGACAGCGCGCATCGATCCGTTCCGGGTGCAGAAGACGCTGAACATCAACTTCTTCGTGCACGACCCGTTCACTCGCGAGCCCTACAGCCGCGATCCACGTAACGTGGCGCGCAAGGCCGAGGAGTTCCTGGCCTCGACCGGCATTGCCGACACCGCGTACTTCGGTCCCGAGGCCGAGTTCTACTGCTTCGACTCGGTGCGCTTCGACACGACACCCAACAGTGCATTCCACGAGATCGACTCGGTTGCCGGTTGGTGGAACACCGGTGCCGAGGAGAACGGCCACAACCAGGGCTACAAGGTCAACTACAAGAGCGGTTACTTCCCGGTACCACCGACTGACCACTTCGCCGATCTGCGCAACGCCATGGTGACGAACCTCATCGCATGCGGCTTCTCGGTGGAGAAAGCGCACCATGAGGTCGGCACCGCAGGCCAGGCGGAGATCAACTACAGGTACAACACCCTGCTACACGCCGCCGATGACTTGCAGCTCTACAAGTACATCGTGAAGAACACGGCCTGGGCGGCTGGGCGGACCGTGACATTCATGCCCAAGCCGCTCTTCGGGGACAACGGCTCGGGCATGCACACCCACCAGTCGCTGTGGACCGACGGTGCGCCGCTGTTCCACGACGAGTCTGGCTATGCCGGACTGTCCGACGTCGGGCGGCACTACATCGGTGGCATCCTGCACCATGCACCATCATTGCTGGCGTTCACCAACCCGACCGTGAACTCCTACCACCGCTTGGTGCCTGGGTTCGAAGCGCCGGTGAACCTGGTGTACTCGCAGCGCAACCGGTCGGCCTGTATCCGGATCCCGATCACCGGCAACAACCCGAAAGCCAAGCGCATCGAGTTCCGTTGCCCGGACGCCTCGGGCAACCCCTACCTGGCGTTCTCCGCGATGATGATGGCTGGGCTGGACGGGATCAAGAACGCCTACGAGCCGGCCGCGCCGATTGACAAGGACCTCTACGAGCTGCCGCCTGAGGAGGCCAAGGACGTCGCCCAGGTACCGGCCAGCTTGGGTGCAGTGATCGATCGCCTCGAAGCCGACCACGACTACCTACTCGAAGGCGGAGTGTTCACTCCGGACCTCATCGAAACCTGGATCGCGCTCAAGCGGGAGAATGAGATCGATCCGCTGCGGCTACGTCCGCATCCCTTCGAGTTCGGCCTGTACTACGACGTCTGATCGTCAAGTCGCCCTGACGACGGCCATGGCGCGACGGTTGGTTCCCGTGGGACTCGGCCATCGTCGCTGTGGTTGAGAGCAGCGCGCATGTGCACAGTGGTGCCACGCGCGGTGGGTTGAACGTCTAC
>DASVWA010000221.1:0-9208 GCA_036389855.1 Pseudonocardiaceae bacterium
AGATCACCCAGATCTACGAAGGCACCAACCAGATCCAACGCATGGTGATGGCCCGTGCCCTACTCAACGGCTAGATCAGGTGCAGGGGTGCATCGATGTCCATGTCCCCGCCGGGCCCACCACGACTTCACAGGCGACGACTCCCCGTGCGGCGTTGGCCGTGGTATTCGTCGCGTTGAGCATTGACCTGCTCGTCCACGGCATCGCCGTCCCGGTCTTGCCCCGGCTGGCTGCGGTGACCGACGCCGGGCCCAGCGCTGCTGGTCTGTTGTTCGCCTGTTACGCGGCGGCCCCAGCGCCACCAGCCCCTCAGCCTACCGCTGCTAAGACTGTGCCGAGGCGGGCGGCTCGCATCTTGGCCTGGCTTGGCGATGGAAGCCGGATGGTCATCGGGCGTTGCTCAGCTCGGGGGATGTGCAGGGAAGGCGGTGCTGGGTGAGCGTGGACGGGAGCGTGCGGGTGCTGGGGAGGTAGCAGGTTCAGTAATGCCCGCAATGCGCACTGCGGCGGGCCTTCATGCGCCCACACCGCGACCTCAGGGGCGAACACGTCGATCCGAACGCCTCGGGGTGCGGGGATCCTGGCGGTAGTGATTCTATCGAATTGCCGGATAGTGACCAGATCGACGTAATCCTGCCACTGGTAGGACGCGACGAGAGCAAACGGCGCGGCTCTGGGCCCGCAGCAGTACACGACGAACCCATCGGCGACCACGTCCTGCAGCAGCCGCTCCACCTCTGACGGCAGGCATGCCTTATCACCGGAGCGCAGATCTGGTAATGCAGGAAGCTTCACGGCCTGGCCTCCGCCTTACCTGCCTGCGTGGCGGCCAGACCGCCCAGCGCTCCGATTGGGGCATGGCTGTCCCTGCTTGTCATAGTCGCCCTAGCGCGGGGGACACCCACGATGTATTCCCCTTGTTCTGTGGTATTCATCGGCACGTCGCTGCGACTACCGTTTCAGACCTGGCATGCATATGCAAGGTTAGATGCACGAGCATGCGATTTCTTGTGGAACGTCGTGTACGGATGCAAGAACGCCACAGATGCAATCACGTTGTCGATGCATCATTCAATGTTTGCCGTACAGTTCGCACTGCCTGTCAGTCACGTTACCGCATGGTCACGACAGGGCTGGTTCTTCAGCGGGAACTGTGTGGCACTGAGAGGGGGAGATCACCACGCGCTACTGTCGGTCGAGCGGCCTGTTTCTTGATCCATATCGAGCCCGAGATGGCGGTATTGATCTCAAATCGCGAAGAGTAGTTGGACGAAAACGGCTGGCCGGGGGTTTCGGGTGCGCTGACTGCCGTCTATGGTATAGCTCTTCGTAGTACTCGACCGTAGGAGGCATGGGTGACGACGCCTCGGTGGAGTCATGAACCGACCGGCGGTCACGCTCCGGAGCGACCGCCGGGTCCGACGGCGCTGCGTATGGTGCTGGGCAGTCAGCTGCGTCGGCTCCGCGAAGCGCGCGGCATCACTGCCGGAGCGGCCGGCCAGGCGATTCGGGCGTCCCATGCCAAGATCAGCCGCATGGAGCTGGGGCGGGTCGGCTTCCGAGAACGCGACGTGATGGACCTGCTCACTTTCTACGGCATTACCGATGAACGAGAGCGAGCAGCGCTCCTGGCGCTGGTCCGACGGGCCAACGTACCCGGATGGTGGCATCAGTACAGCGATATCGTGCCGAGCTGGTTCGAGATTTACCTCGGCTTGGAGCAGGCCAGTTCAGTTATCCGCACCTATCAACCACAACTCGTGCCGGGCCTGCTGCAGACTCCAGAGGTCGCTCGCGCCGTTATCCAGCTCGGCCACCCACGCCGATCCGCCGACGATGTCGAACGCCGGCTCGCACTGCGGATGACACGTCAGGAGATCCTCACCCAACGCGAAGCGCCCCAATTGTGGGCAGTGATGGAGGAGGCTTCGCTATGGCGGCTTGACGGGCGCTCGGTGATGCGGAAGCAGATTGAGCATCTGATCAAGATGGCGGAGCTCCCCAACGTCACGGTCCAGGTGATACCGATCCACTCAGGTCCGCATGCAGCGCTAGGTGGGCCGTTCTCCCTCCTGCGGTTCTCTGAACCGGATCTGCCAGACCTTGTCTACCTTGAACAGCTGTCCAGCTCCCTCTACCTGGACAAAACCGAAGATGTTCAGCACTACCGGGAAGTTATGGATCGATTGTCTATCCAGGCCAAAACCCCTACCGAGACGATCGAGTTCCTCGGTGGTACCCTCAAAGAGCTGTGAATGAGGCTCGATCTCGAGCAGTACCGTGCCTGGCCAGCTGGGATAGTGACTGACTCGGCCGATCGAGTGATCACTGCCTCATGTCATCTCGTCGAACTCACCCGCCCCCACGCCCTGGATGAAAGCGGCTATCTCGGCACGGGTGAAAATGAGGGCGGGGCCAGCTGGGTGCCGCGAATTGCGAACGGCGATCTCTCCATTTGCCAGCTTCGCCAGCTCCACACACTCCCCGTTGGGGTTACTGGACCTGCTCTTTATCCAGGTGGCCTTTTGAAGCAAGGTAGCCGGCATACCGTTGGTGATTCGAGGCATCTCCGACCTCTCCATAGGCTCCCGTCCGCAGCATCCCGTCAGAGCGGTCAAATCACCCGAACGGCGACAGCCGCGCACTTATGAGTGGCACACAGCCGTCTCACTGGGAGGCTCTGCTTCTCCTCCAGTCCCACGTAACTATCGCACGAAGTCTTCTGTTTGATCGCCGCCGGTGTGACCGCGCGTTACGCCTATCACGGCTCGAACCGCCAACTATTACTTTGAGTCCTCGAACTGCTACGAGTAGTCCTCAGACCGGCCGTGGACGGCGGTGGCGTCGTCGGCGTTTCGTATCGTTGCCAACGTGCTTGCGCGCCGAGGCGAATTACCAGGCATCCGCTCCATCGGCCGAAACCACCACCGTGTGGTGTTCCATCACATCAGGAATCCAGGGCCGACATCTCCTGCCAGGCGTCCCACGGGACGGTCCAGTCGTAGATATCACCGTGCTCCCCACTGAACTGAGTGGGGCTGCCGGTTACCTCTACCGGGTCACCGAAGACCGCACTGTCGAAGTATTGCCGAGCGTTCGCGGTGGACAGGTTGATGCAGCCGTGCGTGACGTTGGCCGAGCCTTGCGCGCCGGTGGACGCTGGGTTGGCATGGATGAACTCTCCGTAGTTGGAGACCCGCACCGCCCAATACATGGGCAGGTCGACATAGCCGTATTTGGGGTTGGACATCAGTACTTTCTGGGACTTGTTCATCACCACATGGACGCCGTTGGTGGTGTGGCGCTGCGGGTCGGAGGCCAGTCCGTAGCTGGCCGGGAAGTTCATCACTTCCTGGCCGTCCCGCAGGACGATCAGGCGATGGCTGTTGACGTCGGCTTTGACGATCTGGGCGCGACCGACGGCGAAAGACGTAGTCAGGTCTTCCTCGCCGTAGGATCCGTCGCCGTAGGCCACTCCGTAGAGCTTGGCGGCGACATTGACCTTGGTGCCCGGTTGCCAGTACTCGCGGGTTCGGTAGTGCGCCCGGGAGCCACCGTTGTCGTCAGGTAGCCAGGCCCACGACCCCTCCGCCGGTACTGACGCCTGTACCTGCAGGGCTCGTTGCACGGCAGCCTTATCCGCCACGTGGTCGTCGAACTGCAGGATGATCGGGGCGGCGATGCCGACGGTATCGCCATCGCCGATGTTCAGGGTGGCGTGGACGAGCTGGCGGGGCTTGACGGTGCTGAACGAGCCGGTGATGGGCACCGCCGGGGAGTCGGGAGCGGCCGCGGTACCGCTCCAGGTGTAGGTCCGGTCGTAGCCCAACGGCTCGGTGCTGGTCCAACTACGCCGGTCCGGACTGAGCGTGCCGGCTACCGTCTTGCCGTCGGCGTTGGTCAGCGCCACCTCGCGAATTTCTCCCTCGGTGAGGTTCACCGAGGCGGGCTGCGTCGGATTGACGTTCTCGGCCTTGTCGCCCGGCTGGATGCGGACCTGCGCCGACGGAGGAGAATCGCTGTCAGATCGTCCGAAGAACTGCCCAGCGCCGGTGCACCCGGCCACCAGCACTGACACGACAAGCAACACCAGTGTCCCGATAATCCGATTAGTCCGGCTAGTGCCCAGCACGCCGCGCATAGTCCTACCGCCGCATCTTCCGATCGCTGCCCGGTGCAAGGGTATCCCGGGCCCATCACGAACTCATGTCATCGCTTCCCCGACGCTCGGGGTACCTACGTGAGGGTGGCGGTGATCCGTTCGGCGGCGTAGCGGTCCGCCAGCGCGGCAGGATCGGCGCCGGTGCACTGGACCAGTGACGCGTCGACGGCGAGCACGGCGAGCAACACCTCCCCCGGCACTGCCCCGTCCCAGCCCGTCGTGCACAGCAAGCGGTCACCGGCGTCCAGGCCCAACTCGACGGCCCGGGCCCGGGCCGCGGCAACAACCTCGTCGGCGTCGGGGCTCGGCGCGCCGGACGTGAAGGTGTCGCCATGCACTCGCACTTCGGTGGCGTAGTCACGGACCTTGGGCGGGAGCACCGCAATGCCCATGCCCAGGGCGTCCAGCCCGAGCGCCGCCATCTCATCGGCACCGGCTGCGGAGGCGATCCGGTCCAAGCCGCACAGCGCGACCTGCGAGCCGGCAGGCGACGTCGTCACTGTTGCACCGCACCACCAGGCGCCCAGTAGCACGCCGGCGGTCTGCCAGTGCGGCGGCAGCAACACTGCGACCGTATCGCCGGGCTGCACATACAGCTCGTCGCGTAACCAGTTCGCGGTCTTGGCCGCCCAGTTGGCCAGCGTGGCGCCGGACAGCTCGATCCGGCTGCCGGCGGCATCGTCATAGTGAGTGATCCGTGGTCGGGCCGGGTCCCTGCGCAGCAGTGGACCGAGCAGCTCGTCGGTGATGGTCATCGGCTCCTCAGCAAGGCCGGGTCAGGAGACGCACGGCACGTCGCTGCCTGCCATCGGCAGTCTCGGTCCAGCTGCGAGTGGGGGTAGGGCGTTATACGCCACCGGACGCACGGCATTGCTGGCGGGCGTCCCGCCCACTCGCAGGAAGGAAGCGCCGCCAATCCGCGGTGTGACCGGGCCGGAGTAGTCCCGGCCGAGGTACACCTGCACGGTGCCGGGCGCCAGGTTCGAGCCCTCTTCAACCGGCAGGTCGCCCAGCGTGTCGGCTACCGCCGCGCCGGCGTCGTGCTCGCCGGACGGGTAGCGCACCACGCTGGTAGCCCGGGCGGCAGTGTTGCCGACCGCGCCTTGGCGGAAACCGTGCCCGGCCAGCTGCTCAGAGACCGAATTGGCGAGCCCGGTTACGCCCGAGGCGTTGAGCACGTCGACCGTGACCGCCGCCCTGGCTGGGGAGCCGGGTCTGAGATCCGGCGCGGGATGGACGTCGATGGACTGGGCGACGAACGCCTGCACGGCCTCCGGATCGACCTTGAGCACCGCGCCATCGGACTCGCTGTCACCATCGCCCAACACCGGCACGGTCTTGAACATCACGTTTCCGGCGGCCAGACCTTGCATCCGAGCGGCGAAGTCGAGCAGGTCCAGGTCCTCGTCGAGCACCAGCGATTGCTGGGTCGCGTCGATCAGCTGGCGGATCCGAGCAGGACTGGCCAGCGTCCCAGCCGAGAGCACCTTGTCGGCCAGCGCGGCGAGGTACGCCTGCTGGCGCACGATGCGGTCCAGGTCGCCGCCGGGCAGCCCGTGCCGTTGTCGGACGAACGCCAGCGCGTCCGGCCCCGAGATCACCTGCGGGCCGGCTGGGAAGTTCGCCCCGGAGAATTTGTCGTTGACCGCTTCGCGCAGGCATACCTCAACCCCGCCGACGGCCTCGGTGAGCAGCGAGAAGCCCAGCAGGTTGATCTCCGCGTAGTGGTCGATGCCGGCTCCGGTGAGATCCTTGACGGCCTCCAGCAGGAGCTTTCGGCCCGCGGCGATGGACTCGCTGCGGACCGTGGCTGGATCGGCTCCTTGCTCGACGAGCTGCGCTGCGGTGGCGCTCTTGGCCCGGGTGAACGCGGAATTGAGCTTGTGCTTGCCGTACCCCTCGGGCAGCTGCACGTACAGATCCCGCGGCAGTGAGATCGCTACCGCATGCATGCCGTCGCTGGGAATCCGCACCAGGATCATGGTGTCGGTGAGCTCACCCTCGTTGTTGCCGGCACGCAGCCTGGACAGCACGTCGGCGGGCAGGGGGTTGTCCTGCGCGTCGGTGCGGCTGTCCATACCCACCAGCAGGATGTCGATGGCTGCGTCCGATGCGCTGAAGCCGATCACATCCGTGGTGCTCAAGCCTTGCTGCAAGCTCTGGAAAGTCGACCACCCGTACCCGGTGAGGCCCAGCACCAGCGCAGAAACCATCGCAAGCACCAGCTTGCGCCCGCCGAACCCGCACTTCGGGCGTCGCCGGGAAGCGGGTATCCCGCCACGTGCGCCCGGCGAGGACATGGTCGGGGAGTTGCGGGCCGTCCGGGACTCTCTTGGGGGTTGTTTCCTGGATTGGGGATCACCGTCTGCGCCGCGCCGCTGACCCGGCCGTTCGGGTTGCCTGACGGAACTCTCCGGCCGGGGTGGCCTGTCTTCCACGCATCCCCTCCTGCGTTGTACGGCTGGTGCGGCGGCAAGGCCAGGCTATCCGCTTGCCTAGTGCAGACGTGTGAACGCCTAGTCGGGTTGCCATGGCACACTCGGATCACCGCTGTCTGACTGCCAGCCAGGTTGGGGAGTGAACCGATGCGGCTTCTGGTTACCGGCGGTGCTGGATTTATCGGGTCCACGTTCGTGCGCCGGGTGCTGCGCGGGGCAGAATCTTCGTTGGCCGGCGCCGAAGTGGTGGTTCTGGACAAGCTGACCTACGCAGGCAATGCGGAGAACCTGGCGCCGGTCGCGACCGATCCGGCGCTGCATTTCGTCAAGGGCGACATCACCGAGGCATTGTTGGTGGCCGATTTGATGATCGGTGTCGACGCGGTGGTGCACTTCGCTGCGGAGTCGCACGTGGACCGCTCGATCCTTGGTGCCGCCCCGTTCGTGGTGACCAACGTGGTGGGCACGCACACGGTGCTGCAGGCTGCGCTGGAGGCCGGCGTGTCAACGTTTGTGCACGTCTCCACCGACGAGGTGTACGGCTCGATCGACTCAGGCTCCTGGACCGAGGGCCACTTGCTGGAACCCAACTCACCATATTCGGCATCCAAGGCGGGTTCGGACCTGCTCGCCCGCGCCTACGCCCGCACCCACGGCATGGACGTGCGGATCACCCGCTGCTCCAACAACTACGGGCCCTACCAGTACCCGGAGAAGGTCATCCCGTTGTTCGTCACGAATTTACTCGATGGGTTGCCGGTGCCGTTGTACGGCGATGGGCTCAACGTACGTGACTGGTTGCACGCCGACGACCATTGCCATGGCATCGCGCTGGTGCTCGAGCGCGGTCGAGCCGGTGAGATCTACAACATCGGTGGGGGCACCGAGCTGACCAACACCGAGCTCACCGGCTTACTGCTGGAGGCCACCGGCGCGGATTGGTCCAGCGTCCGGCCGGTAACCGACCGCAAGGCTCATGACCGCCGGTACTCGGTTGACTGGACGAAGATCCGAACCGAGCTCGGTTACCGCCCCGAGACGGACTTCAGGCAAGGGCTCGCCGACACGGTGCGGTGGTATGCCGAGCACCGGCAGTGGTGGGAGCCGCTGAAGTCGCCCGCCGCGGTCCCGGGGTGAGCCATAAGTTCAGCCTGTCGCTGCTGGTGACCGGCGGTGCGGGCCAGCTCGGTCGGGATCTGGTGGCCGCGGCCACCCGTGCCGGGATCGCCCGGATTCGTGCTCCCGGTTCGGCTGAGCTCGATGTCACCGATCCCGTGGTGGTGTCCGAGGCGGTCGCGTCAGCGTCGTCAGCTGACCGCGGCAGCCGGCTGGTGGCGATCAACTGCGCCGGGTACACGGCGGTGGACGCTGCGGAATCCGCGGGTGCTCAACGGGCGCATGCGGTCAATGCGCAAGGCCCGGCGCATCTGGCTCGGGCCTGCGCCGCCCATCAGGTCCATCTGGTGCAGGTCTCGACTGACTACGTTTTCGCGGGCGATGGGGCCGGGCCGCACCGGGTGGATGACCCCGCTGTGCCAGACACCGTGTACGGCCAGACCAAGCTGGCGGGCGAGCAGGCAGTGCTGTCCTCGGGTGCGCCTGCGCATGTGGTGCGAACGGCATGGCTCTACGGTGCGCACGGCAGCAATTTCGTCCGCACCATGGCGGGCTTGGCGACGCACAATGGATCGGCACAGAACGGGTCGCCGGGTGGCACCGTCCAGGTGGTCGATGACCAGCACGGCAACCCCACCTGGACGGCGGATCTCGCCGACGGCCTGATCGCCCTCGCGCTGGCTGCCGACCAGGTACCGCCGGGCGTGCTGCACTGTGTCAACGCCGCCTCCACGACATGGTTCGGGCTGGCCCGGGCGGTGTTCACCGAACTCGGTGCCGACCCGGACCGGGTGCGGCCGTGTTCCACCGCGGAGTTCCCCCGGCCCGCACCCCGCCCGGCGAACTCCGTCCTGGACACCGCCAGTTGGGCGGCGGCCGGGCTACCCGAACTGCGGCACTGGCGCCAGGCCCTGCGCGCTGCCGCCACCGAAGGCGTGTTCCACAGTTGACGTAGCTCAGCGAGGCTTAGCGCTGTTCACCACATCTTCTGGCAGCGTGACGTGCATCATCGAGACGTTGTAGCGCTCGTATTGGGTCATGGTGAAGTAGATGTCGCGGCCGTGGGAGTCGGGGTTGAAGAAGCCGCCGTAGAGGTGGGGGTACTCGTCGTGGGTGGCGACGGTGATCGGATCGCCCCACGGTCCGGTGGGGTGGGGGGCCAGCCGGACCACGATCGCGTGGCGGTCTTCGTCCATGGTCATCATCTGCCAGCTACGCAGGGTTTGGTCGTAGCGGACGGACAGCTCTCCTACTGGTCCGGTCACGATGGGAGTGGCTAGTGCGCTGGTGCCGCGTTGCCAGTCTTTGCCGGTCCAGTATTCGTAGGCGGTGGTGTCGAGGAGCCGGTGTTCGGGGACGCGGGCCAGGTAGGCGGCGCCGAAGCGGCCGTTGGGGGTGCCGAAGGCATAGACGAGGCCGTCGTGGCGGGCGTAGGTGATCATCTGGAAGTTGTCGTCGAGCGCTGCGGTGTTGAGCCGCTGGGCGCCGGGGG
>DASVWA010000222.1:0-36207 GCA_036389855.1 Pseudonocardiaceae bacterium
TGCATGCGACGTGAGAGAGCCCCGCACGGCCGGCCCCCTTCCAGGGGAGAGTTGACGAACAATGCCGAGGCTAATGTGGATACTGCGGCCTGCATGCGTAATTTTTCGGTGAAATCTGCTGGTGAGAAGTAATCGAACGTCATAACGTCAGTGTCATCATGTGGGCTCAGGTCGAAGGCCCGCAACCAGCTCGCCGTCCGGTGGCGGTCAGTGTCGTGGTGGGCAAGGATGTGCCCATGTGTGCGCGGTGGGGGCCGGGTAGCCGCAGGTTCGGCAGCATCAACTATGTCTGACACGGGGCATGAGACCCAGCTGTGGCACCCGTTCGCCGACATGGCGAGCGTCCGCCAGCATGAGTTCGTCATCGAACGGGGTGAGGACGTCTGGGTATGGGATGACGCGAACCGACGGTACCTTGACGCCACGGCGAGCTTGTGGCATGCGAACGTCGGGCACGGCCGGTCGGAGATCGCGGACGCGATTGCTGAGCAGCTCAGCCGGCTCGAGACCTACCAGGTATTCGGCGATTTCGTGACCGAACCCGCCCGGGCACTCGCCGGACGGCTGGCCGCGCTGGCCCCGATGCCCGAAGCAAAGGTGTTCTTCGGCAGCGGGGGCAGCGACGCCATCGACACGGCCGCAAAGTTGGCCCGGGCATACTGGGCGGAGCAGGGCCAACCGCACCGGACCCATCTGATCGCTCGGACGGCGAGCTTTCACGGTGTTCACGGGTTCGGCACCAGCATCGGCGGCACGGGCATCGACGCCGGGCTCGGCGAGCTGGTGCCCGCCACCTCACTGGTCCGGTACGACTCCGTTGCGGCACTGCGGGCTGAGCTGGACCGGCTGGGGGCGGAACGGGTCGCCGCGGTCTTTGTCGAGCCAGTGATGGCACCGGGAGGTGTCCACCCGCCCCCGGAGGGCTACCTCGAGGCCGTGTCCGCGCTGTGCCATGACACCGGCGTGCTGCTGGTCATTGACTCGGTCGTCTGCGCGTTCGGCCGTCTCGGCACCTGGTTCGGCACCGAGCGCTGGGACCTCACGCCGGCCATGATTTGCTTCGCCAAGGGAGTGACCAGCGGTTATCTTCCGCTGGGCGGCGTGCTAGTGGCTGGGTGGGTGGCCGAGCCGTTCTGGTCTGATCCAGGTGGCCCGACCTTGCAGCATGGCGTCACCTACGCCGGACACGCGACCTGCTGCGCGGCCGCGATGGCCAATCTTGACCTGCTCGAGCGCGATGGGCTGCTGGCCCGGGGACGCGACCTTGAGCAACCACTGCTTGCCGCCCTGGCCGGCTGCCGCGACCACCCGCTGGTGGCCGAGGTGCGAGGCGGGGTAGGCCTGCTCGCCGCGGTTGGCCTCATACCCGACCTTCTCGAGCGGCAGCCCAGCGCGGCGACCGAGCTGTACCGCCTGGTCCGCGACGCCGGCGTCCTGGTCCGACCACTCAGCGACGGGGTCGCCGTGTCACCGCCGCTCACCGTCCAGCCCGAACACCTCGACCAGCTAGCCGCAGCAATTCGACACGGCCTGGACAACCTTGCAGGGGGATAGCGCGAACCGCGTGGACGGCTTCTGACTGATCACGCTCCCCCTCGTGGTCGGCTAACCGGCCGGTGGCCAGCGCGAGAGCACCTCCTCGGGCCCCCGACGCACCTCTTACGAGCCAGTCGGTGAACGTCCTGGCCTGGGTGCGTCTTGGGAAATCCTCGCCCGCTACACCCGGACTGGCTCCCGGACATACAGCACCGCAGTGAGGAGAAACGCACGCTCGACTACCTGCTCGACGAGTAGCTGCCGGGCATCAGCGACGAGACGACGAGCATCAGCCTTGGCTATCCACGGTGGAGTGGCGGCGTTTCGTCAGTTCGTCGCTCACATGTTGCGGATCTGCAGGTAGCGGCGGATATCTTTGGCCGAAAATGCTCCAAGAGCGATTAAGCCAACGGCGATGATCGCTGCCAGGACTGTTGCGATGTAGCCAACGATCTGCATGTGTCCTCATCTTTTCAACAGTTCAGCGCCCCAACAGCGTCGAGGCGACCGCCCGCGGCGGGCGGTAGTTCGGGGTTGGTGGGTCAAGGTCGGCGTAGACGATGGTGTCTCAAAGTTGCGGATGGAGCTGGTCACCGGGTCGGTGCGGGCGATCAAGTAGCAAGTCGGTGTAGTAGTCAGTGAGGCGGTAGGTGAATTCCAACCTTGTGTTTCCTGGTCCGCTCTCCTTACGGACCGCTCAACTGCTGGGATCTGGTGCAACGTCAGCAGTGTAGCGCCTGCTGATCGCAAACAGGCTCAATTCAGCCAAAGAGGAGCAATGCCAAGACCTGTGGGTGAAGATCTCTACGACTTCGGGCGCTTGGCTCGGATGGGCGTCGGTCGAGCCGGTGGCGCGCTGCTGGACGACGCCGTGCTCGCCGGGATCGCCGCGCGTTGGCGGTCGACTCGGCCAACCTGAAGCGGCGGCACGCGCGCTGACGGCCGGAGTTCCAGCCCGTCCTGGGTGTACCGGCGGTCTATTGGTACGGCAGATTCGCGCTGTTCCAGCTCCGAGCCGACAGTTTCATATTAGGTTCTTCACAACGAGTGCGGTACTCGAGTTCGAAGGCGCATTTCGTCGTCCTTATCTTCCAGGGTCGTCTCCTCCTGGTTGAGCCAGTGATAATCCCGGTGTGCGACAAGCAATCTCTACGACGACCAGAATGGGTCATGGCCGTCTCACGTCAGCCTTGAGGCGGGGAGCCGAACTGTGGCTCGTCAACCATGCGGATGGCGCGGTGGACCGCATCGACGAACGCTTCAGGCGCCTCAATGGGCATCAGGTGACCAGCCCCGGAGATGTACTCGGTGCGGATGCTAGGGGCGACCGCGACGACGCGTGCGTGCAACCGCCTGTACCACGGCATGCTTTCCGCGCCCAGTAGCCACGTCACCGGCATCGGCAGTGCGGCGATCTTTCGTAACGGCACATACTCGACCAGCACACCGAACGGGTGCGGATCGATCTCTGCCAGAACCACGCGACTGTGCGCGAGCAGCCGCTGGCGGTCAGCGGCAGGGAGTGCGTCGAACCCGTTCGTGCCATCACGCAGGCCGGTAAGCCAGCGATACATAATGGCAGCCCCCTCCTCCGGCCTGCCACACAGCTGCGCGAACTTCGCCTTCACGTCTGCCGCGAATACCCCTGTGGGCCGCCGCAACCCCTGGAACGGCGCCTCGACGATGATCAGTGACCGGAACAGCTGCGGCTGCTCGGCCGCTAGGGCGAGTGCAGTGTTGCCGCCGGAGCTCCAGCCCAGCACGTGCGCTGGGGCGCCGACGTGCTTCAGGACGGCGGCGAGGTCGGCGACATGCACGCGGTAGTCGCGCACCGGCCGGTGCGTCGAGCGCCCGTAGCCCCGGCGATCGTAGGCGATCACCCGGTAGTGCGTCGCCAGATCGACCACATTACGTTGCCAGGTCGAGGCCTCCGCGCCGGTACCGTGCACCAGCACGAGCCGCTGGCCCGAGCCCGCTTCGTCGTAAGCCAGTTCCGCGCCATCGACAGGGATCCACCCTCTGGCGTTCATCGGCCGCTCCACAGATTGATGCAGGGCCCGCTCGCCGTGCTCGACGGCCGCGCCATGATGGTGCTTCAGCAAAGTTGCGGACGTCAACGAAACGACTCACCGTCGTAGGCAGACGGACCGGGCGACCGCATCAGCCATGCGGAATACTGGTGGAACATCGTTCCTCCGATGGGAGGCCTGTTCCCTTGCCCAAGATCGCGATTGTCGTCGGGATCGTACTGATCGTAGTGGGAGGTTGGGCTTACACCGCCTCCGGTCCCGGCGCGAGCCTGACCGCGCTCATTCCAGCAGTACTCGGTGCCGGCCTTGCAGTTGCCGGGCTCGTCGGCCTACGCGGCGGTCACGCCCGGCGCCATGCGATGCACGTTGCCGCAGCAGTGGCTTTGCTCGGCGTGCTGGGGTCTGTCGGGCAACTCGTCGCCAGCCCGGCCGCAAACTCTGAGCATGCCGGCATCGCGCGCACTGCAGGCCTGTTGAATTTGGCGCTTTGCGGGGTGTTCCTCGTCCTGGCGATCTGGTCGTTCGTGCAGGCTCGCCGTGCCCGCGTATGAGTTTCCTAATGATGCGCCGCTGACTCGCAGGCTCGGTCGGGGGCAAGGAGGTTGCGCTCGTGGACGGCTGGTCGGGATAGCGTCTTGTAGCCAACATCGTCGAACAGCACGGTCAGCTGGTTCTGTTCGATCGACATGACGACGCCGTGCCCCCACTTGCTGTGCCGCACGGAGCTGCCCCGAGGGAACTCGTCGTCGCCGGCTGGCTGTTCCCCAGCTGTGCCGGCCGCACAGGTGTCGCAGTTGCCGCAGGGATGGGCCAGCTGCTCGCCGAAGTAGCCAAGCAAGTACTGCCGCCGGCACCCGGTCGTCTCGGCGTAGCCGCGCATCATCTCGATCCGGGACCGGATCAGACGCTGATGGGTCTTCGCGGCGTCCACCGCTCGCTCCACCGCGTGGTCGACCCGAAGATCGGAATCGACGTACTCGAGCTGGCCATCGGAGGTGGTGGCGACTGCCCCGGCTTGCTCGAGCAGGTTCACCGCTTTGGTGCGCTTGGCCGTGGAGGCGTGCACCTGTTCCTTGAGCTGTGCCGGCCGGATCGGTTGATCATGCTCCTGGAGCGCCTGCGCCACCTCACCGAGAACTTCCTCCGGGGCCTTGCTGGCGGTGAGGAACGTCTGCAGGCTCAGGTCCTCCGGGCGGTAGAACAGCGTGATCTGGGCGGGCTGGCCGTCGCGGCCAGCCCGCCCGATCTGCTGGTAGTAGGAGTCAAGTGACTCCGGTACCGATGCGTGCGCGACGAACCGCACGTCGGGCTTGTCGATACCCATGCCAAACGCCGAAGTCGCCACCACCACGTCGAGCTCATCGGCGAGGAACTGCTCGTGTACCCGCTCGCGGTCGGCCGCTTTCATCCCGGCGTGGTAGGCCGCCACCCGTACCCCGCATTGCGCGAGCTCATTGGCGTAGAACTCGGTGTCTGCGCGGCTGGCGGCGTACACCAACACCAACCCGCGTCGGGTCGCGGGATCCGCGGTCAGTGCGCGTACCCGAGCAATGACGGCGTGCCGCTTGGTGGTGTCGTCAGTGAACCGCTCGACGGCTAGGTGCAGGTTCGGGCGGTCGAAACTGGCGATCACCTCGTGGTGGTCCCGTAGGTCCAACCGCTGCACGATGTCACGGCGGACCGGCAGTGCCGCGGTAGCGGTCAGCGCGAGCACCCTGGGATGGCCCAGCCGCTGGATCACGTGGCCCAGGCGAAGGTAGTCGGGCCGAAAGTCGTGTCCCCAGGCTGAGACGCAATGCGCCTCATCGATCACAAGCAGCGACACCCCCAGAGCTGCCAACGCATCGACGACCTCGTCCTTGGCCAGTTGCTCGGGCGAGAGAAACACATACTCCGCCTCACATTGCCGGATTGCCTCCCATGCCTGTCTGTGCTCGCCACCGCTTTGCGTGGAGTTCACCACGACCGCCGCCGGCGCGCGGGTGTCCTTGATGCCCTCCAGCTGGTCCTGCTGCAGGGCGATCAGCGGGGATATCACCAGGGTCGGGCCATCCAGGAGCAGCGCGGGCACCTGGTAGATCGCGGACTTACCCGCACCGGTAGGCAGCACGGCCAGCACATCATGTCCGGCCATGACCTGCTCCATTGCCCGCAGCTGCTCGTCGCGCAGCCTTGACCAACCAAAGGTCTCGTTGGCCACCCGCCGTAGCTCATCTCGCGTCGCGCATCGCATGGTTGTGGGTGATACCCACCGCAGCAACAGGGAAACGCCGCGCAACGCTGTCAACCGTCTTCAGGTCGTGTCTCAACGGGCGCATCCAGGGCGCGGATCGCCTCGAAGAGCCGATCTGGATCCCAATCCGACTTGATATCGTCAAGCAACTCGGCTGCTTGGCCCAGGCTGAGGGTCGCCATCCGAGTGCCGTCATCGATCTGGATGAAGTAACGGATGAAGGTTGGACGCCCTGCGCCAGCAGGAATCGCCTTGGGACTCATCTGGTCAGACTTGACCGTGGCCTTGCTGCCTTGGCAGGCACTGGCGTTGAGGCATTCCTCGATCGCTGCGGCGATCTCCCGGGCATCGTCTGCAAGCATTGGGCTATCTCCTTCGCAAGGGTCGCTGCACCGCGGCGCACCTGTCCCGGTGCTCTTCTACGAGTACAAAGTCATTCAGTCACAGGAAGCGGCGCGACGCTGGGGTGCACTGGTCGCCAGTCGACCATGATGAGGGTGGCGTCATCTTGGAGCAGGCCTCCTTGGTGGTCGAGAACGTCGTGAGCCAGCCGCCGCAGGGTCTCCGGTGCCGGCAGGCCATCGGCACCGCTGCGTTCGGCGAAGTCGATCAACCGGTCGGTTCCGAAGGACCGCAGCCACGGTCAGTGGCGTGCTCCGGCGGGTGACGTTCAGTACGTCGCCGTAGGGAAACTTGGAGGCCACGAGATGGCCGACCAGCCCGGCTAGCACCGAACACCGTTGCCGCAATCCGGGGTCGTCACCATCGGCTCCGTCCGGCAATCCCAGACGCAGCACACCGAGCCGGTCGGTTCCATCGAGCATCGGAATCCACAGCACCACGCCCTCGTCGAGATCGGTACCGGTGACGACCTCTACGAACTGGAATGCCCGCCCGGCCAGGCTGGCTTCAACGGTGACCGCTGCCCTGTGATCCTTCGAAACCGGCCGGAGTGTCCGTTGGGCAAGGTCAACCAGATACATCTGTGCCGTCATTCCCACCAGAGCCACCGCCTCATCAAGCACCCGGGGTAGATCGTCACCCGAGACGGTATGGCCTGCTTCGATGATCTGTGCCGTGATCCGCCACCACTGCGACAGCTCCAGCTCCGAATCCACTGGTCAATCCAACAGCGTTCGTGGTGTTAGCCCAACACGGGGCAGCATTAACGTGGCCTGCACGCAAGCCGCGCCAGGGGTGCATCGGGTGATGCCGCGCTAGCCTCACTCATGGTGCTGCGGGCGCCACAGCGATTTCTGCACGTGGAGGTGTGATGACCGGCCGACCGTGCAGGCCCAGATCCGCCTCCAGCATCGAGCCGGTCGGTGCGGATAGGGCAGCCACGTAATGGAGTCCTACCTGCAGTACCTGTCGGAAAACTCCATCGAACTGGTCTTCTACGTGCAGCAGCACTTCCTACTGGTGCTCTACTCGGTGGTCTTCGCCACGGTGATTTCACTTGCACTGGCCCTGGTGCTGCACACCAATCAGCTCACCCCGCCGTCATGGACCCGCAGCCTGCGGGTGGGCAGCCGCGAGGCTGCGCTGCTGCTCACCTCGGCAGCCCTGACCATCCCGTCCCTGGCGCTGTTCGGCCTGTTGCAGCCGCTGCTGGGGCTCGGGGTCACTCCGAGCATCGTGGCGCTGACCCTGTACGCGATCTACCCGGTGTTACGCAACACCGTGGCCGGACTGTCCTCGGTGGATCTTGCGGTGCTGGAGGCCGCACGGGGCGTCGGGATGGGCCCGGTACGCCGGATGCTTCGGGTGCAGCTGCCCTTGGCCTGGCCGGTGATCATCTCTGGCATCCGGGTCGCGGTGCTGATCACGATCTCGATCGCCGTGGTCGCAGCCCTGATCAATGGTCCCGGCTTGGGCAAACCGCTGCAGAGCGGCCTGGCCCGGCTCGGTGCCGTCAACTCGTTCAACGAGGTCATCACCGGCACGCTGGGATGCCTGGTGGTGGCGGCCGGCTTCGAAGTCATTTTCGCTGTGGTCAAGCGCTTCACCACCCCGAGGGGGATCCGTGTCTGAGGCCGTGCAATCCGCGACCGGCTCGTCCCGCCGGACCGGTCCACGCTCGATGATCGTTCTTGACGGTGTCAGCAAGACCTATCCCAAGCAGCGCAACCCCGCCGTTGCCGAGCTGACTCTAGATGTGCCCGAGGGCGCCATCGTGATGCTCATCGGACCGTCGGGGTGCGGCAAGACGACCACCTTGAAGATGATGAACCGGCTCATCGAGCCCAGTGCCGGGCGCATCCTGCTGGACGGCGAAGACGTCACCGATGTCAATGCCGACCAGCTGCGCAGGCGGATCGGCTACGTGATCCAGCAGGTCGGGCTGTTCCCGCACCTGACCATCGGCGACAACATCGCGGTGGTGCCCAAGATGCTCGGCTGGGACAAGGCCCGCATCGCCAGCCGGGTCGACGAGCTGCTGCATCTGGTGGGGATGGAGCCGGCCGACTTCCGAGACCGGTACCCCCGGCAGCTCTCCGGCGGGCAGCAGCAGCGTGTCGGAGTGGCACGTGGTCTCGCGGCCGATCCCCCGGTGATGCTGATGGACGAACCCTTCGGCGCTATCGACCCGATCACCCGTGAACGACTGCAGGACCAGTTCCTGGAGGTGCAGCGCCAGGTCGCCAAGACCATCTGCTTCGTCACTCATGACCTGTCCGAGGCGGTGAAGCTGGGAGACCGAATCGCGGTGTTCGCTCCTGGCGGGCGGCTGGCGCAATACGATACCGCCGGCAACGTG
The DNA here is from genome assembly GCA_036389855.1 of Pseudonocardiaceae bacterium. Lineage (GTDB taxonomy): Bacteria > Actinomycetota > Actinomycetes > Mycobacteriales > Pseudonocardiaceae. The sequence goes on from DASVWA010000222.1 coordinate 8,561, forward strand.
CTCACCCACCCGGCAGACGACTTCGTTGCCGAGTTCGTCGGAAGCGGCGCCGCGGTCCGGCGGTTGTCGCTGTTGGAGCTGCGCCACCTGGAGCTGGAGGAGGTGGTGATCTCCAGTGCTGGCGTCCCCGCCAACGGCCACCCGGTACTCGCAGTGGACGACGCGGGCCGCCCAACTGCCTGGCAGCACCTACCCGGTTGCGCGCAACCGCCGCCACTGGTGACGGTGCCACTGTCGGGCACCGTCTACGACGCCGTCGACGTCATGCTCGACGCCCACGCACCGCTGGTCGTGGTGGTCGACGATGGCGAGCAGCCGCGTGGGGCGCTGCGCTGGGGCTCGCTGGTCAACGACCTGCGCGCCAAAGGACGGCGGCCTTGAGCGCCAGCCCGCCGGTGATCACCCCGGCAGCCGACCGCTCCCTCAGCTGGATCTGGCGCAATCGGGACCTGATCACCACCCCGGTGATCACGGTTGTCGGGTTGGCGCTGGTGCTGCTCTACACCGCTCACCGGCAGCTGGACAGCGTTGAGCAGCGCGCGCTGGACCCGTCATACCTGTGGGCGAAGTTCCTTGAGCACATCTGGCTCACGGTGGCCTCCACCGTGCTGGTGATCGCGATCGCGTTACCGCTTGGGATAGCGCTGAGCCGACCGGCGGTGGGCCGGATCCGTACCGGGACGCTAGCGTTCGGCGGCTTCATGCAGGCCCTGCCAGCTTACGGTGTGATCATCTTGCTGGCCTTCATCCTTGGCTTCGGCACCACCACAGCGATCGTCGCTCTGGTGCTGGCGTCGTTCCTGCCGGTGCTCACCAACACCGTGGTCGGGCTGCGGCAGGTGGACCCGGCGCTGATCGAGGCCGCTCGAGGCATGGGGATGTCGGCGCGGCAGACCCTGCTGCGGGTGGAAATCCCGCTCGCAGTACCGGTGATGGTGGCAGGGATCCGGGTGGCGCTCGTGCTCAACGTCGGCACCGCCGCGCTCACCACCTTCATCGGAGCGGGCGGCCTCGGTGAGCCGATCAGCGCCATGCTCAACCTCGGCCGGGCGCAGGCGGTATTCACCACCTCGGCCATCGTGGCGGCGTTGGCATTGCTCATCGACTGGTTGGCCGGCGTCGCCGAACGGCTCGTGAGTGGTCGGGTCGGGTGACAGGAGGAACGCGTGCGATCGGCATCATGGCGTTTCGGCCGCGGCCGCATTGCTGCCTGGCGGGCTACGTTGGCAGCGGCCGTGCTGGTAGCCGGATGCGGTGGGCTGAGCAGCAGTGGCCCGCCGGCACAGGGCGGCAGCCTCGCCCAGCAGGTCAGCCTGCAGGGCCAGTCCTACACCGTGGGCGGTAAGAACTTCGACGAGCAGTTGGTGCTGTGCCACATCACGGTCGCTGCCCTGGAGTCGGTCCGCGCGAAGGTCACCGACCAATGCAATCTCGGCGGCAGCGACGCAACCCGTAATGCGCTTCTCGGTGGCGACATCGACTTGTATTGGGAATACACCGGTACCGCGTGGGTGTCCTTTCTGACTCAGCAGCCCATCCAGGACAGCACGGCGCAGTACGAGGCGGTCAAGGCTCTGGACCTGGCTCAAAACGAGATCGTGTGGCTCCAGCCGACCCCGTTCAACAACACCTACTCCTTCGCTGTCAAGGGGGAGCGAGCCGAGCAGCTCGGACTGCGAACGCTGTCGGACATGGCCGCATACATCCGCTCCGGGCGGCCCGGCAACATGTGCATCGAAAGCGAATACCAGAACCGCGATGACGGATTTCCGGGTCTGCAGCGGACCTACGACTTTCAGGTCCCGTCGAATCGGCTGCAGGTGCTCCAGACCGGTGCCATCTACCAGGCCACCGCGGATCAGCAGGAGTGCCTGTTCGGGGAGGTATTCACCACCGACGGCCGTATCCCACAGCTCGGGCTGACGGTGTTGCAGGACGACAAGTTGTACCACCCGCTCTACAACGCGGCACCCACCATCCGCAAAGCGGCCTACGACCGTAACCCAGACATCGCCAAGGTGCTCGCGCCCATCTCCGCGTCCTTGGTGAACGAGGTGGTGGCCGAGCTGAACCGGCAGAGATCCGCGGAAGGCAGGTCAGCGCGCCGGGTCGCCCGTGACTGGCTTGCTCAGCAAGGCTTCATCGCCAAGGAATCGTGACCACTGCCGTCACCGAAGAACAAGATTCAACAGCACCGTTAGTATCACGGAGGCAAATACCGAGAAGAGAATCATGAAAAGGCACCCGGCGGCACCGCCGAGGGGACGAATCTTCACGCGCGTCGCCTCCATCGCTCTGCGAACCCCAGACGTGCCTGCGCGCGTCGTCGCACCGAATTACTTAACGGGGGTACCCCTGTGCCGGGCACTCAAACTCCTGGATGGGGCCATGAATGGCCCTGAACCGTGCCTCGCTGCTCATAGCTGCACGGTCGTGGTCAGGCGCACAACGCAGGGCTGGCGTGGCGCCGAGCCGAAACCGAATCGAACGGGCGGAAAGACGTCGGTCATGGGACCGAGGTCCGTCCCCCACCAGCTGGCGGCCACGGACCCCAGTCGATGGTGGTCCCAGGCCCCGTACCACTCCTTTCGCCCGGCACCAGCGCTACCTCGGGTGCGCACACCGGGGAGCATGACCCGCACCAGCGGGTCCAGGAGACTCGCCCAAGAGGGGGCGGTGGCCACGGAACGCGGCACAGCTCGCAGCAGCATCCCGAGCCAGCTCCTGCGCCCGACCGTCATGGTGGCTCGCAGCTGGCCAGCTGCGACTTCCAGCCGCCCCGGTTGGCGGATCACCTCAACCGGGGCGACCTCGACGGAATCAAAGCGATAAGTGCTGGCGACGAAGCCGGCGACCTCGTCACTCGGGGCAATCAGCAGCCTGGTGCCGTCGGGCGCCTCGACCATGACGTCGCTGACCGGACCGAAGGGCGACACCGGCCATCGTCCAACAACGATGCGGTGGCCCGATGCCGTGCCAAAGGCGGCAATCTCGCCGTCAAAGCGCCAGCGTACGGGCATCGCCGACCGCCACTGGCATGTCACTGATCAAGGTCGCTGTTCGTGATGTCAGTTCTCAGCGGCTTGCATGGCGCGGGCGTAGGCGAGGTGCAAAAAGTCAGCACCGGCAAGCGCGCTGAATGTGGCTGCCGTCATCCGCGTGAATCGAGGCACGAATATCAATCCGATCATGTGGGCGGTTACCACCCACATATCCAAGCAGAACGGGCAGCTGAGCAGCTCACCGATCGCATGCCGTAAGCCACTGGAGTGCCGTACCTCCTCCGCCAGCTCACCGGGCCCCGCCGTGTCCTGGTAACGGGTGAAGGGGGCGCGCAACGGACTGGTGACCGCAGTCTTGCTCAGCGTGCGCGAGAGCTTGTGGGTACCCGCGGTGATGAGCAGCAGGTCGTAGGCGCCGATCCGGCGGGGCAGCCTCCGTCCGGTCAGCGCGGCCACCGATGCTGCGATTGCCACCAGTAAGGCGAACACCATCATCGCCGCTAGGTAGCCGCCTAGGGGCCGCTCCTCGCCGTTGCGGTAGTCGTCGGCATCTGCCTGGGCCGTTCGCTCCAGCTTCGTTACCATGCTGCAGTCTCCTTTATTCATTGCACTCGGGGCGCGCGGTTGCCGCTCCAGACCTTTACGCGTCGTGGTATAGCCATCTGATTCACATAAAGCTCAAACACGTCACCCCGGGCCGGGCAGGATCAGTGACTGACCGTGCCTGCTTTAAAGACCGAGGCGGAGGTGATGACCCGATCAGCGATCCAACGGTGACGAACGAGTAGATGGCCTTGTGCGCGACGCCGATCGTCTGCTCTGGGCATGGTTCCACACCGCCGGCTGGGCCCACTCGGGCGGGCGCTCAGCGACAAGGGCGAGCAACGTCCGACCCGGCGCGTAGGTTCTAGGCCGCCTGGTCAGCCGCTGCTCGACCTTCTCGGCCGTGGTCATCACCGCCACACCCGCCGGCTCGGCGGCCACGCCCCGCAGGGCAGCAGTTCGCAACATGACTGCCGAGTACCCGGGATGACGGATTACACACCCACTCGCCAGGTACGGTGGAGCAGCACGGGAAGCTCGAACCAGACGGCAGCGGTGCTTTCGGGAGAGATAACGCGTGCTCGTCTATCTGGGAGTGGGCTCGGTAGCAGCCGCGACCCTCCTGTATGAAGTCGCTCTCACCCGTATCTTCTCCATCTCCTACGGCTACCATTTCGCCTTCTTGGCGATGAGCCTCGGGCTCCTGGGATTCGGGGCCAGCGGCACCCTGCTCGGGCTTCGTCCACGATCACACCAGCCGTTGCGTCCCGCGCTGCTTGCCCGCCTGGCATCGGCTACTTCGCTGGCCCTGGTATGTGGCTATGCCGTCTCGAACCTGATCCCGTTCGATCCCTACCGGGTGGGCTGGGAACCCAGCCAGCTCGCGCTGCTGGCCGCATATCTCCTCTGCTATGCCATTGCATTCCTGCTCGCCGGGATGGTCCTCGGCTTACCGCTGACGAGATGGCCGCAGCGAGCCTCGGGCTTGTACGGGGCGGGTCTGGCAGGCTCGGCGGCCGGCGCGGTGGCAGCCTTGGTCGCCTTGGACCGGGCCGACCCCACCGTCGCCGTCCTGCTCGCCGGGTTGACGGCCGCGGTGGGTTCCCTCGCGTTCGCGTGTGCACGGTCCGAGACCAGGGCGCCCGCCGGTCGCGTACGCCAGGTGGACCGATTCATCGGGTTGACGGCTGCCGGCTTGGTTCTCGTGCTTTTGGTGCAGACACCGTCCTGGCTGGAGATCAGGCTCTCGCCGTACAAGCCGTTGTCGCAGCTAGAAAGCTTCCCGGATACCCAGGTGCTGGAGCGCAGATCCAACGCGGCGTCGCGGATCGACGTCGTCACAAGCTCCGCCATTCATTCCGCTCCCGGATTGACGCTGCAGTACCAGGGACGCCTGCCCGAGCAGAGCGCCGTGGTCGTCGACGGTGAAGTCGTGCTCCCGCTCACCGCCCGAGAGGGTGTGACCCAGGCTTTCGTCGACGGCCTCCCCACGTCACTGGTGCATCGTCTGCGGCCGGCGTCTCGGGCCCTGATCCTCGAGCCGGGCGGGGGGCTTGAGGTGCTGTCATCCCTGGAGCTCGGTGCGCGCTCGGTCGTCGCCGTGGAGAACAACCGCCTGCTCGCCGAGCTCCTCACGTCTGACCTGTCGGCCCGGGTCGGCGACATCTACCAGGACCCGCGCGTCGAGTTCGTGGTGTCGAACCCGCGGGGGTACCTGGCGCGCTCACCGGAAAGGTTCGACGTCGTCACGTTGGCGCTGTCGGAGAACCGCCGCGCGGTGGCCGCCGGGGCCTTCTCCCTCTCGGAGACCTACGCACTGACCGCGGAGGCGTTCGACGCCTACTTCGCTCACCTGGCTCCCGGCGGCCTGCTGGCCGTGCACCGATGGCTGCAGCTGCCTCCGACCGAGGAGCTGCGCGCCGGCGCGTTGGTGGCCGATGCCCTGCGACGTGCCGGGAAGGACCCGGCCACCAGAATCATCGCGATCCGGTCGTTCTCGACGATGCTCATCTTGGCGAAGCAGGAACCGTTCACCCAGCCGGAGATCGACTCTGCGAAGGCCTTCACCCGGGAACGCCAGTTCGATCTCGTCTGGTATCCAGGAATCCAGGCCAGTGAAGCGAACGCCGCCAACGTGCTGCGGCGGGATCGCTACCACGAGTCCTTCCGGCAGCTGATGTCTGACGAACAGGCCGTCTACGACCGGTACGAGTACGACGTGGCGCCCCCGCGCGACACCCGGCCGTTCTTCTTCCACTTCTTCATGTGGGAGCAGACGCCAACCGTCATCGCCCTGCTCGGCAAGACCTGGCAGCCCTTCGGCGGAAGCGGATACCTCATCCTCGTCGCGCTGCTCGTGCTGACCACCGGCCTGTCACTGGCGCTGCTCGTGGTGCCGGCTGTCGCCATTCGCCGACGAGACCCGGATCGAACAGAGCGCACCAGCCGGGCGCCGCCGATGGTGTACTTCGCGGCGCTGGGGCTCGGGTTTCTCCTCGTTGAGGTGGCCCTCGTGCAGCGCTTCGTGCTGTTCTTGGACCATTCCGCCCGGTCGTTCGCCATCGTCGTGTTCGGGCTGCTGGCCTTCTCGGGGCTGGGGAGCGCGTGGTCGACGCGGATACCGTGGCGCGGCGGGCTGGCCGCGCTCGTCGCCACCGTGGCGCTGTACCCGCTCGTGTTATCGACGGTACTTCCGGGAGCGCTCGGTTGGGACCTGGGAGTCCGCATCGAGATGACACTCCTGTTGCTCGCGCCGCTGGGATTGCTGATGGGCATCGGATTTCCCCGCGGTTTAATGTCGCTCGGCGCCGCCAGGCCCAGCCGCTTACCGCTGGCCTGGGGAGTGAACGGGTTCACGTCCGTGGTGAGCGCCATCCTGGCCCCGATGATCGCCCTGTCGTGGGGCTTCGAGGTCGTGTTCGTCTGTGCTGCACTCGCCTACGCAATCGCATTACTGGCGGCCCGCAGCGATCCGCAGATCCGCGACACCACCGCTGTCACGATCCGCGCACTAGAGGAACAAAGGCCACGTCGATGATGTTCTCGGAGACCACCTTGCCCTGCTCCTTGGTCAATCGCCACAGCGTCTGGTAGCTGCCCGGCGGGCCGATGGGAATCACCATGCGGCCACCCTCTTTCAGCTGCCCCACCAGAGGAGCGGGGATGTGGTCGGGAGCCGCAGTGACGATGATGGCGTCGTAGGGCCCGTGCTCGGTCCAGCCGAAATATCCATCTGCGTTCTTCGTCTGGACGTCTGCATAGCCGAGCCGATCGAGTGTCCCGGCCGCGCGCTGCTCGAGCTCCGGCAGGATCTCCACGGTGTAGACGCGGTCGGCCAGCTCGGCGGCAACTGCCGCCTGGTACCCGGAGCCGGTACCGACCTCAAGGACCGTCTCGCCGGGCTGCAGGTCAAGAAGCTCCGTCATGAGGGCAACAATGTAAGGCTGGCTGATCGTTTGCCCCTCGCCGATGGGCAGAGCCCGGTCCCCATACGCCCGGCTGACCTGCGCGGGCGGGACGAATTCGTGGCGCGGGACGGTTCGCATCGCCTCGAGGACCCTGGAGTCCTTGATCCCCCTGGCCGCGATCTGCGTCTGGACCATCGCCAGACGGTTCGACATCTGCACCTGAGGCGAGACGGCCGCACTCGGCAAAGCGCTCGACGCTTCGTTACCCGAAGCACACGAGCAGAGCGTGCCCATAGCCAGCAACAGAAGCAGTGCGATAAGGGTCGCTGAGACGGATCTCTTCATAGTGGGAAGCAATTCCATGCCCGAGACGAGTCGACGCAACGCGAGCACCTCTCTTCAACCCCTATCAGGATAGCTATTCGGTCACGGCGGCGGCCCACCCAGCCGAAGATACCCGCGAGTTCGACCACCGGGTCGGAGACGGCGCAGCGATGGGCAGCCAGCGGCGTTAAGAGCTGAAGGCCGGTTTGCCTGCCCGCAACCAGTCCACAAACCGCTTTTCGACCGCGTAGGCCTCCGTCTCATAGGGCGCCGCCGTCAACGGGTCGATGGGCTCACCCGTCAGAACCCGCTTGGCGATCTCCTTGGCGGCCAAGCCCAAGTAGGAGATCAGGAAAGGGATATTTCCGGCGTTGTATTGGGCCACGTGAACCAACTCGTGGACGTACGTCCACTCGTTCCAGTGTCCACTGCGCACGAAGATGTCTACGCCGAGAGTCATCGCTGCTGCGTGGGGTTGGAGGCTGAGGATCAGCCCATTCTGATGCCACCGCGGAGAGCGGGACCGGCCAGCCTGGATCTTGGCTCCATCGGTCTGGTTGTACCGGGTGTAGGCCTCGATGTCGGCATCCCAGGCCGGAACCACAGCAAGTGGACCCGTCGAAGTGGCGATGCTTGCGCTTACTACATGGTCGAAACCCTTCTCGAGCAAGGCACTGGCGGCTTCTCCGGCTACACGCCCCAAGTTCACCAGGCCGCTCAGCCCCGCCGCGGCACGGCAGCTCGGTCGCCGCCCGCGCGCAGCACGGCCGACCGGGGACTCACGTGGCTGCGAGGTGACGCTGGGTGATGCGCTAGCCGCGCCGGGTAACAATCGACGGCCTTCTCCCGATGCAGCGGATGTCATCACTAGACCACCCCGCCGAGATGAGTATCCGATGAGCTTGTGCGACCGGCTTCCCACCGAGAGCGTTGCCGCCCGCAAGGTGACATTCCCGACCGCCCCGTTGCCTCCGAGCTACTCGAGGGCAACGGTAACCGAACCGCGGCCGGGGTTCGTCGGGCTCGCGTGGGCGTCGCTGCTCCTCGGCATCGTCGGCGTCATGTGCTCAGCTGTGCCAGTCCTCAACGCCGTGAGCATGCTGGGCGCCATCGTGGGGGTCGTGCTGGGCGGCATCGCACTTTTCGGCTTTCGGAAGCGCCTTGCCGCCATCGGTACCGTGTCATGTGCGCTGGCCGTGGTGTTCACCGTGAGCAGCCCAGCCACTGTGCCGAACCAGCCGGTGAGCCCAGCACCGTCGTCGCTCGCGCCGCGGCCACCGGTCGAGCCGGCATCCGCCTTGCCACCACCTACCTCACCAGCGCCGGGAATCTCACCAGCACCGCAGGCATCGGCGCCGCCGACCACAGCTGCCCGCTGGGCGGTATCCACGTCACCGGCAGAGCATGTCAAGACGCCCAGTGAATGGATGCCCGTAGCGGCCCAGCCTGCCGGGCCCCAGGTAGCAGCGTCGCATGCTCCGCGGCCCATCGCTGCGCAACCTGTCGCTACCCGACCTGTCGTTCCCCAGTGGGACCACGGCAGTGACGGTGCTGGTGGGGCCTATTACGAGAATTGCGCCGCGGCGCGGGCGGCAGGGGTGGCTCCGATCAGCAGCGGAGAACCGGGTTACCGATCTGGGTTGGACCGCGACCACGACGGCACTGCCTGCGACAAGTAGCCACTCGCCGGCCTACCTGTCACCGCAGGGAAGCCGACGATCTGCTTGTCGACATCGAGGAGCTGCCAGAACTGATCGGGCTGCGAGGGATCAGCCTGTCGTAGAACTGAAGGTACTTCTCGGCCATGACCGCGGGGGTAAAGCGCTGGGTTGCCTCGATGCGGCAGGCCTGCGAGTCGAGTTCGCCAGCACGGCCCAGCTGAGCAGCGAGCTCCTCGGCCGTGTCGGCGAGCAACCCAGTGTGTCCATGGGAGACCAGTTCCGGCAGGCAACCGCGGCGCAATCCGATGACGGGGGTGCCCAACGCGAGGGACTCGACTACTGCAGTGCCGCCAGGCTCGTCCCACTGCAGCGGAAACACCGAAGCACGAGCGCTGGACACCAAATCGTCCCGGCACGGCCCGCCGACAGTTCCTACCCAGCGCACCAGGTGGCCGTCAACATGGTCGGCGACCTTCCGCTGCCAGTACCGCACGTCAGGGTTGCTCGCCGCAGAGGGGTCGGCCTCCAGCCCGCCAGCGAGTTCGTCCGCGTTGTGATACGGACCGACGGGACCGGCCAGCACCAGCGGCACATTCAACTGTCGGGCCAGCCGGGCGATGATGTGTTGGCCCTTGCCTGGCGTGATGCGGCCAAGCGTCACAAAGTGCTCCCTTTTAACTGGCACCGTCCTTTGATCCGCACCCTGCGCCAACGGTGTCGCCAGGTGCGCGTGCCCAAGGCTGTGCGACCGCAACGCGTCGGGTGCGGCCGCGAGCTGGGACGCCGAAACACCGTTGACCCGCACTGCTTTGCCGCCGTTGAAGCTGCCGTAGAACTGGGGGTGTTTGCGCAGATCCCAGTGCAGGGTGTGCAGCACCGGTGGCACCGCGGCGCCCATCGCGGCGAGGACGGCCGCTCCGACCACCTCGACGTGGTCGTGCACCAGATCGATGTCGGAGCGTCTGCGCAACTCACGTACCACCTCCTGGAGGTGGCCGTGCGCAATGCCCATCACCTGGTTATAGGGCTGTTGCAGATGCCTGAACTGCGGCTCGTCATAGCTGACAAGGCGTTCGTCGACCGGGAGGGTGCTCGCACCGATGGTGGCGAGCACCACGTGCACGCCCCGGCGCCGCAGCTCGGGGATCAGCGTCGCCAGCACGTTCTCGATGCCGCCGTAGCTGGGTGGCGGCACTGGCAGCCATGGCCCCGCGTTGATCAGCACGCGCAGCGTCACGTGAGGATCCCGGTGTCACCGCTGTACCCCTGGCCAACGAGCTCGTCAACAATGTGCTGAGTGGCAAGTGGTGGTCGCTCGTGCACCGCGATATCAGTGACAACAAGTTCTCGATGGATGCCGCATTCGTTGTCTCCCCGGCGGAATTGGGCCAGCACGGTCGAAGGCACTGTGTCCATCACGAGGCGGCCCTGTCGCTGCAGACGGGTGAATGCAGTGAGCATGATCTGGCCCGCCATCCTGCCGAGAGCCTCGTTGTCTTGGTGAGTGTGGAGCCGGTAACCCAGATCGACCTGGGCCATCGCATCCAGCCCGACGAGCTCGAGGAGGTCGACCAGCAATCCCAGCTCTGTGCCGTATCCGGTGACGAAGGGAACTTGCTCGAGAATGTCGCGCCGCCCGGCGTACTCACCGGCCAGCGGTTGCACGAAACCGGCTAGCGCGGGCCAATACATATTCAGCAGTGGGCGAGCGACCAACTCCGTGACCCGTCCACCGCCATCCGGCACGGTATGCGCCAGATGGTTGAAGGGGCGGTAGTAGAAGCCCTTGACATAGGCCAGAGTCGGATCGGTGAGCAGCGGCCCGAGCAGTCCGGTCACGAAGTCTGCCGAGAACCCGTGCAGGTCGGCGTCGATGAACACCACCAGGTCACCGCTGCTTGCGGCGAGCCCCTTCCACAGGGCGTCACCCTTGCCATCGAGAGGAGGTAGCCAAGGCAAAACATCATCTTGGGCGACGACCCGGGCGCCTGACGCTGCGGCCACCTCGGCGGTACGGTCGGAGGATCTGGAGTCCACCACAAGAATCTCGTCCACCAGCGGCACTCGTTCCACCAGTTCCTCGCGGATAGTGGTGATGATGTCGCCCACCGTCTCCTGCTCGTCGCGAGCTGGGATCACCACGCTGACCGACGTCGCTACCTTCACGGTCAGCAACTCGCCGGCCGACCACTGGTTTGTGTGGCTACTGCGCCGGAACAGCCAGCTGTGCACGTCGGGGCCGGCGTCCAAGCCGGTACCAAACGGCCACCGCGAGACCGCCGAAGAACCACCTTGACTGTCCGGACAGGTCGCCATCCTTCACCTCCCAACAGTAGACGGCAGTACAATCGTGACCTAATAGTGACCTACTAGCTCCCGCTCCGCAGATCGGTCGAAACCAGGGCTCCAGGATGAGAACCAAAGGGAGGTCGTGGTGGCCGGGTGCCGGATCGGGTTCGTGGGAGCGGGCGGGGTGGCCTCCCGTCACGCCCAGACTCTGGCGCTAATCCCGCAGGCACACCTGGTTGCGGTCACCGATGTCGACCCCGTACGGGCCGCGCGGTTCGCCGAGTACTACGGCGTGCGTGCGGCGCCCGACCTGGACGACCTGCTCAACGCTGGACTGGACGCTGTCTACGTCTGCGTACCCCCCTTCGCACACGGCGCCGTGGAGGAGGCTGTGGCGAATGCCGGAATGGCGCTGTTCGTCGAAAAACCGCTCGGGATTGACTGCGCAGTTGCCGAGCGAGTGGCCCGCGCAGTCGCTCAAGCCGGTGTGGTCACTGCCACTGGGCATCACTGGCGCTATTCCGCTGCGGTTGAACAGGCCCAGCGGTCGCTCGCTGACCGGCCGCGCCGGCTGGTTATCGGCAGCTGGCTGGATCGGGTGCCACCGGTGGGGTGGTGGTCACAGCGATCCCGCTCCGGTGGGCAAATCGTGGAGCAGGCCGTGCACGTTCTCGACCTTGCCCGACTCCTCGTCGGTGAGGTGGCGGAGGTCTCGGCGCTCACCGACGGAGTACCACCGGACGAACCAGGCGCGGACATCGACGGGGTCACCGTTGCCCTGCTGCGCTTCTGCGGTGGCGCGGTGGGGACTCTGGCGGCGAGTTGCCGGCTGAGTTGGAAGCACCGCGCGGGAATCGAGGTGTACGCCGACGGGTCGACGCTGTCGATCACCGAGGACGAGCTGCAGATCCGTAGCAGTGCTGACGGCAGCACACCGCGCACCACCGCCGTGCTACCGGAGGACGCCAAGACGGCCGCCGACCTCGCCTTCGTGGAAGCCGTCCTCGGTATCGCTGATGACGTACGGGCTCCTTACCAGGAAGCTCTGCGCACTCACCGGCTGGCGTGCGCGGTGGCCACGTCAGCCGCGACAGGCCAATCCGTCCAGCTGGTAGGTGAGCACAGTGCTGGCTGAGCGGATGCTGGTCATCGAGCGGCCCGGGGTTGTCGCGGTGCACGAGAGACCACCATCGCCGGGCCCCGCGGAGGGCGAGTTCGAGGCCTGCACCATCTACAGCGGGCTGTCCGCGGGAACCGAGCTGAGCTTCCTGCGGGGCAGCAATCCCTTCCTGGCCGGACGGTGGGATGCGGAGTTGGGGCTGTTCCGTTCGGAGCAACCGGGGCTGTCGTATCCGGTAACCAAGCTGGGTTACATGGAGGTAGCGCGGGTCGGTGACAGCTGCACCCCGGCGGTTCCCAGCGGGGCGCTGGTTGCCATGGCCTACGGGCATCGCAGCCGGTATCTGGGAAATCCGATGGTGGACCGGGTGGTGCCACTACCTGACGATGTCGATCCGCTGCTTGGGATCTACGTCGCGCATATGGGTCCGATCTGCGCCAACGGTCTGCTTCACGCAGCCGCTGAGTTGCACGGCACGGACGTACGCTCACTGGCCGATGGGGTGCGCGGCCGGCACATCGTGATCACCGGGGCCGGCGTCGTCGGGCTGCTGACCGCAATGTTCGCGCGGCGGCACGAGGCAGCATGCGTGGTAGTGATCGACCCGACCGAACAGCGCCGGGCCGCCGCCACTGCGCTGGGCTTCGAGACCGCGGATCCGGGTTCGGCCGACCCGGCACCGACCCTGAAAGCACGCTGGCGGCACGGACCCGCCGACCGTGGCGCCGACGTCGTATTCCAGTGCCGCGGGCAAGCCGCCACCCTTGGGCTCGCGCTGCGCCTGCTACGCCCGCAAGGCGCCGTGATCGATCTCGCATTCCACCAGTCCGGCGCGGACGCGTTGCGGCTCGGTGAGGAGTTTCACCACAACGGCCTCACCCTGCGCAGCGCGCAGATCGGCCGGGTACCCCGCGGACTCGCGCACTATTGGGATCGGGAGCGGCTTTCCGCCGAAACACTCGATCTGCTGCGCACCGACGGCCCCGCTATCCGCAAGCACCTGGTGACCGACGTGCTCTCCCTCGCCGAAGCGCCCGCGCTGCTTGCCGACCTGGACACCCACCGCAAGCACGTCCTGCAGGCCGTGTTCACCTTCGAGTCGTCCTGACACGCATTCTTGCTTCAGCCCGCACCGAATTCGGTGCGCAGCGCCGGTAACAACTCGGCCTGGGCGTAGTCGAGGAATGGTTCCTGGTGTTGCGGCGCTCCACCGATCTGCACCAACGCCAGATCTGTAAACCCGGCCTCGGCGTACGGTCGCGCCGCGGCCACGTGGGCGGCGACGTCGGACCCGCAGGAAATGCTCCTGGCGATGTCCTCTAGGCGTGTGAATTGGCTGGCGGCTGCGAATCCGGCAGGGGAAGGCAGGTCCGCGTTGACCCTCCACCCACCACCGAACCAGCGGAACTGCTCATGCGCTCTCGCGATGGCAGCATCGCGGTCAGTGTCGAAACAGATCGGCAACTGACCGATCCGGCGGCTAGCGCCTTGGCCCGGCCGCGCGGTGTCCCACATCCTGCTCAGCTCCGGCTTCGGCTCGACGGCGATCATGTGGTCACCCAGCGGTGCGAACGCCCCGCAGGATCGAGGACCCGATACTGCGACTGCGATCGGCACCCGCCGCGAGGGCAAGTCCCACAGCTTTGCCGAGTCAACTTGGTAATGCTGGCCGCGAAGGGTGACGTAACCGCCATCAAACAATGCGTTGATGATGCCCAGCGCCTCGACAAGCCTTTCGTGGCGCACCGCGACCGACGGCCAGCCCAGCCCCACCACATGCTCGTTGAGGTTCTCCCCCGACCCCAGGCCCAGGGTGAACCGGTTGCCGGAGAGCAACCCCATCGTGGCGGCCTGCTGCGCCACGACCACCGGGTGATAGCGAAAGGTCGGGCAGGTCACGTAGGTCATGAGCTCGACTCGCTCGGTGGCGTGCGCCACGGCGCCGAGCACACTCCAGGCATACGGCGCATGGCCCTGGGCATCAAGCCACGGGAAGTAATGATCGCTACATACCTCGAAGGCGAACCCTGCCTGCTCTGCGGCCACCGCGTACCGAACCAGATCGGTCGGCCCGGACTGCTCGGTCATCAGGGTGTATCCGATCTCCATACTGGCTCCATCCGGCCCGACGATGACTCTGCAACAGCATGCGCGCGCAACTGGATCTCAGCCACAAGCTTCCCGAAGCCGCCTTTACTCATTTACTCGGACTGCGAAGATCTGAGGCAGTACGTTGGCGCTGTATGTTAGAAACTGGTTATGGCTGCGATTATACCTGCCACAGAAGTGATCAATCCGGCTACGGCGGTGACGATTACCGAAATTGGTTCTCCCGATGCCTGCGTTGTTTGTGTCGGTACTGGCGGCGAACTTGATATCCGCGGCTGCGCCGATTCCAGTTCATTTCTTGCCGTCGTGTCGGGCCTCGCTGGTCGCCCCCCGACCGGCGCCGGTGCGGCCGGTGTGGTTGTCGGCGCCTGTGGCGGCGACATCGGGACCGGAGTTTGTGGCGGTGTCGATCCTGATGGCTCTTCGTCGGGTGATACTCCTCCTCCTGGCTGTGATCCATCTCCTGGTCCTGATTCGTCTGGCTCTGGTGGTGGTTGTGCCGCCCGTGGTGGCTCTACCGCTGGTGGTGACGCCGCTGCCGGTGGTGGTTGTGCGGCCGGGGCCGGCGCAGGCCCGGTCCTGGTGCTGAGCTGCTCCCGGAATCCGCGTTGTCGGTCCTGGCCCCGGCCCCGAGGTTCGCGTCGGTCCGGCTGTCTCGGCGGGCGGGACCGCGGGCACCGGAAGTGCCGTAATCGGTTCGCCAACGCCGCCCACACCCAGGTTTCCCGCTATCGTCAGGAGCGCTAGGCCCCGACACGAACAGCACCAGGCCCGCCGCCAGCCATCGTCCCGGAGGACGCTGTATGAGGGGCCTCCCCTTGAGCATGTGACCTACGGTAGTGCCTCGATCACTGAACGTACCGGCCACGGGTTGATCAGCTCGGCGGGTGGTAAAGGTCCGTACGGGGCCTTCTGGGCAGCGCCGAGGAGATCTGATGCGAGCGGCCTGGTATGAGCGCCAGGGACCGGCCACCGATGTACTTCAGGTCGGCAATCTGCCGCTGCCCGAGCCTGCGGCTGGTGAGGTCAGGGTGCGCCTGCAGTTCTCTGGGGTGAATCCGGGCGATGTGAAGAAGCGGCAAGGATGGCTGGGCTCGGCCATGTCCTACCCGCGAGTCGTGCCGCACAGCGACGGTGCCGGCGTGATCGACGCCGTGGGCAGTGATGTCGATAAGACCAGGCTCGGTCAGCGGGTGTGGGTGTATGGCGCGCAGTCCTACCGGCCTGGTGGCACCGCGGCCGAGGCAACCGTGGTGCCCGAGGCGCTGGCTGTCGGCCTACCCGAGACGGTCAGCGCGGAGCTCGGAGCGACCCTGGGCATTCCGGGTATCACGGCGCACCGGGCGGTGTTCGCCGACGGACCGGTAGCCGGGCAGACAGTGCTGGTGCACGGCGCGCATGGTGCGGTCGGTTCGCTGGCGGCGCAGCTCGCCCGCCGGGGCGGTGCCACCGTCATCGGCACCGTTCGCCGTGGTGTGGAGGCGGCGACGGTGCGGGGCGACGCCGTATCGCACCTCGTTGCCCTCGACGGATCCGACCCGGTCACGCGGATCCGGGAGATAGCTCCAGACGGCGTCGACCGCATCGTCGAGGTCGCGTTGTCCGCCAACGCCGACGTCGACGCCGAAGTAGTAGCCCAGGGGGCGGTCATCGCGGCCTACTCCTCGCCGGCGGACCGTCCCGCGCTGCCGTTCTGGCCCCTGCTGTTCGCCAACGTCAGTCTCCGCATGCTCGGCAGTGACGACTTCCCCGCTGACGCCAAGCAGCAGGCGGCTCGCGATCTCACGGCAGCCGCCGCGACCGGGCAACTGCAGGTGGCGGTGGCGCCACCGTATCGACTCGATGACATCGTCGCAGCTCACCAAGCTGTGGAGTCCGGGAGCCGCAAGGGCCGGGTTCTGGTGTCAATCGGTGGGTAGTGGGGCGGCGGCGACCACCAGCGACAGCGGCCCGACGGTGATGGGCTCGCCCACCGCCAGCGGCGAGCCCGGTGCCGGCGACCCGTCGTCGGTGCTGCTGTCCACCTCGACGGTCCAGACCACGCCAGATCGCCCCGGTAGCGGCAAGGTCACCGGTTCGTCGCCGGCGTTGGCGAGCACCAGCACATCGTCATCGGTCAGCGCAGTGCCTTGCGCGTCGATCAGATCCACCCGGTCACCGGCGAGTAGCCAGCCGAGAAAGCGTGCACCAGGATCGGCCCAGTCATCACCGGACAGCGGGGCTCCATCTGCTCCTATCCAGGTGACGTCGGCGAGCACTGCCCCATCAGCGACCGTGCCGGTAAGAAAGCTGCGCCTGCGTAGCACCGGATGCGCCGCCTGCAGGCGAATCATCCGCGCGGTAAACGCGGTCATCGCCCGGCTGTCGTCGGTGGCGGTCCAGTCATGCCATGACGTGGGGCCATCCTGGCAGTAGGCGTTGTTGTTGCCGCCCTGGGTGCGGCCGATCTCGTCGCCACCGCCGATCATCGTCACGCCCTGCGAGACGAGCATCGTGCCCAGCAGCGCGCGCCGGTGCCGCTGCCGCACCGCGCGCACTGCCGGATCATCGGTCGGTCCTTCCACGCCATGGTTGGTGGATCGGTCGTAGGGAGTGCCGTCCCGGTTTCCCTCACCGTTGGCCTCGTTGTGCTTACGGGAGTAGCTGACCAGGTCGGTGAGCGTCATCCCGTCGTGCGCGGTGACGAAGTTCATCGACGCGTCGGGTCCGCGGCGGGTCGCCCCGTAGATATCGCTGGAGCCGGCCACCCGGGTAGCGAGATGGCGGCGTTGCCCCTGGCCTCGCCAGAAGTCCCGGACCATGTCGCGATAGGTGTCGTTGTACTCCACCCAGCCGACCGGGAATCGACCCACGGCGTAGCTGTCGGAAGCGCCGAAGTCCCACGGCTCGGCGATCAGCTTCACCCCGGACAGCACCGGATCCTGATACATCAGATCAAAGAAGGCAGCGAGCCGGTCGACGTAACCGTGCTGCCGGGCCAGCGCGGCAGCCAAGTCGAACCGGAATCCGTCGACATGCATCTGCGTGACCCACCAACGCAAGGAGTCACAGATCAGCCGGAGCACCTCTGGCCGACCGGTGTCAAGGCTGTTGCCGGTACCAGTGGTGTCGACGTAGCGGCTGGGATCGGCGGGATCCAGTCGGTAGTAGATCTCGTTGGCCAAGCCGCGCAATGACAACGCCGGTTCATGAGGATGCCCTTCCGCGGTGTGGTTGAACACGACGTCCAGCACGACCTCCAGGCCGGCGGCATGCAGCGAACGCACCATTTCGCGGAACTCCCGCACCTGCTGGCCCCGGCTGCCCGACAAGCTATAGGCCGCGTGTGGGGCGAAAAACCCGAGCGTGGAGTAGCCCCAGTAGTTGGTGAGCTGCCGGTCCAGCAGAACCTGTTCGGAGACGAACTGGTGCACCGGCATCAGTTCGATCGCGGTCACGCCGAGCCCGCTGAGGTGCTCCAGCACCGCTGGGTGGGCCAGTCCCGCGTAGGTGCCGCGCTGTGCCTTCGGTACCGCGGGGTGCCGCGCGGTGAGCCCCTTGACGTGTGTCTCGTACACCACGGTGTCAGCCCACGCCGTGCGCGGCGGGTGGTCGTCCGCCCAGTCGAACGCCGGGTCGATCACCACCGAGTGCATCCGTCGCGGCTGCGCCGGATCAGCCGGGGTCAACGCGCAGGCATACGGGTCGACGAGCAGCACCGATGGGTCAAACCGCAGGCCGCGACTGGGATCGAAGGGCCCGGACACCCGGTAGCCGTAACGCTGACCTGGACTGACGTCGGGCACCCGGCAGCTCCACACATCCTGATCAGGCCACATCGGCTCGCTGCGCTCGATGGTGGCGCCGCCTGGCGCACCATCCAGCAGCGACAGCGTCACCGACCCGCCGTAGGCCGCAGCGGACGAGAACACCGCGAAGTTCGTCGCCGTCTGGTCCCACGTCGCGCCCAGCCGCAGCGGATTGCCCGGCACCGTCATCGAGTGGCTCCCGCTGCTCAGTCGTAGCCGCCGAACATGAACACGAGGCCCTGCGGTCGGTCGGATTCGCCAGCGCGTGGAGGTTCCCGCCGCGCAGCATGGCCAGCGAGCCAGCCGTCAGCGGCCGCACCTCGAAGGCTCGGGTCCGGGTCCCCGAGTCTGCCCAGTCCCCGACCACCATGATGCCGTCACCGTCGAGCATCAGGAAGATCTCCTGGTTGTCCCGGTGCCGGTGCAGTCCGATGGCGCACGCGGGCTCCAGCACGTGCAGGTCCATGTACGTGACTGCCATGAAGGGCTCGACGTCACCGCTGGCGTGTCCCTTGTTGCCGTAGGCGTCGAGGTTGTAGGGCTCAAGCCGGCGGATCAACTCACCGCTGCCGGCGTAGTTCCCGTACTCACTGAACAGGGTCCGGTACTCCAGGAAACCCACGCCACCGTGCGGGTTGGGGCTGGTTCCGACGCTGAGGTAGGTATCCCACCCCCGGACCTGCATCTCGAATCCCAATCGCAACCCACCGCTGCCCGGGTCGGACGCGCCGCCGCCGTCAGCGCCGGCGGTCCACCGGACGTCGACGTGCAGCGGCAGCACCGGGTGCATTGCGTGCTGCGGTGCCACCGAGCGCAAGTCCTGGCCATCCACCCGCTCCCGAGCGAAGTCGTCGCCACCGCCCTGGACCAGATCAGGCCGCGGCTGCAGCAGCCCGGCGTCGAGTGCCGCCCGGCCCCGGTCGTCGACGAGATTGCGCACGCCGTCACCGGAACGCCCCCACAACTCGACGAGGTAACGCCCGCTTTCCGCGTCATAGGGCGCGCGCAAGGTGACCGGCCGCCCGCCGCGCACCGAGACGGCAATACCAATCGCGTCACTGAGGTCCGCGCCGGTCTGGGCCAGTGCCGAGTCGGGCCCGGCGCGGTAGGACAGCTGCAGCATCGGCACCCGCTGGCCAGCTACCACAGCCCAGCCCCGCACCGCGCGGGTGTCGCCGAGCCGAAAGTCGCGGACGTTCTGCTTCTGAAAGTCCGTCTTGGTGTCCTGCTGCGCCGGATCGAGGTTGTCGGTCTCCGGGGCGCCGGGCCCCCACAACTGCAGCCAGGTCAGCGGGAACAGGTACTGCAATGAGTTGTGCTCGTACACCTCCCGAGCCCCCACCAGCCGCGTCGCTTCGACCAGACCGAGGAGGCGCAGCAGCGGGTTGTCGGTGTCGTACGGCGGTGTCACCCCCGGATCGACCCGGAAGATGCTGTCCGTGTGCACCAGCTGGGCCACGGTTCCCCCTTTATGTGGTCTGGTACAGGAAGGCGACGAACTTCAGCGGCTCCGTGCCGGGATTGCGGATCCCATGCACCCCGCCGCTCTTGGTGTAGATCATGCTGCCGGGCTGCACTTGTAGCTCCCGGCATTGAATCGGGTCCAGGCCAAACACCGATCGCTGTATCAACGGCCGGTCGCTGATCGTCGGGTCGTCGCCGTCGGCCATGTAAGCGATCCCCGAGCCCGACACGATGTAGTAGAGCTCCTCGGAACCGATGTGCCGGTGCGTCCCCTCCACCGCACCGGGCGGGATCGTGACCTCGTGAAAGAAGACGAGATCGCCGCCGAGCTCCCGTTGCACCAGCCAGCGCATCTGGATGATGTTGTCCTCGCGCCGTTCGAGGTTGTTCGCGTCCATCATGGCGTTGCGGTAGTTCACCGGCGCAACCTGGGCCGCGTCCTGAATGAAGAAGCCGCGCTGGAAATTGAGCAGGTAGTTCTGGTCGAGGATGGTGTTCTCCGACGAGCTGGGTTGCGGCGTCCGCGGCTCCTGGTGCGAGCGAAGATAGGCGTTGTCCCACTGCACGTTGACAATCGGTGCTCCGGTGGGGAACAGCCGGTTGTCCTCCCGAAATGCCAACGCGACCTGACGCAGCGACGGCAGATCGGACAGCGCTGGGCTCAACTCGGAGGCGCGGGTGATGGGAGCGTCGCGCCCCATCAGCGCCAACACCCGGTAATCGTGGCTGGAACCGGCCGGCGGCTCCAGCGTCTCCCAGATCTCGGTGGCATAAGCACCGATCAGCGAGTCCCAATGCAGGGTGATGGTGGTCTCGCCACTCTTCGTCGAATCAGCCGGTATCACCCGTAGCCAGGCCTTAATCGTCGGGCCCAGCCGGCGGTTGAACTCGCGAGCCTGCTCGACCAGCCGGCTGGCCGCGTACTCGATGCGCAGCATCCCGCACAGCCGCGACCCACCCAGGTACACCTCGCCCTTCATCGCGGTGATCCCGGGACCACCGCGAACCTCGGTCACGTTGTACCGGTAGCGCGACGAGCGCGTCGCGTTGAGATAGCGCGCGTGGTAAATCCGGTCCGGGAAGAACACCACCCGGAAGATCTCGTTTTCGGGCTGGGTGAAGATCTGCTCGAACCGGGTGTCCACCCGGTCACCTCCCTAGCAGGATGTCACCGACGCGAAATGAGTTCGCCTGGATGGTCAGCGTGGGGTTGGCGCCGCCGGAGGTGGGCATGAAGGCCCCGTCGGTGACGTAGAGGTTGTCCAGTCCCCAGACCCGGCAGTCCTTGTCCAGCACCGAGTCCTGCGGATCGGTCCCGAAGCGAGCACCGCCGAGCACGTGATTGGCGATGCGGACCACGGAGCCCTCGACAGAGCCCGAGCTGACGTCACTGACCTCGCCGCCGCGCACCAGGATCTGGTGGCACTGCTCGGCGAACGTGCGCATCAGCGCCCGGTCGTGGCTGTGCCAGTCCTTGCGGATGTACGCCACCGGCCGGCCCCACTTGTCCCGGACCGTGGGGTGCAGCTCGATGCGGTTGCTGCGTTGTGGCACCTGGTTGGCCATGAAGGCCACCGACAGCCGGCGGCCGAAGTTGTGTTCGAGGTAGTTCTCGAAGCCCGCGCCCACTATGGAAGGGTCGGACAGGTAGCCCTTCCACATGTTGTCCATGTCCGCCGCCTGCCACGTCCGAGCCAACGAGATCGGCAGCGCCCCGTCCGAGGTGTTGTTGTAGATGGCGCCGCCGGCCCACAACCCATTGGCTTGCAGAAACTCCCGCCTGGCGCAGTGATCGGTCGCCCAGTCGCTGTCGAGCGTCTTGGACTTGTCCGCCCGGCCGGGCAGGGGCACGACGCACTGCCCCCTACCGAAACAGTGGGTCAGGAAGTAGGCACCGAGCAGCCCGTTCGGGTTGGCACGCTGAGCGAACGCCGGGTCCTGCTGTCCGGACAACAGCAACAGCCGCGCTGACTCGACGGCCGAGCAGGCCACCACCACGGTCGAGGCCTTGACCGAGCGAGCCGCGCCGGTCGGATCCCGGTAATGCACTCGGGTCACCGTCACGCCGTCGGCCTCCAGGTGCGTCACGACGCAGTTGGCCCGCAACTCGAAGCCTGGTTCGCCGACCAACGGGGACAGCAGGGATACCCAGGTGTTGGACTTCAGCCCGAGCGGGTCGCCGTACCGGTTCACGAAGGCGGTCTTGATGCTGTCCCGGTCGGCCGGGACCGTCCGCCCACTCGGTGCATGGTCAGCGGTGATGACCGCGAGCGGTGTGCGGTAGCGCCGCATTCCCAACGCGTCCATTCCGGCGGCGGCGTAGGCGCTGATCGGGTTGGGCTCCAGCGGAGTCTGGTAGTGCTCCTCCGACGCTGGCTTGAGCTGGCCGTCGCGAGTGCCGTTGATGCCGACGAGGTCCTCAGCCTTGCAGTAGTACGGTTCGAGATCGTCGTAGCTGATCGGCCAGTCGCGGGCCTCGCGCGCGACGTCGCCTGCCGGGTCGTCGCGCAGATCCGTCCGACCGTCATTGAAGGAGGCGAGCCGGAAGTCATCAGGTGTGAACCGCAGCGAGACGCCGCCGTAGAGCTGCGTGCCCCCGCCGACCACCTGGGCCGTGTACCCCTCGATCGTGGCCCGATCCAGGCCGTCCTCGCCCTCATAGACGTGCGGTTCGTCGTTGAGGTCCGGCTCGACGTGGCTGGAATAGAAGCTGTCGCCAAGGTTGGCCATCCCGGGGATCGTGATGCGCTTCTCCGACCCGGTGGCGAACGTCTCGTCACGTTTAAAGTCGCTCACCCCATCCGGCGCCTGGTACTGGGTGCGCAGCAGCGGCCCTTTCTCCAAGATGAGCACCTGGCGCCCGGCGCTGATCAACACAGAGGTCAACGGCGCGCCGCCGGCTCCGCTGCCGATCACCACGACGTCGACTTCCTCGTCAGCCACGCTGTCACCCCCGGTAATCGGTGTTGTGACCCAGCGGTGCCTCCAGCGCTCGGCGCCAGTCGAACAATGTCTGACCCTGCCCGTCGGTGAAGCGGCCCTCCAAGTAGCTCCATCCGGCAGCACCCGAGTTGCCGCCGGCCTTCGGGTGCACGAACGCACCGGTCATCGCGTGCCGCCGCAGCAGCAGCAGGAAGTGCCGAGGGCTGCCGTAGCGCGAGGTGTCCCAGCCCTCGACCTGATCGGTGGCCATCTCCGCGTAGAGCTGGGCGTAGTCCTCGATCGGCAACTGCAGTGAGTCCTTGCCCCCGGTGCGAGCCCGCAGCAGGCCGTCGATGATCGCCAGGCAGGTGTGGTAGTCGTCGGCGTTGTGCTGTTCGGGGCGAGCCAGCACCTTGTCGATGTAGTTGACGGTGCCCACCTCCTCGTCCAACCGGTAGGCCAGCGGGAACTCCTCCCCCGGCCGGCACGGTCGAGCTTGTCGTAAGCCTGCTGGATAGACTGCCGGTTCTCGGCCAGGCGGAACGGAAGCAGGTGCATGACCAGCCTGGCTAGCACCTCGCGCTCGCGGCGGCTCAACACCAGTGGCACCTGGCAGGCATCGGTGAAAAACCGCGACCAGGGTTGCCCGTTGTCGGCAACCGATCGTTGCGGGTTCACCGGATCGAGCTGGTAGCGTCCGCCGACTGCGAACTTGTAGGTGTGCACTTGCGCCTTGGGCACTCGCAGCGTCACCGTGTGGAGTCCGGTGTCCTCACCGATGAACCGCACTGAGCGCAGCGGCACCGGGGCGAACAGGTCCCCGAACGAGCCGACCACCTCGACTGACTGGGGCCGTGAGACCCGCCCGTCGTAGACGAAGGTCACGTCGTTGTAGGCGTAGGATGACTCCGCGGATACACCGTCATAGTGGGAGTCCACGACCGGGAATCGCCACGCCTCGCACACCACCGCCCGCGGGTCGTCCGGCTCGTACTGGCCAAAGTTGTGCCGGGAGTCGGTCGAATCGCGGGCCAGGAAGCGAGTGCAGTGATTCAGGACGTACTGATCGTCCTTGTCGACAAGCACCGCTCCCACTAGGCCTCCCGACCGAACGGGACCGCCCGCGTTGAGCGGCGGTAAGACCGATTCGACGCTAGGCGACAGGCTCTTGTGCTGTCAACGGTAAAGCCAAGCCTCCACTGGCCCCTTGACATCGGTCGACACGCTCTGCCACCATAAAGTCTCTATTTGTAATCATAAAAAGAGTTCGCACTGATTACCTGGGCCAGTCTCAGGTGCAGCGGAGGTCAAATATGACTGCAATTGCCGGTCAACAAAGTCGTGTTGTCAGTGATGCCCGTGGGCCACTCGAGGAATCCGCACAAAGCGCGCCACGTGTACGCCGGCAGTGGGTGGCACCAACTTGGGAACGGCTAGAGACGCCCATGGAAGTAACGATGTACGTGGCTCGACGCTAGGGTAACCAGATGACGTCGCGATGTTCGTTCGCATTCTAGGCTCTGCGGCCGGCGGTGGAGTACCGCAATGGAACTGCGGATGCCCGGTATGTGACGCCACGCGGTCTGGCTCACGCCCTGTGGCTCGGCGACGGTCTTGCACCATCGCCGTTGGCGACGGTGCAGGCGAGTGGTTTCTTGGCAATGCTGGGCCAGACCTCGACGCCGCACTGGGTGAATGTGCTGACCTATGGCCTGCAGCGGGCCAGTCCACTGCACCCATACATGGCCTTTTTCTCACCGATGCCGAGCTCGACCACACGTTGGGATTGCTGTCGCTTCGACAGGCCGGCGAGTTGCACGTGTACGCAACCGCGGCGGTGCGAGCGCTGCTGACCCACTGCGGGATGCTCCCGACGTTGGAGAGCTACACGGTGATCCGTTGGTATGAGGTTCGCCCCGGGGAGCGGTTCGCGTTGCGGTATCGAGACGGTGCCGCATCGCCAATCTGGTGTGAGCCCTTCGATGCCAGCTGTGGCCGGCTTCCCCGTTACGCGCGCGGCGG
Organism: Pseudonocardiaceae bacterium; assembly: GCA_036389855.1. GTDB lineage: Bacteria > Actinomycetota > Actinomycetes > Mycobacteriales > Pseudonocardiaceae. The sequence continues at coordinate 33,212 of DASVWA010000222.1, forward strand.
CGTTCCAGAAGGCGGGGGCCTGGATTCCGGTGTGGTTATCGGTTACCGGATCACCGACGAGCGCACCGCTCGCTCGATGGTGTTCCTGCCCTCGGTCGCAGCGCTCGACGACGCTGCGCGCGCACACATTGACCAAGCCCACCTGGTCCTCGTGGACGGCACCTTCTGGGTCGATGACGAGATGAGCCAGCAGGGCCGTGGCACTGCGACGGCCCGCTCGATGGGCCACCTGCCCGTCAGCGGTGCCGACGGCAGCCTCCGCCTGCTTGGCCAACCGGCGGGCACTCACACCGGGACTCCAACCGGGGCCCAAGTGGTATACACCCATATCAATAACACCAATCCGATGCTGTTCGAGGACGGGCCCGAACGGGCGTTTCTGGCCAGTGCCGACGCCAGCATCGCCGAGGACGGTGCCCAATACGAGCTGTGAACCTAGTACGAGCCGCAGCACCGAGACCCGCTTGCGGGCCGAGCCATCAGCAGAGGGGGAAAGATGAATGAACACCTGCCAGCATTGAACCGGGACGACTTCGAGGGCATGCTGCGCGCGCAACAGCGCAGTTACTGGGACAAGCATCCCTTTCATCAGCGGATGGCCGCCGGTGAGCTTGATCCTGCTCACTTACGGGCTTATGTGGCCAACCGGTGGTATTACCAGCGGAGTCTGCCGCAGAAGGACGCGGCCATCATCGCGAACTGCCCGTTGCCAGAGGTCCGCCGGCGGTGGCTTCCGCGAATTTCATATCATGACGGCACCACCGACGGCGATGGTGGTTGCGCCCGCTGGCTCGTGCTGGCTGATGCGGTCGGATTGAACCGAGCGGAGGTCATCGACGAACTGCATTTACTGGCGGGGGTGCGTTTCGCAGTCGACTCCTATGTCTCCTTTGCTCGGACCAGGCCATGGATCGAAGGTATCGCGTCGTCATTGACCGAGTTGTTCGCACCGCAGGCGATGGCGGCACGGACAACCGCGTTGCGGAAATACTACCCGTGGATCGACCAGGACGCTTTAGTCTACTTTGACTCGCGGATAGGCCAGGCCCGCCTAGAATGCGCAGACGCGCTAGATATCGTGTTGTCGCACTGTACGTCCAGGGAAAGCCAGGACACCGCCTTGCGTGCGCTGGCGTTCAAGACCGATGTGCTGTGGAGCATCCTCGACGCGATCGAGCATGCTCTGCTTCGATGATGGCGGCGTTGGCGCTCACCGACCGGCCGCAACTGCGCCGCGGGGTGCGCGCCGGGACCGATCCGCTCAGTGGTGAGACGGTGCTGCTGTTCCCTGAGGGCGTGCTCATGATGAACGAGACGGCGGCTGCCGTCGTCCGGCAGTGCGACGGCAACCACAGTGTGGCCGACCTGCTGCAGTCGATCGGCGAGGCGTACGACGACGTCGCGGTTGAGGACGTCATGTCGCTGCTGCGTGATCTGATTGCCCAGGGCCTGCTGGTGGCCAGCAATGGATAGGCCGCTGGGCTTGCTCGCCGAGCTGACCTACCGCTGCCCGCTGCATTGCCCGTACTGCTCCAATCCCGTTGCCGTTGAGCAAACAGCGGAGTTGACGCTGCAGGAGTGGCTGGGCGTGCTGGAGGAGGCTCGGCAGCTCGGCGTCCTGCAACTGCACCTCACTGGGGGCGAGCCGCTGGCCCGCCCCGACCTGACCCAGCTGGTCGCACGGGCCCGCGATCTCGGTTTCTACGTCAACCTGGTCACCAGCGGGGTGGGCCTCGACGAGCGGCGTGCGACCGAGCTCGTGCAGGCTGGGCTCGACCACGTCCAACTCAGCATCCAGGACGTCGATCGCACGGCGGCCGACGAGGTGGCCGGTGCCCGCGTCTGGGACCGCAAGATCGCGGCTGCCCGAGTGGTCACGGCGCTGGCACTGCCGCTGACGATCAACGTCGTGCTGCATCGTGGGAACATCAGCCGGATCGGCCCGCTGGTGGAGCTCGCCGCCGCGCTGGGTGCCGACCGGCTCGAGCTGGCGCATACGCAGTATTACGGCTGGGCTTTACTCAACCGGTCAGCGCTGCTGCCGACGCGCGAACAGGCCGTCGCTGCCGAGCATGCCGTGACCCAAGCGCGAGCGACGCACGGTGACACCCTTGAGATCCTTTACGTCGTCGCGGACTACCACGAGCCTTACCCGAAACCGTGCATGCACGGCTGGGGACGGCGGCACATCATCATCGCACCCGACGGGCGGGTGTTGCCGTGCCCGGCCGCAGGGCAGATCACCGGGCTGGACATCGACAACGTGCGAGAGCGCTCACTGCGCGCGATCTGGCACCACTCCGCGGCGTTCACCCGGTTCCGGGGATCGGGGTGGATGCCTGAGCCGTGCCGCAGCTGCCCGCGCAAGGAGGTCGACTTCGGCGGCTGCCGGTGCCAAGCCTTCCAGCTCACCGGTGATGCCGCCCGGACGGACCCGGTGTGCCAGCTGTCTGCTGACCACCATCTGATCCGAGGGGTCGTCGATGCGGCCGGTCCGCAGCAGCCGCTGCGCCCACGGGTAAATCCGGATGGACATCACCAGCGGCCCTACCAGTAAAGTCGTCCACTGGCGACGAAAGTTGTGACGTACTGTCATCAGCGGATCTTTTAAATGTTACCCCGATTTTATTGTAGGTGGTTGCAGGCTGCGCCGATCACGAGGAGGGTGGGGCGTGGACGGTTTATACGGCATCCCCGAGACCCGGGAGCACCGATACATGCTTACGCACATTAAAGACGACCAACGAGTCACCGACGTTGGTGACGACCGCGGCCCGCGCCCGGTCCATGACGCCGCAGGTCCGATCACCCAGCGCGCGCATGACTCAATGACCCAGCTCGTGCGTCAAGGGCTGGACACCTCGCTGAGGTCGGTCCAGGTGTGGGCCGATTTGGCCCGCCAGGTCGACTCCACCGCTCTGACCTCTGCCTATGGTCCTTTTGAGCAGTTACTCGCAACACAGCGCGAGGTCGTCGGCGACCTCGTAGCCACCCAG
>DASVWA010000223.1:0-2546 GCA_036389855.1 Pseudonocardiaceae bacterium
CCAACCGCTCCACCGCGACAAGCACCGCCTGCGTCCGGAAGGAGCGCAGTCAGTCCCCCCGGCCTCGGCCACCATGTCCTCGTCTGGCGGCTCCAACTGCTCGGTCAGCTCATCGAGCAGCTCGCGCAGCATGCTCATCCCGGAGGCTCCTCCCCCGCTGGTGATACCGCCACTGCCCGGGCAGCCTCGGGCCCATCAGCCAGCAGTACCCGGAACCCGCCCTCGTCGAGCACCGGCACCTTGAGTGCCACGGCCTTGTCGTACTTCGAGCCAGGCGCCTCCCCGACGACGACGAAGGCAGTCTTCTTCGACACCGACCCGGCGGCCCGGCCTCCCCGCTCGGCGATCGCCTCGACCGCCTCATCCCGGGAGAACCCGTCCAGTGAGCCGGTGACCACGATGGACAGCCCTTCCAGGTGACGCGGGACCGTGTCGTCGAGCTGCTCCGCCATTCGCACCCCGGCGGCGCGCCATTTCGCGACCACCTCGCAGTGCCAGTCCACCTCGAACCATTCCCGCACCGCAGCCGCGATCGTCGGACCCACCCCGTCCACTGCAGCGAGAGCGTCTTCATCAGCGGCCTGGATCGCGTCCAGTGAGCGGAACTCCCGGGCCAGTGCCTGCGCCGCGGTGGGGCCGACGTGCCGGATTGACAGCGCCACCAGGACCCGCCACAGCGGGCGGTCCTTCACCATCTCCAGGTTGGCCAGCAGTTTGTGCCCGTTGGCGGATAGGTTTCCCGCCTTGGTGCGAAAGAGATCCACCTTCAGCAGCTCAGTCTCGTCGAGGGTGAAGATGTCCCCCTCGTCGTGCACCACCCCCGCCGCCAGCAGCGCTACCGCAGCCTCATAACCGAGCACCTCGATGTCAAAGGCACCGCGGCCCGCGACGTGAAAGATCCGCTCCCGGAGCTGGGCCGGGCAGGAACGCGCGTTGGGGCACCGGATGTCGACGTCGCCGTCCCGCTCGTGGCGCAGCGCCGTGCCGCATTCCGGGCAGTGCGTCGGCATCACGAACTCGCGCTCGTCACCGCTGCGCAGGTCCACCACCGGGCCGAGCACCTCGGGAATCACGTCGCCCGCCTTGCGGATCGTCACCGTGTCCCCGATGAGCACCCCCTTGCGGCGCACCTCGTCGGCGTTGTGCAGTGTCGCCAGCGACACCGTCGACCCTGCGACGGTCACCGGCTCCATGAAGGCGAATGGGGTGACCCGCCCGGTGCGCCCGACGTTGACCCGGATGTCCAGCAACTTGGTGGTGGCCTCCTCGGGTGGATACTTGAAGGCAATCGCCCAGCGCGGCGCCCGCGACGTCGAGCCCAAGCGGCGCTGCGCCGGTACCTCGTCGATCTTCACCACCACACCGTCGATCTCATGCTCCAGGTCGTGACGGTGCTCGCCCCAGTAGGCGATGTGCTCGATCAGCTCGTCGATCGTGGACAGCAGCCGAGTGTGCTCGGACACCGGTAGCCCCCAGGCCCGTAACGCCTCGTAGGACTGTGACTGGCGGGCCGGCTCGAACCCGCGCCGCCGACCCAGACCGTGGCAGAGCATGCGAAGCCGGCGGGTCGCGGTCACCCGCGGGTCCTTCTGCCGCAGCGAGCCCGCTGCGGAGTTGCGGGGGTTGGCGAAGGCAGCCTTGCCCGCCTCGACGAGCCGGGCGTTGAGTTCAGCGAAGTCGGCGAGCCGGAAGAACACCTCTCCGCGTACCTCGAGCAGCTCGGGCACCGGGTACTCGGTGCCCGAGTGCAGCCGGTCCGGGATGTCGTCGAGAGTGCGCAGGTTGAGCGTGATGTCTTCGCCGGCGCGCCCGTCACCACGGGTCAGGCCGCGGACCAGGCGCCCGTTCTCATAGAGCAGGTTCACCGCCAATCCGTCGATCTTGAGCTCGGCGAGGTAGTGCACCTCGGCACCCACTTCACGAGCGACCCGGTCGGCCCAGGCCCGCAGCGCGTCGACCTCGAAGGCGTTGTCCAGGCTGAGCATCCGTTCGAGGTGGTCGTGCGCGGCGAACTCGGTGCTGAAGCCGCCGCCGACCAGCTGTGTCGGTGAGTCGGGTGTGGCCAGCGCCGGCCACCGCTCCTCCAGCGCCTGCAGCCGGCGGAACAGTCCGTCGAACTCGGCATCGGAGATCGTGGGCGCGTCCAGCACGTAGTAGCGGAACTGGTGCGCGCGCACGGTCTCGGCGAGCTCGCCGTACTCGGCCCGGACCTCGGCTGGCGGCTCGGTCCCAAGTCCTTCGGTCACAATGCTCGACCCTGCACGCGGGTCTTCGGCGGTCACGCCCGCGAGACTAGCTCCGGCTACCGACAGTCGGCACACGCAACGCGGCCCCGCACCAGGCTGGTACGGGGCCGCGGAGGAAACGCTCAGATGGCGCGGACCGACTCCGCCTGCGGGCCCTTAGGACCCTGGCTTGACTCGAACTCCACGCGCTGGTTCTCGTCCAGGCTGCGGTAGCCGTCACCCTGGATGGCGGAGAAGTGGACGAACACGTCGGGGCCACCCCCGTCGACGGAGATGAAGCCGAAGCCCTTCTCCGCGTTG
>DASVWA010000224.1:0-5640 GCA_036389855.1 Pseudonocardiaceae bacterium
CCTGGATACTCCACCGTACGATCACCGCTGCCCGGCGCTGCGTGCTGCTCCGTAGGATCCTGCTGGGTGAACTGGTCCTGGCTCATGGTGCACCTCCGCCGGCATCGCCGTCACGTGGCAATAAAGAGATATAATCGCAGAAGCACTTACCCCTTCTTAAGAAACTCAAGATCCGCACTTCCCCCACTTTCTTTGATATCATTATCGCCTTCATTGGTAGGGTATTGGTCCCCGATGGGGGACTCCTGACTGCTCGGACTCTTCTAGCTTTTCGGCATCAAAGGCCACTCCCGGCCTGCCAGTAAGGTCCCTAGCTGATATTCTGCTCCTGCAATTCTGACTCCTTAGACTGCCGACCACCTGATGGGCACTCGTTGCTGATTACCCGACGTGAGCGAAGGATAAACATAGATCCGCCAGCTCCGCCGGTTCTTCACGCACGCCGTCGGGCTGATTGACAGGCCGTCCGCAATGGACAATCGCGGTACGGCTGGTGCGGTCGCGCCTCGGACGCGGTCTGAGAAGGTGGTGTCGCGACAAACGCCAGGGAACGGATGGATGTGATCACCGCCTGCTCGCAGTGGTCACAGCGGGCCCCTCACAGCTTCGTCCGACGCCCGGCGCCTACCGCCATCGCCCCGCCAGCAATGAGCAATCCGACCAGCGCACCCGTTCCGGCGGCGATCAGCGGCTGCGGGCTCACCGGGCCGGGCAGCGGATAGGACGGTGTCAGCAGCTGGGCGTGCGGTCCCACCCGGCCGGTGAGTGCAACCTCGTCGATTCGGGCCTGGATCACCTTCTCTCGGTCCAACGATGCAGCGAGCTGCGCCCGGGCTTCATCGAGGGAAGTTTGGGTGGCGGTTCCGGCCAACACCGCAGTCGTGAGTTCCTGCACCCGCGTTTGACGCTGTGCGGTGTTCTGACGTGCGTCGGCCAGCCCGCCGGCAGTGCCAAGCAATATGATCGTCAACGCGAGCATGACCAAGCGCGCCGTCAACTGGCCGCCACGGCGGTCTTCGGTAGAACGTTGCCCTTCATAGCCCATCGGACGTCCATCCGGCTAGCTCGCCCCGTACTGAAGAATTACCAGACAGGCTCAATTGACACGAGTGGACTGGCGTGCCGGACGGTGAGCGTGGCCTTCGATGAGATGGGCATCAATGAGTACACCAAAATGTCCCACTAGCACACCGCCCACCTAGTGATCCGTAGTCGTGACGCTCACCCAGCTCATGGCGGTATCAGGCGTTTCGCTCCGAGGGCACAGTGACCAATCGAGCTTTCCGGGGGAGATGTTGGATCGGCTGGTTGGCCCTTCACGCACACACCCGAGTGCCCGCCTTCAGCAACAGCCCGTACGCCGATCACTGGTTCGTGAAGACGCTCATCTGAGGGAGTAAGAGCTCGGTTAGGGGTCGCCCGCGGAGCCCAGCCAGAGAGATAAGAATCCAGCGTGTGGTCAAAGCAGGTCAAACGGATCCAGGTGGTGTCCATTCCAGATCTGTCGGGATGCCTCCTCCGGGTAGGACGCCGTGCTGGGGCTAACGTCGAGCAGGCGGGTGAGCCGCTGGTCGGCCTGGTAGGCAGACCAGCCGGGATCACCGTGGGCGGCGAACGCCGTCCAGGCGCGGCGGATCTCGGCGGCGAGGGTGAGCGCCTCGGCCGCGTCCTGCTCCTCCAGCAGGACGCGGCCGAAGGGAGTGGAGAAGGTGCCGAAAAGCAGTGGCACATCCAGGCCGTGGCAGGCGCCCAGCGCGCCACCCTGCGCCGGTGCGGCCCAGCGCAATTCGTACAGGAAGGCCGTGCCACCCGCAGCGGTGTGCGCTTCAGCCAGGTGCAGCGTGGGCATTCGGAACAGCGCATCGGAGTACACCAGCTCATATAGGGCCTCGGCGCCGGCGTGCGGGTAGCCGCTGCGATACGCCAGCTCGCCATCGACTCCCGGGGAAAGGATCCGCAGGGCGGTGGTGGTGTCTTGTTCGGTGATCTTTCCGCGGCGTCCGGCCAGGGCTAGGAACAGCCGGAACTCGTCCCTGGTGTGGCCGGTCAGCACCTCGATACTGGTCGCGCGGCCATCGGCCAGCAGCCGCCAGGGCACATCGGGCACCACCTCGCCGTCAACCACCGGCGAGAACAGGAGCCCCGCGTGCGCCGCCCGCCCCCACCGGTCGGCGTACGCGGGTAGTTCGTAGCTGAGCAGGTCGACCTCATCGGCCAGGCGCTTCGGGTCGCTCGCGGCGAGTCCGGCCACCGTGGGCGCGGTACCCAGCCGTGCGGCCAGAGCGGTGGCGATGTCCGCCGCGAGAGCTGGGGTGTAGTAGGTCCCACACACGCTTTGGGCGATCGCCCGGCGGAACAGGCCCACCGCCATCGGCATAGCCAGTAGCGTCGCGATCGACCCGGCCCCGGCCGACTGCCCGCACACGGTCACCCGCTCGGGGTCGCCACCGAAAGCGGCGATGTTGTGCCGCACCCACTGCAAAGCAGCGAGCTGATCCAGCAACCCACGGTTGGCCGGGGCGTCCCCCAGCTGCGCGAAGCCCTCCACACCCACCCGATAGTTGAAGGTCACCACAACCAGACCCCCACGAGCGATCAACGCCGCATCGTATCCCGGGTCACTGGAAGATCCGGACATATATGCTCCGCCGTAGATCCACACCAGTACCGGCAACCTGGCAACACCCAGGTCCGGGGACCAGACGTTGACGGTGAGCCAGTCCGTGCCCGGGATCGCGCCCGCGCGCAGTGGTCCAGACTGCGGCGGTGCCGGGCCGAACTCCGTCGCGTCCCGTACGCCTTCCCACGGCGAAGGCCGCTGTGGCGCAGCGAAGCGCAGAGCACCCACCGGCGGCTGGGCGAAGGGAATGCCCCGGAAAACCACGAACCCTTCCGCCCTCCATCCGCGCACCACGCCACTGGCTGTGCTTACCTCCGGACCGAGGTCAACCATCGACAGCTCCCTTGAGGTGCGGCTGCGCGGACGGCTGAACCGCTCGGTAGCCCACCGTACGATGCACCGCTGCAGCGGAGCTGGCGAACAAAGACGCCGGGATCAAGTTGACCAGGTGGGCCGGCGCGTAGTCACGTACCGCAGAACGTGCGATACGCGCCGAAGCTGGGCGGCGCGGGTGCGGCGTATGGCTCCAGACCGGGTCGTTCGTTGAACGGCTGCGCCAGCACGTCAAGTAGTCGTCCAAACGGTCCTAGGTCCCCAGCACTCGCCGCGGCCAGCGCCTCCTCCATCTGGTGGTTCCGCGGGATGTAAACAGGATTGACCCGGTCCATCGCTTCCGCGATCGCCCGTGGGTCAAACGCTTGGGACGACAGCTGTGCCCGCCAACGGTCCGCCCACGCGTCAAAGGCGGAGGGTTCGGTGAAGAGCAATCGCGCAGGTGCAGTATCTCCGCGCGCTGCCGACGACAGCGCCCGGAAGCAGGAGGTGAAGTCGACCCTCTGTACATGCAGCAGCGCCAGCAGGTCGTCGATCAGCGCGCCGTCGGATCGTTGGGCATCTACCACACCCAACTTGGCGCGCATTCCCTGGCTCCAGTACTCGTCGTAACGGTCGGGGAACGACTGCAGCACGTCGGTGGCCGCCGCAAGTGCCGTATCCGTCTCGACGTGGAACAGAGGAAGCAATGTCTCGGCCAACCGTGCCAGGTTCCACTGCGCGATGTGGGGCTGGTTGCCGTATGCGTAGCGGCCGCCGTGATCAATCGAACTGAACACGGTGGCGGGGTCGAAGGCATCCATGAACGCGCACGGACCGTAGTCGATGGTCTCGCCGGAGATCGTCATGTTGTCGGTGTTCATGACGCCGTGAATGAACCCGACGAGCATCCAGCGAGCGACCAGCGATGCCTGGGCGTCGACGACGCTCTCAAAAAACGCGAGATACGGGTTCTCCGCCTGCACCGCACTGGGGTGGTGACGCGCGATTGAGTAATCAGCGAGGCGCCGCACGAGCGTCGGCCCATCGTGCGCTCCTGCGTACTGGAACGTGCCAACGCGGATGTGGCTCGCCGCGACACGGGTGAGCACCGCGCCGGGCAGCACCGTGTCCCGCACGACGTGATCGCCGGTCGCTACCACAGCGAGCGCGCGGGTAGTGGGGATGCCTAGCGCGTGCATCGCCTCGCCGATCGCATACTCGCGCAGCATCGGGCCCACGGGTGCCTTCCCATCACCGCCTCGTGCGAACGGCGTGCGTCCCGAGCCCTTAAAGTGCAGGTCACGACGACGTCCGTACACGTCGAGCACCTCGCCGAGCAGGAGCGCTCGGCCATCGCCGAGACGGGGCACGAACCCGCCGAACTGATGGCCGGCGTAGGCCTGCGCGACCGGCGACGCTCCGTCGGGCGTGGCGTTGCCGACCAGGACGGCGACACCGTCAGGTGCTCGGAGCGCATCGGCATCGACACCCAGCTCTGTGGCCAGCTCCTCGTTCAGCGCCAACAGCCGGGGTGCAGGCGCCGGTGTCGCTTGCCAGGGCTCGTACAGGCCCTCCAGTTCACGCACATAGGAGTTGTCGAACGCGAACAGCAGCCGGGAAGCAACGCTCATAAATCCGAGGCTAACCGGGGTCGGTCGCCGCGCCAAAGTGAAGTGACTTCCGGCCCTTGGCCGCCCTCCAGCGCCCAGCGACCACCGCGGCGCGGGCAACCGCAGGCGCAGCTCGACGTGCTGGTCGCCGGCGAGCGCGTCGAGGGCGGCGCCACCCACGGCGATGGCGTCATCGCGAGGTACCCCTTTCATCGTCCGCGGGCGGGCCCTGTCCAGGAGGCTTCAGGGATAACCAGCCCCGAATGCTCGTTTCCGTGATCTTCGGTCGATCTCTGTCCAACTAATTGTCCAATTCTGCTGCGTACACGCCTCCCATGGCACGCAGGAAGCAGGCTCCGAAGGACCTGACCGGCACATGGCAGGGCTGATGCGGGGCACGATTCCCATCAACCGGTCCGGCTCGTCGTAGATCTGTAGGCGGTCCCGTTGATCTCGATGATGACGATGGGGCTGGCGTAGCCTAGGCCGACCTCGACGCGTTGGCCGACGACCTAGGTGCCGTCCACGGCTGGAATACGGTCCGGTGCGCTCCTAGACTTGAACCATGAATGAGAACGCTAGGCCCTTCTGGCGGGGCATCAACCACCTCGCCCTGATCACCAACGACATGGACGCCACCACACGGTTCTGGCACGGTGTGCTCGGGGCGCGGCTCGTCGCACACCTGGGCACCGAATCCTTCCGACACTATTTCTTTGAGTTCGGTGACGAGCAGACCGTGGCGTTTTTCGAATACCACAGCATTGCCGTGGAACGGTTCCAGGTACCGGCAGGGGTGCCGGACCGGCGCAAGACGCAGTTCGATCACCTGTCCTTCAACCTTCCTGATGAGCACGCCTTGGAGGAGTTGCGCGCCCGGCTTAAGTCGCATGGCTGCGAAGTCACCGACGTCGTCGACCACGGCTTCCTGCGCTCGATCTATTTCAACGACCCCAACGGTATCGCGCTTGAGGCCTCGTGCTGGGTCGTCGACCCCACTGGGCGGATAGCCGACTACGGCGACCCGACGCTTTTCTCCGATCCCCACCCGGTTCCGGCGGTGCAAGAGCTGACTCGCAATGGGACGCTCACTTC
>DASVWA010000225.1:0-2136 GCA_036389855.1 Pseudonocardiaceae bacterium
CCCTCAACGCCTTCGAGATCACCTTCGACGGACGCCTGTCCGCCGGACGAAAGTAACACCCCCACAAGATCCAGTTACACCGTTAACTTGACAGGCCCCATCGACCAAGCCGAGCTGTGCGGCGCAACGCCCCTAGGCCGAAGTTTCGTGATCTTGAGCAGAAGAACACTCCGTTGATCAGGGGTTTCTTCGGAGGGCGTCGTTTGGGTTCTGTCTACGTGAGGGTGAGCGGGATGGGGGCGCCGAGGAGTTGGAATGCGTGGTGTTGGGTGGGGGTGGGCAGGGTGATCTTGTCGAAGGTGCGGTCGCCGAGGGTGATGGTGTTGCGGGTCAGGGTGGCGAGGTGGTCGAGCAGGCCGCGGAAGCTGTGCAGGGGAATGCCGTGGTCGTCGGTGTGGCGGCTGGCTTTGCCGTTGGCGTGTGTTGATCGGGTGGCGGGTGCGACGGGGTTGTCGCGCTGGGGTGGGTGTTGGTCGGTGTAGGTCAGGGGTGCCAGGGTGCGCCGCAGGTGCCAGGTCAGGTATTGGGCGAGCATGCAGATGAGCACGTGGGCACGGACCCGGTCACCGAGGTAGTGGTGGATCGGGCGCAGGTCCAGATCGTCGGTCTTGATGTTGCGGAAGTCGCGTTCGAGGTGGGCGAGGGCCTTGTAGGCGGTGACCGCGGCGGGGGCGTCGAGCCGCTCGGCGGGCACGCTGGTGCGGATGACGTAGATGCCGTCTAGGGCGGCTTCGGTGGTGATGCTGGCCTGGTTGCGCTGGTAGGTCAGGGTGGCGTCGGTGATCTGGTAGGACAGGTGCTTGGCCATCTTGTATCGGTCGATGACCTTGCCGACGGCGACCCCGATGGCGTCGGCGCCAGCCAGCCGACCGGCCTGCACCCGGGTGGTGATGGTGGCCAGCAGGGCCTCGGTGGCGGTCAGCATGCTGTCGCGTTTGGCGGTGCGTAGCTGCGCCTGGGCTGGGTTGCGGCAGGCGATCAGGCGCTCGCCGGGGTAGTCGGGGTGGGTGATCTCAGCCAGGTCGTGGGTGTCGAACAGGCTCATTTGCAGTGGTCCGTCATCGGCGGCTAACGCCTTGATCGCCGGGGCCCGTAGGCAGGTGATCCAGGACAGGCCACCCAGATCCTTGATCGCCTCGATCCGCGCCGAGGTGATCATGCCGCGGTCGCCCACCAGGGTTAGCTGCGTCAGGCCGAACTTGTCGCGCACGAGGTCGACTGCCTCGATGAACGCGGTCGGGTCGGCGGTGTTGCCGGGGAACATCCGGATCGCGACCGGCCGTCCCACCTCGTCGGTGAGCAGCCCGTACTCGATTTGCAGCTTGCCCTTCTTGCCGTCCCGGGAGTAACCGCGTGCAGCCAGTCCACAGTGGCTGCCCTCCATCCAGGACGAGGACAGATCGAACATCGCCATGCCGCTCTCAGCCAGGTGCCGACCGGCCAGCTGTGCCTCGATGGCGTCCTGACGGACGCCCAGCCAGTCCATCGCCCGATACACCTCATCACGCGACGCCCCGGCCACACCCAGGTCCGCCCCGAGGGTGACGTCGTCCCACCAGGCCAGGGTGGACAGCTTGGGTTTGGGCCGCACCACCCGCGAGACGATCAACGCATACGCCAAGTCCCGCTCGCGGCACGCCGGGCCCAGGATCTGCGGGAAGCCCAACTGGCGGGCCTGGTCACACACCAGGGCGACATGCCCGTGCCCTCGGGACCGGGTCACCTCAAGCGCCGCCTCAGCATCCACCAGCGTCTTGCCCTTGAGTACCGCCTCGATCGCGTCGACCGCCGCCACCGGCAATATCGACAAGTTCGCCAACGTCTGCTTGCCGACCGTGCCGTCGGGCTTGCGAAACGACCGGCGCAACAGGTGCGACACATACTCCCGGGTCTCCCCGGACGCCACCGTGTACCGGCTTCGCACCCTGTCTACATGCATCCCGCCCGACGCCTGCCGACCCATGGGGTCAGCCTGCCACAAGCTCCCTCACCGAACCAAGCCGACTCGCCGAAAATCCTGTCTACAATTCTGTCGACTCAGCCCTGTCCACGCAGGTCATCCTATAGACACAAGCTCCAAGATCACGAAACTTCGGCATAGCGAGGTTGCGCATCTGAGCCACACCGCGGGTGGCA
>DASVWA010000226.1:0-3637 GCA_036389855.1 Pseudonocardiaceae bacterium
CGTTCTGGGCAACCATCAGCCCGCCCGCGGGCAGCTCGCCGCTGGCCGGCGTCGCTGCGGGACCGTGCTGGCCACCGTGGGCGGTGTCCGCCGCGGCGCCTACCGGGCCGGTCGCCTGGCCGATGCTGTACGCGCCACCGAGCGCGAGGATGACCACCAAGGCGAAACCGCCGAGCTTGGCAGGCGAGTTCATCGGTCGCCTCCCCACGTCTGTAGTCGCCGACTCCATCGTAACCCCCTAGGGGTATTACATCTACCCCCACCCGGTATTTAGGTCAGCGCGCATTCCCGCGGTGCGAAGGCCTTGTAAGGCTTTGCCGACATCGAGTGGCGACCATGGTTGCCGTGCTGGACGCAGGTCGGCCAGCACGCGGCCGTACCGGCCCAGCGCCGTGGCCCGCCCCGGCGCCATTCCAGGAACTGCTCCAGGAACAGACCAGTGCCCGAGACGTCACGATCATCGAGATGGCCGGTCGGCTGCTGCCGCCCATTGCTCGGATGCGGTGGGGCGACCAGCGGGTCAGCAGTCGGGGTCGCGGACTGTGCCGGTGGCGGCAGAGGTGGCCATCCGGGCGTACGCGCGCAGCGACTTGGCCACCGGGCGCTGCCGGTCCACCGGCTGCTAGGGGCGCTCGGACGCGTCCATCTTCGCCCGCCGCTCGGCCAGCACGTCGTCGTCAACCAGCAGCCGCAACGCCCGCTCCCGCACGTCGATCACGATCCGATCCCCGTTCTCGACCAGTCCGATCACGCCACCCGCGGCCGCCTCCGGGGAGATGTGCCCGACGGCAACGCCCGACGAGCCGCCGGAGAACCTGCCGTCGGTCACCAGCGCGCACACCTTGCTCAGCCCCGCACCCTTGATGAACGCCGTTGGGTGCAGCATCTCCTGCATGCCGGGCCCGCCTGCTGGACCCTCATAGCGCACCACCAGCACGTCTCCCGGCTGCACTTCGCGGGTGAGGATCACCGAGACGGCCTGCTCCTGGCTCTCCACCACCCGTGCGGTCCCTCGAAGTGGCAGACTTCCTCGGGCACGCCGGCAGTTTTGATCACTGCACCGACGGCGTCGGGCTGCTGCCAAACCGCGCTGGGCAGAAACACGCTGAAGCCGTACCAGCGCTGCGTGTCAGCTGGCCTGGCGGTCGTGTCCACCAGCTCTGCACGCCAGCTCTCTGCCACGATCGGATCGCCACGGTCGACCTCACCGTGCCCCGGGTGAAGGCCTCTGCCGGAATGCCACCACTGCGTTGGGGGTTGGCCGTGAGGTGGACGGCGATCCGAAGGCGGCGGTTCGGGTCGCCACCGTCATCGGGATGCTGTTCGGGCTCGCGGGCACCGGCACGTCAGCCGTGTCTGTTGCGCTGCCCGAACTGGCGGCGGGGCTCGGGGTAGAGGCGGCAAGTGCGGCCTGGGTGATCAGCGGGTACGCCGTTGCCCTTGCAGTGCTCACCGCGGTGCACGGCCGCATTGCCGACATCGTCGGCGTGCGCGGTCCCCTCGTCGCCGGTGTGGTGCTGATGGCGACCGGGGCGCTGGTCTCTGCCGTCGCGCCTTCGTTCGGTTGGCTGGTTGCGGGCAGGGTCGTGCAAGGCGTCGGCGCCGCCGCGGTTCCGGTCCTGGGCATGGCCCTGATCAGCGCCCGCTGGGATGGAGCCACCAGAGCGGGCGCCCTGGGTCGGGTAACAGGTGCGGCGTCCGTGCTGAGCTGCCTCGGGCCCGTGCTCGGTGGAGCGGTGGATGCGGCAGGCGGCTGGCGGTGGACCCTCGTGCTCCCCGTGGCCGGGCTGCTCGCGCTGCCGGTGCTCTGGCGCGCGGCACCCATCGACGGCCGAAAAGAGCGCTTCGACGTGCCGGGCGCAGTGTGCGTTGCGGTCGCGGCCACCGGTCTGGTGCTGCTCATCCAATCACCGTCCACGGGTGCCGCCGTCGCCGTGGTGGGCGCGGTGCTGGTGGTCACCGGCGTCCCGGCAGCGCTGGCCCGAATCCGGGCCCGGCCCGACGGGTTCCTGCCACGGGCGATCGTGACCAACGGGGCGGTGCTGCGCAGCGCGTTCGCCGCCGCGGCCATCCCGTCGGGGTGGTTCGCGTTGCTCGTGGCGGTACCGCTGATCCTCGCCGCGCGGGGCTGGTCGCCGCTGGGTGTCGGGCTGGTCCTCGCGCCCTCCGCGCTGCTCGGCCTGCTCATGCCGCGCGTCACCCGTTGGGTACTGCCCCGGTGGGGTCCGGATCGCACCCTTGCCGTGGCGTGCCCGGTCACTGTGATGGCGCTTCTCGTCGCTGCGCTGGGCGCGGTGACCGGGACACCGCCGCTGCTGATAGTTGCGGTCGCGGCACTGACAGTGGCATTCGGCATCGGTCAACCGGCGATGGTCGTTGGTGTCTCGGGCGCCGTGGAGCCTGAACAGCGCGGGGTCGCGCTGGGCGTGGCGACGTTGGTGTTCCTGGCCGGTGCAGGCGTCGGCGCCGCCATGGTGGGAGGCCTCGGCGAGGTGTTGGGGCTCAGCGGCGCGCTGATCGCTCTGGTCCTGCTGCCGATCGCCGGGACGCTCATGATGCTCCGGCAGGTCCGGGTGACCACGCCGGTGGACGTCGAGGTCACCGCGGCGCGCTGACTCACAAGCCGATTTTCTGGTAGCAACCGATGAGTTTCCGCGCGGCGGCCGGTCTCTACTGCGGGCCTCAGCTACCAGACAGGAGAGCGCGATGAATCTTCCGCATGTCGTGTCGCCAGCCGAGTGGGAAAGCGCCCATGCGGCGCTGCTGGTCAAGGAGAAGCAAGCCACTCGGGCCCGGGACGCGCTGGCGGCCCAGCGCCGGCGGCTGCCGATGGTCCGGGTCGAGAAGCAGTACACCTTCGAAGGTCCGGACGGAGAGGTGAGCTTGCTCAACCTCTTCGACGGTCGCCGCCAGCTCATCGTCTACCACCACATGCTGCAGCCGGGTGATGCCGATCCCTGCTCAGGCTGCTCGATGGTCGTCGACAACATCGGCCACCTCGCCCACCTGCACGCCCGCGACACCTCGTTGGTCGTGGTGTCGCGCGCGCCATCGACGGAGATCGAGGCGTTCAAGAAGCGCATGGGTTGGACGATTCCCTGGTACTCTTGTGCTGCCAGCGGCTTTGACGCCGACTTCGGTGTCACGACCGGTTTTGGACTCAACGTCTTCCTTCGTGACGGCTCGAAGGTCTTCCGCACCTACTTCACCTCCGGGCGCGGCGTTGAGGCGCTGGGCAGCAGCTGGTCTTTCCTCGACGTGACGCCGCTTGGGCGGCAGGAGGACTGGGAGGTCTCGCCCGAAGGGTGGCCGCAGACGCGGCCCTACGTGTGGTGGCGCCTGCACGACGAGTACGACGCCTAGCACTCCGTGCATGACTCGCGAGAATGGCGTCAGTTCAGGGACTGGGCTCGTGGGTCAGGATCTGAATAATCGAGTCGGTGCCGGCATGAACGGCGCCGATCCTTCCAGCTTCCTCCAAGTGATATTTTTTGACACCAGAAATCGCGTCAGAAGCAAGGAGCACCCGGTAGTCGCGTTCGCTGGCGTCGTAAATGCTCGCTCGCGGACAGTTCGGATAGTTGCATCCAGCGAACACGACGGTGTGCACGCCGAGGGTGGCAAGGTGCTGGTCCAA
>DASVWA010000227.1:0-6907 GCA_036389855.1 Pseudonocardiaceae bacterium
GTGCATAGTTGGTACCGGTGGCGAAGCGCACGGCGCGGCTCACGGTACGACGAGCCATGCGCACGGCGCGGCTCACGGTACGACGAGCCATGCGCACGGCGCGGCTCACGGTACGACGAGCCATGCGCACGACGAGTCCACTCACAGCGACTCTAAGGCGATTGCACCTGCAGGCCACCAGTGCCACCACAATGCTGGTCACCAGCATAAGGATGCCGTCGACACGGTATACGCCGCGCCGCGCCGGGTAGCCGATCAAGCGGACACCCAAATTGGCCCCGACGCGGTCGGCTGGTCGGCGGCTAGTGCCCTTGTCCTGCTCGGCCTCCAGCGGCGAGGCCCGCCATCACCGGTTTCCCGATCGTCTCCATCCGGACGTCACATTCTGATCTCGGAGTGTGTCGCGCGGACGTAATGCGCGCCACCGCAACGACCTGATCGCCTGCCGGTAGGCAGACGCGGGTCGTTGCCGCGCGCCATCGTCCTCGCCACCCATTCCCAGGAGAGATCAGGTCAATGGAGGTCTTACTTAAACGCGCGCTCGACGCGCGGCGCACCAGCCCGTCCCCGGCTCGGGTGCTGACTCCCGGTTACGCGCCGCGCTGTGAAACGGTTGCCAGTGCAGTGGGTAGCACCCCGATGCTGTGGATCGACCGGCCGCTGAACCCGGAGGGCCGCGGGTTTTGGGCAAAACTTGAAGGGCATAACCCGGGCGGGATGAAAGACCGCGCGGCACTACATATGATCAAGGGCGCCCGCGAGCGCGGTGATCTGCCGCCAGGCGGGATGATCGTCGAGTCGACGAGTGGAACACTGGGCCTGGGGCTGGCGTTGGCTGGCATTGCCTACGAGCACCCCGTGACCCTCGTTACCGACCCGGGCATGGAACCGATCATGCACCGGCTGCTGACCGCCTACGGGGCACGGATCGATGTTGTCGACAACCCACATCCCACCGGGGGTTGGCAGGAGGCCCGCCGGCAGCGGGTGGGTGAACTACTAACCGATCACCCGGACTCGTTCGGCCTGGACCAGTATCACAATCCGGACAATGTGGCTGGGTACGCGCCGCTGGCGCTGGAACTCGTGGCCCAGATGGGTCGGGTCGATGTGTTGGTGTGCTCGGTGGGCACCGGTGGACATTCGGCCGGCGTGAGCCGGGTGCTGCGCGAGTTCTTTCCCCACCTACGCCTGATCGGCGTCGATACCGTCGGTTCCACGATTTTCGGGCAGCCAGCCCGGAAGCGGTTGATGCGCGGGTTGGGATCCAGCATCTACCCGCGCAACATCGACTACGCCGCCTTGGATGAGGTGCATTGGATTGCACCCAGTGAGGCGGTACGAGCCGCGCGACTGCTGGCTAGCGCGCAGTACACCAGTGGCGGCTGGAGTGTGGGCGCCACTGCCCTGGTCGCGAGCTGGGTGGCCCGCACCGAAGAGCCGGACGCGCGGATCGCCGCGGTCTTCCCCGATGGCCCGCAGCGCTACTTCGACACCGTGTTCAACGACGACTACTGCCACCGTCATGGGCTGCTGACCGCACACCTTCCCACTGAACCTGATGAGATAGCCCACCCCCTCGAGCGCGAGGTCACCCGCTGGACCCGGTGTCGCCGCGTGCTCGACCCGACAGCCGGGCAGGAGGTTCGCTGATGCGCACGATCGCGCAGTTCCGCTCCTTTGACCGGCCGGTGCAGCTACTGGTAGTTAACCAGTTCGGCATCAACGTTGGCTTCTACATGCTCATCCCGTACCTCGCCGGCTACCTGGCGGGCGATCTCGGGCTGGCCGTCTGGGTCGTTGGCCTAGTGCTCGGCGTGCGGAACTTCTCCCAGCAGGGCATGTTCCTCATCGGCGGCACACTAGCCGACCGACTGGGCTACAAACCTCTTATCGTGGCAGGCTGCGTGCTGCGCACCGCAGCTTTCGGACTGCTGGGCCTGGTGGACTCGTTGCCTGCCCTCATCGCGGCTTCAGCCGCCACCGGCTTTGCCGGGGCGCTGTTCAACCCCGCTGTCCGCGCCTACCTCGCCCACGACGCCGGCGAGCGGCGGGTCGAGGCCTTCGCGCTGTTCAATATCTTCTACCAGGCCGGGATTCTGCTCGGCCCGCTGCTGGGGTTGGCCCTGACCGGAGTCGACTTCCGCCTCACCTGTGCCGTAGCGGCGGGCGTGTTTGCGGTGCTCAGTGTGTTGCAGCTGCGCGCTTTGCCGCAGCGCCGGGGCGGCGACACCTCCGAGGGCCCAGCAAGCTCGGTGATAGCCCAGTGGCGCTCAATACTGGGGAACCGCTCGTTCGTGCTGTTTTCCACCGCGATGATCGGCAGCTACGTGCTGGCTTTCCAGGTCTACCTTGCGCTACCGCTGGAGGTCCGTCGCCTCGCCGGAAGCGGCGTCGTGGGAACGATGGGAGTGGCCGCCCTGTTCGCAGTCTCAGGGCTGCTCACCATTGCCGGCCAGATGCGGATCACAGCGTGGTGCCGTAACCGCTGGGGCCCCGGTCGATGCCTGGTGGTTGGCCTGAGCCTGATGGCCGCGTCTTTCCTCCCGCCGCTGGTCACCGCGACCGCAACCGTCGACGGCGGAACACTGCCCACCGCGGTGCTGCTGACACCGCTGGTGCTCTCTGCAGCGCTGCTCGCCCTGGGCACCATCATCGTGTTCCCCTTCGAGATGGACACCATCGTCACACTCTCCGACAACCGGCTGGTGGCCACGCACTACGGCCTCTACAACACCGTCTGCGGCATCGGGATCCTGCTTGGGAACCTGCTCACCGGCACCGCGCTGGACCTGGGCCGGGCCACTGGCTTGCCGGCGCTGCCCTGGCTGGCCCTGACTGGCATCGGTCTGCTCTGCGCCGCGGGAGTCGGCGGGCTTGACCGGGCAGGCCGCCTGCAGCAACCCACCGCCGCCGTCGTACCGACCTGACGACGCTGGACCGTATCGATCCGCATCAGACCATGAATCGACGATCCCGCGACGAGCTCTTGGAAGCGAAAGAGCCGATGACGATCGCGTAGGTACTGATGCTGGGAGCACTGCTGGTCACCGGGCTGGCACCGCGGAAGCTCGAACCCGACTTCGCGGCGCCATGCACCGCAGTCCCCGTCACTGCGGCTCGCGTAACGGAAGCCGTGCCTGTGACTGGGGTGAGTGGTCGAACTGCTGAACGGCCACTCTCACCCCGTAGCAATGCCACCTACGGACGCGGGGAAGAAGTCGTCGACGGCCACAGCCATACCTCGACCGACCGCCTCGGAATGCACGAATCGAGCAAGAGCGAGGTCAAGAACACCGAGGCCGAATGGGGAGAAGATGCGCACACGGTTCGGGTCGGGCTCCAGCCGACCGGCCAACATATCGGCGCCACCACCACGGCGGTCGACCCCAGGAGTACCTCTGCACCATCGAGGGTGTCGCAGCCGTTGAGCACGACCAGCACCGGGGCGATGTCGGTCGCATTCAGAGCGCGGGCGAGGAGGTCATACGGCACATCTCGGCCCTCGGGAGCTTCCACGCTGCCGTTGTCGAACAGGAGCGCGGCGTCACCGGCGTGGCCAGAAAAGTTCACAACATGGGGCCGCAGGTCGTTGAGACCGGCGATCAAATCGTCTGAGGTGGCTGCCGGACGGTAGTCGATCGTGATGAGGTCCCGATGCAGCGCGCGGCGGACTTGGTCCTGGACACCACGGACCTCTGCATCGGTCCGCAGATTCTGCTCGGGGTTGGCGGTGAGGTAGAGCACGCGCAGCTGCTCAGGCTTGGGCGAGGGCACCGTGCGAGGCTCATGCACATAGCGCACCGTCGGCGCGGGGCTTGGCTGCCGCGGAGCGCGCCTTGGCCATAGCCTTCTCCTCGATCCCCTGCTGCTTCTTGATGGTCGCGATCTTGTCGCGGTACTGCTTCTCGGACATGGCCCTCCTCAGGCGGCATCTACAGCATGCATGGAGGATCTGACATGAGACGGCGCATGCCGTCACCTTCTCAAGCGCACTCTCATAGCCGCTGACCGCGTGATGCTCTCGCAGGCTGCGTCGAGGGTTGATGGGTAATCACCGTGAGGGGTGGGACGGTACTCGGGATGAGAACCTCTCCCAGCCAGCGTGGACAAGCGCATTCCCGCGAGTCCGGACCGCAATAACGCCGAACTCCGGGAGTCTCCGGTGGCGCAATTAGCAAGGCGTCTTGTTG
Source organism: Pseudonocardiaceae bacterium (assembly GCA_036389855.1). Taxonomy (GTDB): domain Bacteria; phylum Actinomycetota; class Actinomycetes; order Mycobacteriales; family Pseudonocardiaceae. The sequence goes on from DASVWA010000227.1 coordinate 4,194, forward strand.
TACTGTTTCTTTGGGCTGCAACCTGGGGTGTGGTCTAGGTATTTTCGATGGGGTTGTGTGCGCGCAGCCGTCATTGTTCGTAGATGATCTGCCCGGTGTTCTGCGCGGTTATCCGTGCAGGAGGCGTGTCCAGATGGCATCGCATCTCTGCGGAAATGTTCATTGGGCGGGGCCCACGGACACCTCTACCCCGGACATGCAGCATTTCCGGGAGACATTCCTTCTACGGGAGCTGTCGCAACCAGGAGCGGGGGCCGCGCGCCAGACACGCTGTTGAGGACGGTGGCGCTCCGTAGACCGCTTAGTAGAGGAGTGAGCAGCCTAGCCCTGGGCGTAGGATTCGCCAGATTCGCGCCGCCGCGCTTGCATGTCAGGCCGGTGGCGGGCGAGTACTCGGCGATGAACCGGCGGATTTCAGCCAGGTCGCGGGTGCCAAAGAATAGCGTGCGGGCCGTCTTGGATGGAGTGGGCAGCGCCGCCGTGTCGCAGTGGGCGTCGAGGGCTGACCGTGTTCTCCCGGTGAGGGTCGGGGAGGATGCCGGGATGGTCGAGGTCACCGAACGCCTCCGCGCCACACCACCCGCTCCCGCAGCGCTGCCCCACCATGCCTGGGTGGGCTGGCTGCTCCCGGTCGGGGTCCCCACCGTGCTGGTGGCGCTGCAAATGCAGCTGTACGGGCGGTGGATCGTCGACGACGCCGCGATCACCTTCGCCTACGCCCGCTCCCTCGCCACCGGTGAGGGAGCGGTGTTGCAGCCCGGTGCCGACCCGGTGGAGGGTTACTCGAACCCGGCGTGGCTGGCGGTCCTCGTGCTGGGCCGCTGGCTGGGGTTATTCGACCGCGGCACATGGTTCGGGGTGCCCGATCTCGTGGTGTTTCCAAAGTTCGTCGCGCTGCTGTGCTGCGCGGGGGTGTTCGCCGGGTTCTACACGGTCGCCCGTGCGGTGTCCCGACGGCCGGTGCTGCTCACAGTGATCGCCGGGACGGCGACGGCGGCAGTGCCGTCATTCGTGATCTGGGTGTCGTCCGGGCTGGAGAACCCGCTGCTCGCCTTGGCCGCGGTGACCCTCGCAGCGCTGCTGGCTTGGGCCGCGGTCGCCCGACGGCTGCTCGAGGGGCGGGTCGCGGTCGGGTGCGGGCTGCTGGCCGCGCTGGCGGCGCTCACCCGCCCCGACGGGCTGATCTATGCGGCCGCGTACCCGGTCGCGGTGCTGGTCCTCCTGCAGCCAGCCCGCGTCTCCCGCGCCGCCCAGGCGGTGGTGGTGTCGACCTTGGCGTTCGCCGTCCCGGCCGGCGCCTATCTCGCCTGGCGCCTGGCGACGTTCGGGGAGTACCTGCCGAACACGGCGCTCGCGAAGGCCCAGGGTGTCCCGACGGCGGAGGAGTTGGGGCGGCCGTCGGAGCTAGTCGCCTACACCGGGTGGCTCACCGTCGTGCTCGTCGTCGGGGTGATCGCGGCGGCGATGCTGCAGCGCGGCCGCGGACGGACTGTGCTGGCGGTGCTGTTGGTGCCGCTCGGGTTGGCTGTAGCCGCGTACGCGGTGCTGGAGGCCGACTGGATGGGCGAGTACCGGTTCGCCACGCCGGTGTGGCCGCTCACCGCGCTCGCCGCGAGCGTGGCCGGTGCCCGGGTGCTACCGCAGCTTGCCGCCCGCGCGCGGGCCGGTGTCGCGGTGGTCGCTCTCGTGGCGGTCGGGTTGACCGGCCTTGGCTGGGCGTCCGCCGCTGAGACGTTCCGGAAGGCGCCGACGGTGCCTATGTGCGCGGTCGCGCACATAGGCACTTCAGTAAACGGGTTCGCCGACATCCTTGGCGTCCCCGGCGGAACCCTGGTCACCCCCGATGTGGGCGGGTCGGCATTGACGAGCCGCTTCGAGATCGTTGACCTTGCCGGGCTCGCATCCGCTCCGATCGCCCAGTTCTGGCGCGCCGGCGACATGCCCGGCCTGCGGGCCTACGTGTTCGACAAGGTGCGGCCGGCGTTCATTGAGACCCACGGGTTTTGGTCGGAAGGCACCGGGATCGTGGCCGACCCGCGGATGACCGCCGACTACGTGCCTATCCACCTCACCGATGACCGCTCCGGGTGGTGGGTGCGGCGCGACCTCGTGCCCAACCGGGAACGGTTGGCGGCGACAAGGGAGTGGACTGCCACCGTCACTGTCCCACAGATCATGCGGTATGGAGTGGACGCGCCACGGTCGTCCTGTGGCGACACCTTGACACCCGGGACAGCGACGCTGGGCTGATCACTCTGTCGTTCGCATCTTGCGGTTCCGGCGGGTTCACCGTCTGCGGGCGGGGCAGGCCGAGGTGATAGCGCCTCAGCCGCCGCAGTCCGTGCCGCCCGAGAGCGCCCCTGACCCGCCTACTCAAGCGGTCAACCGCCCCGACTCGTTACCTCGCAAGCTGAACCGTCCACTGGAACGCCAACCGGTGGGCCGAGACGTAATGGACCTTGAGCTTCGGTCCCTGTAAGACCCGCCCGGTGATGTGTTCGGTGACGGGACGCTAAGCGGATACGAGCGAACCGTTGGCGAGCCCGGTCGTCTTGCCTTGGAAGATCCCTCCGGTGCCGAGTTCGCTGAGCGAACGGCTGCACTGCTTTGATAAGCCGACTTTGCCAGGCGAGACCCCGGCAGTGCACCTCACTAGGTGGTACATCTAGCAAGGGGTCTTGTTGTCGAATTTTGTTTCACCCCCGTCAAGCCAC
>DASVWA010000228.1:0-7696 GCA_036389855.1 Pseudonocardiaceae bacterium
TATCAGGGCGTGGACGCGTCAGCGCAGAGCTCCTGGCTGCGTTTGAGAACCGGAGCTCGGCTACTGCGCAGTGGAGTGACCGGAATCACCGCCATCGACGATGCTATTGGCGTGGTGGCGTCAGACAACTCAGATGGTCGCCTACTGGAACCTGAGCAGTACTGCCGCATCTAAGCGATCGGCCCACCCGGGCGACGAACCCTTCCTTTAATGTAACAGCGCCCTCACAGAGACCCCGGCCCACAATGCAACAAAGCCTCTTGCAGGACCTGCGCCAGACGTCCCGTCTGGGGCGCACCATAGCCGCCGTCGCCACCACGATCGGGGTGATCTACGGCTATGACCTGTCCAACATCGCCGGGGCGCTGTTGTTCATCACCGATCAGTTCGACCTCAGTATTGATCAGCAGGAGCTGGTCACCACGGCCGTGGTCGTCGGGCAGGTCGTCGGTGCGCTCGTGGGTGGCTGGCTGGCCAATCACTTCGGTCGCCAGCCGTGCATGGTGCTGCTCACGGCATCGTATGCCGTGTTCGCCGTGCTCGGTGCGCTGTCGGTTTCGGTGCCGATGCTGTTGCTTGTCCGCCTCTTGCTTGGCGTGACTGTGGGAGTGTCAGTTGTGGTCGTGCCGGTTTTCGTGGCCGAGTCGGCGCCCGCAAAGGTTCGGGGAGCGCTGCTGGTCGCCTACCAAGTAGCCACCGTCGCCGGGATCATCTTGGGGTATCTAGCGGCTTATGTGCTCGCCGACTCGCATAACTGGCGTTGGATGTTGGGGCTGGCCGCCGTACCGGCTGTGCTGGTGTTGGCGCTGGTGATCCGGTTGCCCGACACCGCCAACTGGTACGTCCTCAGGGGGCGCCTCACCGATGCTCGGCGAACCCTCAGCGCTGTCGAGCCAGCCGCTGACGTGGACGCCGGGATCGCCGAGATACGCGCAGCCATGTCGATGGGGAAAGGCGGGAGTCTGCGTGAGATGCTGCAGACGCCGTATCTTCGGGCCACCGTCTTCGTCGTCGGGCTGGGCTTTTTCATCCAGATCACCGGTATCAACGCCGTCGTCTACTACAGCCCGCGGATCTTCCAAGCCATGGGATTCACCGGAAATGTCGCTCTGTTGGTGCTGCCGGCTTTGGTCCAGGTTGCTTCCCTGGCCGCGGTGTTCGTCTCGCTTGCCCTGGTAGACCGCCTTGGCCGGCGCCCCATCCTCATGGGTGGTATCGGCGTGATGATCGCCGCCAATGCGCTACTTGTCGGCGTGTTCGTGACGGGGAAAGACTTCGACGGTGCACTGAGCGTGCTGGGCTTCTTCGGCGTGCTGCTGTTCACGGTCGGGTTCACGTTTGGCTTCGGCTCCCTGGTCTGGGTGTACGCGGGTGAAAGTTTCCCCGCTCACCTGCGCTCATTGGGCTCCAGCGCGATGCTCACCTCCGACCTGGTCGCCAATGTCATTGTCGCGGCGTTTTTCCTGACGTTGCTGCAGCAGATCGGTGGCGCCGGGACCTTCGCGGTTTTCGGTGTGCTGGCTGTGGCCGGGTTTGTATTCGTGCACCGGCTCGCTCCCGAGACCAAGGGTCGGCGTCTGGAAGAAATCCGTACCTACTGGGAAAATGGTGGCCAGTGGCCACAGGCCACCAATGACACCAACAGCGCCGGCTGAACGGCATGGGAAGCGTCACCAGCGCCTACTGCTGCGGACGCTCGATCGATGTCACAGCCCGGGAAGGCCGCAGTGGTTATCGCGGGCCGTAGTCCAGCTGCGACGGGCTGAATTGATCAGAGGCCAGCTCAACAAGGCAGACCTGTCCGACGTCGCGCAGCCAGCGGATCAGTCCTGAGCGCAGTGTCGCGATGGTGACCGTTTCGACGAGTTGGCGTGGGCCCGGGTCCAGCCGTGCGGCGGGCCGGCCTCGCGCGAGAGATATAGTTGGCAACAGCAACTACTGCGGCTATACTCGGTAGAGTTAACTCGATCAGGCACCTCCATTGCGGAGAGTTAGATCATGGGCAGTCCGCTCGAGCAGGTAGAAGAGGAACTCACACTCCTGGTGTGTCGGGCACAGCGCGTCCATCTGCACGATGAAGGGGGCGACCCGCGGCTTCTAGAGCGCTCCGCCTACAACGTGCTTGGGCGGGTGCACGATGAGGGCGTTGTGCGGCTCAGTGAGCTAGCTGCCACGTTCATGCTTGACGTGTCCACGGTCAGCCGGCAGGTCGCCGCATTGCAGGCCGCAGGGCTGATCCGCCGCGACCCGGACCCGTCCGATGGACGCGCCGCCCTGCTGACGGTCACCCCCACCGGTCGGGATGTGTTGCAGCGCACCCGCGCCCAGCGACGCCGGATACTGCACGACGTGCTTGCCGGCTGGCCGATCCAGGATGTAGAGCTTTTCGCTGGTCTGCTGACCAAGTTCAACGCGGATCTGCGTGAGCATGCCGGCGCCATCTCGACGCTCACACCCCGGTGACCGCCGGGTCCGCCGGCCACACCCTCACCCCACCCTTGCGATCCGTCGCGGAGGGTACGTCCACGCTGTGTGGAGGACCGCTGTCCATGACTTCTCCTGACCCAGACCTCGATTCCCGGCGACCGACCGAAGCGTCCACGGGCTCCCCCGCCATGCCGGTGCTGACCCACCAGCAGATCCTCACTGTGCTTGTGGGGCTGATGCTGGGCATGCTGGTCGCCGCGCTGTCGCAGACGATCGTGGCCACGGCGCTGCCCACGATCGTCGGTGAGCTCGGCGGGCAGGAGCAACTGGCGTGGGTGGTGTCGGCCACCCTGCTGGCATCCACCGTCTCGACGCCAATCTGGGGCAAGCTGTCGGACCTGCATGGCCGTAAAATCATGTTTCAGTCCGCCATCGGATTGTTTCTCGTCGCGTCGCTAGCGGCTGGGTTCGCGCAGAACATGGCTCAACTGATTGGTGCTCGCGGCATACAGGGACTCGGGGTTGGCGGCCTGATGGCGCTGTCCCAGGCGATCATCGGCGACGTGGTCAGTCCCCGAGAGCGTGGCCGCTACCAGGGCTACATCGGCTCGGTGTTTGGCCTGGCCACCGTGGCCGGGCCGCTGGCGGGCGGGTTCCTGGTGGAGCACGGGTCTTGGCGGTGGACGTTCTGGGTCGGCATCCCGATCGGCGTCGTGGCGCTACTGGTCACCGAGCGGGCGCTGCGATTCAGCTTCCCCTGTCGCCGGCGCGCCATCGACTGGCTCGGCGCGTTGTTCATCGTCGCGTCGGTGAGCGCACTGCTGCTGGTGCTCTCGCTGGGAGGCAAGGAGTTCGCCTGGAACTCCGCCTGGACCTACGGTCTGCTGGTGATCGCACTGCTCGCCCTGGGCGCCGCGATCTGGCAGGAGCGCCGGGCCACCGAGCCGATCATGCCGCCTCACCTGTTCACCAACCGAACCTTCGTGGTCACCAGCCTCACCGGGTTCATGGTCGGGGTGGCCATGTTCGGGGCGATCATCTTCCTGCCGCAGTACCTGCAGATCGTCAAGGGCGAGTCCCCGACCGCATCAGGCTTGCTGACGGTGCCGCTCGTGGCCGGCCTGCTGGTCACCTCCATCGTCTCCGGACGGATCATCACCCGCACCGGGCGCTACAAGATCTTCCCCGTGTTCGGGATGCTCATCGCAGCCGTCGGTCTCGGCCTGCTGTCCCTGCTGGACGTGCACACCTCGCTCGTTGTCACCGGCGCCTACATGTTGGTCACCGGCCTGGGTATCGGCATGGTCATGCAGGTGCTCGTGCTCGCCGCCCAGAACGCCGTCGACCACAAGGACCTTGGCGTGGCCACCTCCGGCGCGACGTTCTTCCGTTCCATGGGTGGCGCTGCCGGCGTCGCGGTCTTCGGGGCACTGTTGTCGCACCGCCTACGGGACACTATCCCCGCCGCTCTGACCGGCGCCGGTATCCCACCCGAGCGGCTCGCCGCCGTGGGCGGCCCTGCCATCTCCGGTACCCCTGCCGAGATCGCCGCGCTGCCCGAACCCGTCCACACCGCCGTCGTCACCGGTTTCGCCGAGGCCATGCAGACCGCGTTCCTGTCTGCGGTTCCCTTCGTACTGATCGGATTCGTCGTTGTGCTGTTCCTGCGCGAGACGGCGCTGCGTCAACGGCCGACCGCCCAGGCATATGACGGCGCCGTCACCGACGTGGCCTACCGCGATGACGACCTGGCACCACGGGAGAGATCAACCTCGTGACTCCTGGACCTGCTTCGCAGCCGCAGAGCCAATGATCCGGACGTGGCTGGCGGATGCCTGCCCGCGGTAGGAGCCGCCGCTCGGTCGGGCGCCAACGCGAGCGGGCCGGACCCAACTCACCCGCAGCTGCCGCTGGATTGCTCGACCGCTCCGTCGGCGATCAACCGCATCGCCCTGGCTACCAGTCAGCGTGCTCATTCCATTGCGGCGAAAATGGGACATCACCATCCGGCACGACGGTGTTGTCGCAAACTCGCCTTCTCAAGGTGAGACGGTCATCCGTCGGCGATCTACTTATCCTTCGCAGGACGATTCGCCCAGTCTTGCCCTTAGCGTTAGAGGCGTCGAATGTCCGACCGGCCGGCCTGTTGCGGGCTGACTCACACCAACGCGGTTGAGGACGCGCTGAGAACGATCTTCGTGCGCTCCGGTCGTGGCGAGCCGGTCAGCACCTCGGCAGTCGCCTCTCACCTGGGCCTCACGCCGCCGACGGTATCAACCATGCTCAAGCGGCTGACCAAGCACGGGCTGCTGGAGCGCACCGACGACCACCGCGCGCTGCTCACACCGCACGGCCGCAAGCACGCTCAAGAGGTCGTCCGGCGACACCGGTTGCTGGAGACGTTCCTGGTCACCGTGCTCGACCTGACGTGGGACGAGGTGCACGACGAGGCCGACGGGCTCGAGCACGCGGTGTCCGACCGGCTCATCGACCGCATCGACGAGGTGCTCGGGCACCCCACCCGCGACCCGCACGGCGACCCGATACCGCCCCCGGCCGGCCGGCACGATGAGGGCTGGGGCGTGCGGCTGGACACGGTGGCAACGGGCAGCCGGTTTCGCGTCGAGCGCGTCTATGACCGGGACAGCGCGGCGCTGCGCTACCTGGCTGGACTCGGTGTGCGGCCCGGGGTCACCATCGAGGTGGGGGAGCGCAGCCCGTTCGGTGGCCCGCTTTGGATCGAGCTCAACGGGCAGCGCTGCGCACTCAGCGACCCGCTCGTGTGCCTGGTGCATGGCCGGGAGGAGCGTTGACCGACCCTGCCCACCCGCAGACCTCCCGGCGACGGTTCCTTGCCGGCAGCGCGCTGGTCGGTACCGCCGGCGCGGCACTGGGAACCAGCGCGCTGCTCGGGAGCTCCGCCGGCGCAACCAGCCAGGGGGATACGGCCGAACACCTGCATGCAACGCACCGCGCAGGGCACGGCACGCACAGCGGCGGGTTGGCCGGCCCGACGTTTCGCGCCGGTCGCAGCGTCGATCACAAGGCCAACCGGTTCCACCCGACGGAGCTGCTGCGCGACTTCGACACCGGCACCACGTCACGGCTGCCGGACGGGCGAACGCTGCGCGTATGGCAGATCTTCGCCACCGACCATGAGATCGAGGTGGCGCCCGGCGTCCGGTTTCCGGCGTGGACGTTCAACGCGCGGGTGCCCGGGCCGACCCTGCGCGCCACGGCCGGTGACGTGCTGCAGGTGCAGTTCATGAACGGCTCGGCGCATCCGCACACGATGCACTTCCACGGGATCCATCCGGCGGAGATGGACGGGGTACCCGGGATCGGCGCGGGGCTGATCGAACCCGGCGCCAGCGTCACCTACACCTTCGATGCCGAACCGTTCGGTCTGCACCTCTACCACTGCCACGTCGGTCCGCTGGCCGAGCACATCGCCCGCGGGATGTACGGCACGTTCCTCATCGACCCGCCGCAGCCGCGTCCCCCGGCCGACGAGCTGGTGATGGTGATGCACGGCTACAACACCACCTTCGACGGCCAGGGCAACCAGCTCTACGCGGTCAACGGCATCCCGTTCCATTACATGCACGAGCCGGTCCGGGTGCGCCGCGGCGAGCTCGTCCGGATCTACCTGGTGAACATCCTGGAGTACGACCCGATCAACAGCTTCCACCTGCACGGGAACTTCTTCGAGTACTACCCCACGGGGACCCGGCTGCAGCCAGCGGAGTACACCGACACCGTCGTGCTCGGCCAGGGGCAACGCGGCATCTGCGAAGTGCGATTCCCGCACGTCGGGCGGTTCATGTTCCACGCGCACAAGACCGAATTCGCCGATCTGGGCTGGATGGGGTTCTTCGAGGTAGTCGAATGAACGGGAGCCGGTGATGCTGCGCCGTGCAGCGACCCGCGCTCGCGGCTGGGTGCTCGCGATCGCGGCGGTGCTGACCCTCGCAGCGGCACTGTTCGTGGTAGGTGCGCTGGGCGGGCAGACGCTGCCGCAGCGCAGCGGCCCACCGATCGAGACCCTGGCCGTCGAACGAGCGGCGCTGTCCCCGGGCACCATCGAGCTGACGGTGCGCAACACCGGGCCCGATCCGGTGCAGGTCGGCCAGATCGCGGTCAACGACTCCTATGTACGGTTTACCGGCGGCGAGGAGCCGATCGGGCGACTCCACGCCGAGATTCTTCGGCTCGACGTGCCATGGCAGGATGGCCAGCCGTACCTGGTCTCGATCCTCACCTCGACGGGCGTGGTGATCGAGCACGAGATTCCGGTGGCGACGGCGACGCCTGTGCTGAACGGCAATTCCGCCGGGCTCATGGTGCTGCTGGGCAGCTACGTCGGGATCATCCCCGTCCTGCTCGGGATGCTGTTCCTGCCAGCAGTGCGACGGGCGGGCGCGCAGACGGTGCGTGTGTTGCTGGCGCTGACCGTCGGATTGCTGGCTTTTCTGGCCGCGGACGCTGCACTCGAGGCGATCGGGCTCGCCGGGCAGACCGGTGCTGCGTTCGGCGGGGTCGCGCTCGTCGTGCTCGGTGCCGGCCTCGCTTTCCTGGTCCTGACCTCCGTTGATCGGGTCCTGCAAGCCCGTCACAACCGGGCCGGGCCAGTGACGGGATCTCCGGACGGCCAACGGCTCGCGCTGATGATCGCGATCGGAATCGGGCTGCACAACCTCGGTGAGGGGCTCGCCATAGGATCGGCCTACGCGATCGGTGCGCTGGCGATCGGCGGATCGCTGGTGATCGGATTCGCCATCCACAACACCACCGAGGGCCTCGCTGTGGTGGTGCCGCTGGCCGGGCGGCCGGTGTCGGTGCTGCGCCTTCTCGGGCTGGGTTTGCTGGCCGGCGCGCCCGCCGTGGCCGGGACGCTGATCGGTTCCACAGTCGTCAACACCGAGCTGTCGGCGTTCCTGCTCGGGATCGGAGTCGGCGCAATCGTGCAGGTCATCGTGCAGATCACGCCCAGCCTGCGGGACCGGGCCAGCGGTCAGATCGACCCAGTCACCTACGGCGGTCTCGCCGCTGGGGCGTTGGTGATGTACGCCACCGGCCTACTCGTGGTTGTCTAAGCGCAGCGATCTAAGCGCAGCTCAGCCGATCGATGGGCCCAGACCTAAGGACTGCGGGGTGCTCGAGTCGGGAGACGGTTGCCGCAACCCCTCGTCCAGCGACCCGAACTCCGTCATCAGCGCCCTACTGCCGCCCCACGGGGTCTGCTCCTCAGCGACCAGGGAGTTGGTGG
>DASVWA010000229.1:0-3317 GCA_036389855.1 Pseudonocardiaceae bacterium
GGACACGACCAGGCGGAGGTTGGCTTCCAGCAGATGGTTCTTGGCGCGCTCGCCGTCGCGGACGATCCACCGCAGGTCCCGGCGCAGCTGCGGGGACAGCTTCTCGGTGTCGTCGGACCTGCGTACCCGCTCGGCGGCGTACAGACCGGCCTCGATGCGCTTGGCGAGCTCCACCTCCTCCTCCGCGTTGAGCAGGGCGACCTTGCCGATCTGCTTGAGATACGCGCGTACCGAGTCGGCCGACGCGGTGAGTTCGGCGTCCTTGCGGGCCTGCCGCAGCGCCTCGGACTCCTCCTCGTCCCAAACGAAGTCTTCCGCGCCCGGACCACTTGGCGCCTCCGGCTCCTCGGGGTCGACGGTGATCTCTTCGACCTCGACTTCGACCTCGACTAGGTCTTCGGCAGCGGGGCCGCTCTCGATGTCAACGGTTTCTTCGATCTCAGCCTCGACGTCGACGGGTCCAGCCACGTCGGCGGGTTTCGGGACAGCCTTGGCCGCGGTGCTGTGGGTTTTCGGGCGCGTCCGAGCCACGCCGCTTTTGGTGCCCTTCGGTCGGGCAACGGCGGCCAGATCGGTGTCACTAGCGGTGCCGTTACGGGGAGAGGGCGCTTCCTCGGCCCCGGAATTCGAGGGCGCAGACTTGGAGGTCGCTGACTTCGAGGCGGTGGCGCGACGGGATGCGGGTTCTGCGGCTGCCACGGACGGCCTTTCGAGACGGTCGGTGTTCGGGCGCTGTTGGAGAAGCTGGTCGAGAATCGGGCTTGCCGTCGGCGAGCTCGTTACTGGAGCGAGTGCCGGAACCATTGCGGTCTGCGGGACTCCGGCGGTGCCATCCAGGTGCTCGGGGACGATAGCCGTGTTCCATTGTAACGACTCTGTATTCTAACGACGCTGATCGCCACTGGGAGCCCAGCAGAGTAGACCCAGCAGGGTAGACCAGCGGTGTGGATCCAGCGTCTTTGGATCAGTCACCGCACGCGCCCTTCTGCGGCGGCCGCTGCGGCACCGACGATGCCGGCGTTGTTGCGTAATGCCGCCGCGACGACCGGAGTCCGGCACTGCACCAGCGGCAACCACTTGTCGGCCTTCCTGCTGATCCCACCGCCCGCGATGATCAGGTCGGGCCAGATCAGATTCTCCAGAACCTGCAAGTAACGAGATACTCGGGCGGCCCACTCCGGCCAGGACAGGGCTTCGTCGTTGCGGGTCGAAGCGGCGGCGCGGTCCTCAGCCTCGGCGCCGTCGATCTGGAGGTGGCCCAATTCGGTGTTGGGTACCAGTTCCCCGTTGACGAACAGGGCGCTGCCGATGCCCGTGCCGAAGGTGACCAGCAGGACCACACCGTCGTGGTCGCGGCCGGCGCCGAACCGCATCTCGGCGAGGCCGGCCGCGTCGGCGTCATTGAGCACGGTCACGGGGGCCCGGCAGTAATCGGAGAACAGACTGGCCGCGTCGGTGCCCTTCCATGACAGGTCCACGTTGGCCGCGGTGAGCGCGACGCCGTTCTTGATGACACAGGGTAGGGTGACTCCCATCGGGCCCTGCCAACCGAACTCACTGGTGATGGTGGCGACGGCCTCGGCCACCGCATCTGGGGTGGAGGGTTGCGGGGTCGGAATGCGCACTCGCTCGTCGTCCAGTGAACCGGTGCGCAGGTCCACAGTGCAGCCCTTGACACCGGATCCGCCGACGTCCACCCCGAATCCGGCAGTCCTGGCCATCCGTGTCCTCTCCTGATCACCCGCCGCACTGACCGCAAAGCGGATCCGACGCCGATCGGATCCGACCCTAACCCGGACTCGTCGATGACGGTGTGGTCGGATGGCTTGGTGCGCAGCGAGCGCGGGGATGACGTGGAACAGCTGCGGGCTACGGCCGTGGCGGTGGCGCAGGAGGTCGGCGACCTGGTCGTCCAGATGCGGGCCGCTGGGCCCGGGCAGGTGGAAACCAAGAGCAGCCTCACTGACGTGGTCACCGCCGCCGACACTGCAGCGGAACGGCTGGCCCGGCGGCTGCTTGCCCAGTGGCGGCCCGGTGAGCCGGTATTGGGCGAGGAGGAAGGGGGCGCCGGCCCACCGGCGGGGGACCTGTGCTGGGTGGTCGATCCCATCGACGGCACCGTGAATTATCTGTACGGGCTGCCTTGGTATGCGGTGTCAGTGGCGGTACAGCGCGACGGGCAGTCCCTAGCGGCTGCGGTGGGCCAGCCTGCTGATGGCCGGCTGTGGAGCGCGGCCCGTGGCTGCGGCGCGCAGTGCGACGGGGTCACCTTGCGGGTCAGCGGGGCCACCCAGTTGGAGCTGTCACTGATCGGCACCGGGTTTTCCTACCGATCGCAGCGCCGAGCCCGGCAGGCGGCGATGGTAGCCGGCATGCTACCGAGGATCCGCGACCTGCGTCGCGCGGGATCCGCTGCGCTGGACCTGTGCTCAGTCGCGTCAGGATGGTTGGACGGTTTCGCCGAGCACGGGCTGCAGCGCTGGGACTGGGCAGCTGGTGCGCTGATTGCGGCCGAGGCCGGCGCAGTGGTCCAGCTGCCCACGCCAGGATCGGATCTGGTACTGGCCGCGACACCGGGCATCTCTGATGCGTTGGTGGAACTGGTGATGCAGTGCGGTGCCGATGCGGTGTGACGGTGTCAGCACGTCACCTGACGAGCCTGAGTCAGCAGGATCGGAGCCACCACGGGCGTCGGTGGCTGGGTTATCGACCGTGCCTGGGGCTCGGTCGGCGATAGGGGCCAGCCCTGGGCTGCGAGGCCGCTTTGGGAGAACTCGACAGGCGCTGACGGCCCGAGCTGTGCCAAGCGCTGCAAGGCCGCGCGGGCCGCGGTGTTGGGCCGCAGCGCAGTGAACTTGGTACCCAGCGCCAGGTCCACCATCGCATCCGGCCGGGCGTCGCGGACGAGTTCAGCGCACGGTAGCGCCAAGCTCAACGTCCGCGCCGCGGCCTGACCAGCGACCCCAAAACGGATCTCCCCGTAACAGAGCAGGTCGAAAGCAGGATGCGCGGGGTCGTTCGCTGGCCTGCCGGTGGGCGCGAACCCGAGCTCGGACAGCCCGCCGCCGACGATGGCTGCTTCGCCGCGCTCGCCGCTGGCGTTGAGCACCTGCACCCGCACCTGCTGGGGTGGCGCCGGCGACACGTCATCCAAACCGTCGACCGGGAGTCGCTGGCCGGGGGTGACCGCAGCACCAGCCGCCTCGGCGGCAACCTGGCAGCCACCCGCGGTCGAATCCGGCCGCAGCACGATGGTCCAGACCAGCCCAGCCACCGTAGTCAGAACCAGCGCCAGCAACACTGCGCGCATCGGCTTG
>DASVWA010000230.1:0-2698 GCA_036389855.1 Pseudonocardiaceae bacterium
AGCTGGGCGGGCAGGCTCAGGTACGTGGGGTGGCCGGCACCTGGAAAGCGCTCACCGACAACGTCAACTTCATGGCGGAGAACCTGACCGGTCAGGTGCGCAGCATCGCCGCGGTGGCCACCGCGGTGGCCGGTGGCGACCTGTCCAAGAAAATCACCGTGGAGACCCGCGGCGAGGTCGCCACATTAGCCGAGACAATCAATCGGATGGTCGACACCCTCAGCGCGTTCGCCGACGAGGTCACCCGGGTGGCCCGCGAGGTCGGCACCGAGGGGACCCTGGGCGGCCAGGCCCGGGTACCCAACGTCGCCGGCACGTGGAAGGACCTCACCGACAACGTCAACTTCATGGCGGACAACCTGACCAGCCAGGTGCGCAACATCGCCCAGGTGACCACCGCGGTGGCAAGCGGTGACCTGACCAAGAAGATCGACGTGAGCGCTCGTGGCGAGATCCTGGAACTCAAGACCACCATCAACACCATGGTGGACCAGCTGTCCGCATTCGCCTCCGAGGTGACCCGGGTGGCCCGCGAGGTCGGCACCGAGGGCAAGCTCGGCGGGCAGGCCGAGGTGATCGGCGTATCCGGCACGTGGCAGCAGTTGACCGAGAACGTCAACGGTTTGGCGAGCAACCTCACCACTCAGGTGCGCGCAATCGCCGCGGTGGCCACTGCGGTGACCGCCGGCGACCTGACCCGCCAGATCACCGTCGAGACCTCCGGCGAGGTGGCCGAGCTCAAGGACAACATCAACCAGATGATCGCGACCCTCAAGGAGACCATCCGGGCCAACCAGGAACAGGATTGGCTCAAGACCAACCTCGCCCGGTTGTCCGGTCTCATGCAGGGCCATCGTGATCTGGCCACCGTTGCGACGCTGGTGATGAGCGAGCTGGCACCACTGGTGTCGGCCCAGCAAGGGGCGTTCTTCCTGGTCCGCCGAGAGGACGACGGACCGCCGATGGTGGAGTTCACGGCCGGTTACGGCATCCCGGATCGGGCGGCGGTTCGCAGTTTTGCGCTCGGCGAGTCCCTGGTGGGGCAGGCCGCCCTGGACAAGCAGGTAATCCTGGTTACAGAGGCACCGCCGGACTACGCAACGATCCGCTCCGGCCTCGGCTGCGCTGCACCGACCAACCTGCTCGTACTGCCGTTGCTGTTCGAGGATCAGGCGTTAGGAGTGATCGAACTCGCCTCGGTCAACCAGTTCACGACAGTGCACCGGGACCTGCTCGAACTGCTTCGCGAGACGATCGGCGTCAACGTCAACACCATCCTGGCCAATTCCCGCACCGAGGCGCTGCTGGCCGAGTCGCAGCGGCTGGCACAGGAGCTGGGCGCGGGTTCCCGGCGCCTGCAGGCCCAGCAGCACGAGCTGCAGAAGTCCAACACCGAGCTGGCCGAAAAGGCTGCTCTGCTGGCGACCCGCAACCGCGACATCGAGATCAAGAATGCCGAGATCGAGCTTGCCCGCCAGGAGCTCGAGGAACGGGCCGGCCAACTCGCCGCCGCATCCCGGTACAAATCGGACTTCATGGCGAATATGTCCCACGAGCTGCGCACCCCGCTCAACAGCGCGCTGGTGCTGGCCAAGCTGCTCGCTGACAATCTGGAGGGCAATCTATCGCCCAAACAGGTGGAGTTCGCCAAAACCATCTACTCGGCCGGCAGCGACCTGTTGCAGCTGATCAATGACATCCTCGACCTGGCCAAGGTCGAAGCCGGCCGGATGTACCCCGTGCTGTCCGACGTGACGATGACCGCGGTGGTGAACTATGTCACGACGCTGTGCGAGCCACTCGCCATGGAAAAGGCTCTGCAGTTCACCGTGGAGCTCGATCCGGCGCTACCGCCGATCCTGCACACCGACGAACAGCGTCTGCAGCAGGTGTTGCGCAACCTGATGTCCAATGCTCTGAAATTCACCGACGAAGGCGGCGTGCAACTGCGAATCCGGCTGGCATCTGCTGCTGAAGTGACCAGTGACGCGTTGCGCGCCGCGTCGGCGCGGGTGGCCTTCGAGGTGGCGGACACCGGTATTGGGATCGCCGCCGACAAACTCTCCATGATCTTCGAAGCCTTCCGGCAGGCCGACGGTACGACCAGCCGGCGTTACGGCGGCACCGGGCTCGGGTTGTCGATCAGCCGGCAGTTGACCGAGCTGCTCGGTGGCGAACTCGCGGTACGCAGCGAACCAGGCAAGGGCAGTGTATTCACCCTATATCTCCCCGAGGTCTACCTGCCTGGAGTCACCGAGCTACACCGGCCAACGGCGATCCCCGGCGGGGCAGCCCTACACAAGGGAGGCGGGGGCGACAAGCTCGTGTCGTCTGACCTGGTGTCGGCAGCCCGATCGCTGCCCCAGCTGCACTCAGGGCCCGATGAGGCCCCGGCGCGCTTCCATGGGGAGAAGGTCCTGATCGTCGACGACGACCTACGTAATGTATTCGCGTTGACCAGCCTTCTGGAGGCCTACGGTCTGCAGGTCGTCTTCGCCGACAACGGTGTGGCCGCGGTTCGCGCGCTGGAGCGCCACGATGACACCGCCCTGGTCCTGATGGATGTGATGATGCCCGAACTGGACGGCAACGCGACGATCGCGGCGATCCGCAACCTGAGCCGCTACGCAGATTTGCCCATTATCGCGGTGACCGCGAAAGCGATGAAGGAGGACCGAGCGAAGAGCCTCGCCTCGGG
>DASVWA010000231.1:0-1854 GCA_036389855.1 Pseudonocardiaceae bacterium
GTCTCGAGTACGAGTGGGAGCGGATCGCGGTCGGAGAAGAACGCGCCGGTGGGCGCCCGTCTGGTCCGCAACGCGGCAAGCAGCGTGCGGCCGTCGAGGCGGCGGCGGCGGGCCGCGACGAGCACCGACCGCGGAAAGGCGGTCTCGTGAATCCAGATCGCCTCTCGGCTGGGTCGGCTCGGTGGCGCTGGCAGTTTGAGTGCGTCGTGATAGGCCATTTCCACCAGGTTGACCCCCGCGGCGGCGGCCAGTGTGGTCTGCAGGTCCGGTCGGCCCACGGTCGGTTCGGTGATGATCATCCGGCCGTCTCGAGTGCTGCGCCGAATCTCCAGCGAGCCGAAGCCGACGTGACCGGCGGTGTCGAGCAGCCGCCGGGTCAGCTTGTGCAACTCCGGGTCCTGGTGGGTCACGGCAAGGGCAGTGTTGCCGGTGTCCACGCGCCACTGGGTGATCTTTCGTCCGACTTGGGCTGCTAACTCTTCCCCGTTGCGGTTGCGGTAGGTCAGGCAGAAGTAGACGTCGCTGTCTCGGCCCGGAATCCACTCCTGCACGACGAAGCGGTCAGCGGCATCAAACGGAGCGAACGGAAGCCGTTCAAAATCGTCGGCGGTGTGGAGTCGGTAGGCCGTGCCCCACCTACTGAAGTCCTGCCATTGTGGTGTCCGCTCGACCGGTTTGAACACCACAGGAAAGGCCATCTCGCGCAGGGCTGCGCGCAACTGCTCCGGGTTGTTGACGATCGCGGTGTGGGGAACCGGGAAGTCGTTGGCCAGGGCCCACTCATGGAAAACCGACTTGTCCAGCAATCGATCAACGGTCGGCAGGTCAGGCAGCACGAAGTCGAACTGCGTGGCCAGTTCACCAGCGTGCTCAGCGACGATGCGCACCACAATGTCATCGGCGGGAAACAGCACCATCGGGCCGTACCGCGCGTGAGCCGCCCGCAGCGTCGCCAGCCATGCTTGGGTGGTTGGTGCGCTGACCTGCAAGACGCTGTGCCATAGCCTGGAGCGGCAGGTCGGCGCCATCGGAGTGAGGGAGGCGCCCACAATGGGGACTCCCGTGTCCCGCGCGCCCCGAGCGATGGCCAGCCCAATGGCGGTTCCGGCACCTGCGATCAGCACCGGAGGCAGCAACTCGTTCCGACGCCCTGGGGTGCTTCGGTTGAGATCAGTATCCTTCTCGGTGAACAATCGAGATCCCCCCTATTCGTAGGACAGCCGCTGTAGCCTCCCCAGCCTTGGCGGTTGACCACGCCCGTTGTTACCCCTCGAGTGATCCCGGAGGGTGCACTCCCCCGGGGGATCCTGTACTGCTTGTCATCGCACTTCGTCTGAAAGTGTTACATCGAGTACGTAGCGTCACCATGCCGGGTCCGGTCGATCCGCTGGCGGTCGCTCGGGCGCCGGGTCCGGCTGCGGCTAGCTATCAGCCGCTGCGTTGTTCCCGCGGACGCACTACCCCATCCCGTTCATGTGCGAGCGTCTGGCGCGATCGGGTCGAGCCGGCGACTGCGGTCGTCGCCGCTGCTCCCGTGAACGCCGGCCTGTTGGTGAGATGGCGCACGCGGCTCGCTACCGTTTGGGTCATGGACGAAGGCAGGTCGGCGGCGGACTCCTGCCTTGGCCCGTCCTCCGACACTGCGGTAGGGCGTCTCGGTAGCGAGGGCAACGGAGCTCGCAAGGCCGACAACCCCGCCGAGGCGGGCGCCGTCAGCGAGTCGCTCACCGACGATTCTGCCGACTACGCGCTCTCGGGCGCCGCACGGGGCTCGGTCACGGTGGCGGCCTGGACCCTGATCAGCCGGATCACCGGGCTACTGCGTGTGGTGGTCATCGGGGCGGTGCTGGGGCC
>DASVWA010000232.1:0-6146 GCA_036389855.1 Pseudonocardiaceae bacterium
CGGGCCGGGAATCGATCTGTGCGAGCGTAATGCGCATCGCTACCTCCCGGAAGCCGGCGACGGGGCGGGAAAGAGCTCAACGTATCGAGCAGCTGTCACTGACCGTAGCGGGGGTCGGGAAGGAAGCCGGAGTGACTCTCGTTGCTCGGTAGTGACGCCGAGCACAGGGGGATTCCGTGGTAGTAGAGCGGGCGCAACAGGTGCAGTGGAATTCTGGGGTGGCAGCACATCCGAACGACGTGGACTTCGGCCTGGTGGCACGATCGCGACCTTGACTGAAGCCCCGACCGGCCTGTATGCAGCCATCACCCGGACCGCTGCGCAAGGTAACCGGCGCGTCAGTCAGTCGAGCCAGGTCTGGGAGATGTCACTGACCTTCTCCGCGACGAACGCGATGTAGTACAGCGGCTCGCCCTGCACCGAGAGGCGGTGCCGGTAGCGCTCCATGGCGAGGAGCCGGATGACCTCCTCGTCGAACATCCGACGGATTAAGCTGCTAAAACCGTTCAAGCTGCGCTCGGCGACGAAGTCCTCTTTGATGGTGAAGGCCACCAGACCTGGAGTGGAGATAAGGTTGTAGGCGACGGCGAAAGCGTACGGCGGCATGTCGTCGAAGCCCAGCGCGGCCACCGTCGTCATCGTGTTGAGGTCGGCTTCAGCGAGCGTGTCGCGCTCGTCGCGCGCCAGATCGGTGAGGTCGGCGACGAGGTACCACTCATAGACTCCGGGGCGATCCCGGTGGGCTGCGGCGGCCGCCTCCTCGAGGATATCGATGCCGTAGACCGCCCCAGCCCCGAGCTCCCGGAGCTCTCCGCCGACTATCCCGTTCCCAGCCCCGACATCGAGCACTCGGAGCTCGCCCGGCTCGGTCTCCAGCTCAGCGAGTACCTGAGCCAGCAACCTTCGGATCACGCGTGGTGACTCACACTTGAGCTTGTCGTAGAAGAGCCGCTCGTAAAAGCCGGGGATGGCATAGATCTCATGGTAATCATGGAAGCGAATGCGCCTTCGTTCCCCGTCTACCAAAACCTCGCACCACTCCTCGTCCTGGCCTAGGTCCTGCGCGGCGTCTGGGAGTAGGACCTCAAAGTCAGCTTGAGTCGCAGTCTCAGGAACGGTTGGCTCGCTTTGACTCATGACGACACAAATTCCTCCGCCGGAGTTCACTTGGTCACCAGACATTCCATGAACGACCGCTGACCGCCGCACGTAAGAAAGATAGCCTACCGTGCCACAACGCTGGCGGGACCTCGATTAGGTCGCAGAACGTGTCGGCCAGGCACGTCGAGCACCGCCATGGCGCGTCTGACCACGAAGACCAGCCTGTCCGATCGTCCGGGGTCAGGTGCTGCGTGGCGTTTGGACGAGCAGGTGGACCAGGTCGGGTGAGCCGATCACTTAATCAATGCCGTTATTGCTTCTGCGCACCGCGGCGCTTGCGGTACAGCGCCGCCACCCGAGGATAACCAGACATATCGCCGCGGCGCGGCCGAACCCTACGTCCAACGAGGCCATCCCAAGCCGGACGAATATCCATGTGACGAAGGCCGTGAGGACCACTGTGATGGCCCGCTCGACCCCCGCGGCCCATTAAAGAACCTGGCCACGCGCGGACCGCCATGGACGTCTGGCGCATCGAATACAACATGCTTCGCTCACACCAGGTCCTGACGGGGACGTTCGACAGCGGAACCTTTCTGAGCTACCACAGAGGGTGAAGGTGCGTCCAGCCCGAGAGGGAATTGCACACAGTCGGCGGGATTCCCACGAACTCCCCTTCGTGGGCCGCTGTAAGCGTCCATTCGATGGCGCAAACCGCCTCGCCGCAGTCGTACGTGCTCCTACACTCCATTCGCAAGGATCGTTGCCCTCGAGCTTCCATTCGGGGGTCTGGTCTTGAGTGCCATGTCTCCGGCCTGCAGGACGCTGTCCCTCGTGAATCGGAGCCCTACCGCCAGAAAACTGGCCAACGCTTCCCGGATGGCTGTCAGCCGAACCAGTGGCCACGTCCTCCAGGGTCGGAACAACACTGTGTCGGGCTTGAACAAGCTGACCAGCCCGTCGAGGCCACCGCGTTGACCGTGCTGGGATACCCCGGCCGACTCTGCTGGATTCTCGCTTCGAATTGCTCCGGTGCTGTGCCTCTACCATTTCTCGCCGCCATGACTCCTCCTCGATGCAGGTCCAGCCAGCACTACTGCGCCTTTGAGCACCTGACCGTAGCTGTCGACGTTTGGCGTTATATATGCCATCTGGCAGATGTCAGCGTGAACCGGACGATGAGTTGCACACACCGGCCTCAACACCCACCAGATGATCAGATCCAACCCTACGAGCAGCTCCGCAGCACTACGCGCCGCTACTCGACCACCTGGCAGCGTAGCCCTGCGGCTGAATTCATAGTCTCATAATCCGTTGGGTGCCAGACGACTTGGCGATCGTGGGCAACCGGCATCGCAGCCGCGCACGCAGCTGATTGATTAATCGTCGCGGTCAGCACGACCGCGCTTAGCATGCGGGAGCCGGAATTTTGCTGCTTGACATCGGCGACCATGCGACGAGAGCGAGAGCCAAGGCGGGGCCGGTGATGCGGCCGTTGCTCGCAGTGAGCTACGCGCACCTCGACGAGCCACCACCGACGCGGATTGACCACCAGCTCGAGTAAGCGCAGGGCGAGGGCCCTGGGTTGCGCACGGGCGGGCCGGGGCGGGGTGTCGGTCACATCTGGCTGAGCCGATAGCCTCCCTCGGATGCGGTAGATGGTAAAACACTGCAGGAGGGACCACAGCGTGAGTGACCACAGTGTCGTCACAGCCGAGTTGAAGGAATGAGGGGCAGCCTACGCGACATCCTCCCGGCCCAACAGTTGCGCAGGACGATGCGGACCAAGCTCCAACGGGCCATTCAGGAGGTGGTCGGACCCCCTCACGTCGAGCAGATGCGCGAGCTGGCAAGCCTGCGCCAGGAAGTAAGCGAGCTGCGGGTCCGGCTGATCGAAGACATGGGCGAGTTGGTCCGGTCGAGCACTGAACGGGTCATCGACCATACGAGGGCCTTGGAAATCCGCAGCCGAAGAGACATCTGCTACGCCGGGGACGTCCAAGCGGCCCGAGAGAGCGCCGAGTTCGCCCGGGGCCACCTGGCCGGCGCGCGCCAATTCGGTCATCCCCACGCCACGCTGGAATATGCGCTGTCTCTCGCTCCCGTCAGCGGTATGGCGCTGGAATTCGGCGTCTACACCGGCACCACGCTAAAAATCATCGCCACGGCGCGGCAGGGCGGGCGAGTCTACGGATTCGACTCTTTCGAAGGTCTCCCAGAGCACTGGCGGGCCGGCTTCGCCGCCGGGACGTTCGCCGCCAAGACGGTGCCCGACGTTCCCGGGGCCGAGTTGGTGGTGGGGTGCTTCGACGAAGTTCTTCCAGGATTCATGGAGAACCATCCCGGCCCGGTCGATTTCCTCCACATCGACGCTGACCTGTACTCTTCAGCCAGCACGGTGCTTAACCTGGTCGGCCCGCGCCTCCGGGAGGGGAGCGTTGTCGTCTTCGACGAGTTCTTCAACTATCCCGGCTGGCAAGAACACGAATACCGGGCATGGACCGAATACGTGGAACGCACCGCGATAGCGTTCCGGTATGAGGCGTTCACTTTCGACAACGAGCAAGTCGCCGTCACCCTCACTTCGCGACCACGAAGGGTTGAGCAGCTCGGCTAGCAGCGCGCCGCGCCGGTCGGCACCGTGTTTCACCCTTCGCCCGCGGAAGCCACTTCGGCCGGTGATGGCCGCGGCGCCGCCGCCGATGATGAACAAACCTGGCTCAGGCTGTCGAAATCATCGGCGCACGCGGACGCTGCAACAAGACGCCCCGCTCCGGCAGCTACAGCTAGTGTCGCGTAAATGATGTCCTTTGACCTGGTTTGCAGTGGTCGAGGATGTCGTCGGCGGTTTTGGTCCAGGTGAAGGGATGGCAGCGGTCGTTCCAGCCGTCGATGAAGCGGCGGATGGCGTTGGTGAGGTCTTTGACGCTGCTGAAGCTGCCACGGCGGATGGCCTGGCGAGTGATGATGCCGAAGAAGATCTCGACCATGTTCAGCCACGACCCGCTGGTCGGGGTGAAGTGCAGGGTGATCCGCGGATTGCGTTGCAGCCAGGCACCGACCGTGGGGTGTTTGTGGGTGCCGTAGTTATCCAGCACGACGTGCAGCTTTTGGCGGGGGTAGGCCTTGGCGACCTGCTTGAGGAACCGCAGAAACTCCTGGTGGCGATGCCGCGGGTAGCAGGCATCGATGACCTGGCCGGTCGCGACTTCCAGCGCGGCGAACAGCGTGGTGGTGCCGTGCCGACGGTAGTCATGGGTTTGTTTGGCCGGGATGCCGGGTCGCATCGGCAGCATCGGCGCGGTCCGATCCAGCGCCTGAATCTGGGATTTCTCGTCCACCGAGAGCACGACCGCGTTCTCGGGCGGGTTCAAGTACAGGCCCACCACGTCGCGGACCTTGGCTTCAAGCTCCGGATCGGTGGAGAACTTGAACGTCTGGCACCGCCACGGCTGCAGTCCCCATTTGCGCCAGATCTTGCCCACCCACACATGCGAGATCCCCAACTCGGCGGCCAGCAGCCGCGAGGACCAATGCGTCACACCCAACTGCTGCGGCGGTGGTTCCAACGTCGCCGAGACCACCGCGACCTCATCAATTTGTGCGGGTCGACCGGGCTTGGGCCGATCGACCAGGCCACCGACCCCTTCGGCGACATAGCGCTTCTTCCACGCAATCACGGTCGGCTTCGACACCCCGACCCGCTGCACAATCTCCGTAACCGGCACACCGTCCGCGGCCAACAACACGATCCGCGCCCGCTGCGCCAATCCAGCCCGCACCGCCGACGACCGAGTCCACGACTCCAACACTTCCCGATCACCGGGCGCGATCTCCACAGCAACTCTCAACGCCATGCCGCATGATCCCAAAACTGATCCAGAAAGTAAAGCTATCTAATTACCGCGATACTAGGAAGACGGCCGGTAACCTGGAGGTGCCTCCTCGCCGAGGTTCACACCCCGGGTAGCCCCCCAGGGTATCGGCGGGGAGTCGGCGAGGAAGGGCACGTGTCCGACATGGACGACGTCCGCATGGAATCGGCCATCGGCGAGCGCATGAAGCGACTCCGGAACGGTGTGCTGATGACGCAGGATGACCTGGCCGCAGCCGCGGGGGTGTCCACCGATCTGATCCGAAAGCTGGAGCAGGGCAGGCGGCATACCGCCTCGATCGGGAGTCTGCACCGCATCGCCGCGGCGCTGGACGTCGACCTCGGTGAGCTGCTGGGCCGGGAGAGTATGCCGGACGCCGCGCCGCACGCCGGGGTGATCGCTCTTCGGCAGGCGGTTGCCGATGTCGCTGATCTGCTCGGGGACGTGGAAGGCGAGCCATTGTCGCTGCGGGACGCCGAGAGATCAGTCACCTACCTGTGGGGCGCGTACTGGAGTGGCAAGTACGAGCAGCTCACCGAGCTGATCCCGCAGGCTTTGACGGGGCTGCGCGTCACGCTGCACGCCGCCGATGCGGCCACCCGACCCAAGGCCGCCGAGCAGCTGGCATGGGGCTACTGGGTGGCCGCCAGCACCTTGACCCACCTCCTGCAGCCTGACGCGGCGTTCATGGCGGTGCGGCGCGCCGTGGACCTCGCCTCCAGTGGTGATGATGCGCTGCTCGCCGCGGCGCTGAAGGGCTCGCTGAGCTGGCAGTTGATGGTGGGCGGCCGGTTCGTCGAAGCCGAGCGGGTGGCGGTACGGACCGCTGAGAGCATCGAGCCCCACGGCGATGTTCCGGTGCAGGAGCTGTCGGCGTACGGGTCGCTGCTTATCACCGCGGCCACTGCTGCCGCTCGCGATGACCGCAGCACCGTCGCCGCAGATTTCCTCGGGTCGGCCAGCGAAGTAGCGCAACGGGTGGGTTGCGATCGCATCGACTACGAGACCCCGTTCGGTCCCTCCCAAGTCACCATGCAAACGGTGGATGTCAACGTCGTCACCGAGGACTACCCAGCAGCCCTTAGTGCGGCCTCCCGGATGCCGGCGAATCCGGGGTTACCGTTGGCCGCCCGCTGCCGGCACCTGACTGACCGGGCCTGCGCGCACGCG
>DASVWA010000233.1:0-1511 GCA_036389855.1 Pseudonocardiaceae bacterium
GTGTTGATCTTTGTTGAGGCCTGGTGGGGATTCCGGCTGGTCCGCGAGCCGGGTGGCACCCTGCGGATCCGCCGGGGACTGTTGACCGCGCGGTCGGTGTCGCTGGAGGAGCGCCGACTGCGCGGGGTCGAGGTGGTCGAGCCGCTACTGCTGCGGGCTGGTCGAGGGGCCCGTACCGGTGCGGTGGCCACCGGGCTGGGCAGCGGTCGGGGCACCCTGCTGCCGCCCGCGCCCCGGGACGAGGCGCACCGGGTGTCGGGGGTCGTGCTCGCCGAGGATCCCTCCCCTACCCGCACGGCGTTGCACCGGCACCCGCGCGTCGCGCTGCGGCGGCGGCTGGCCCGCGCGGTATTGCCGGTGCTGGCGGGATCCGCAGTGCTGTGGCTGACTGCGGTGCCCACCTGGGTGGCGTGGGCAACGCTGGGCCTGCTGCCGGTGACGGTGCTGCTCGCGGTGGATGCTTATCGCAATCTCGGACATGCGCTGACCAACCGTTATCTCGTCACCCGGCACGGCGCCGGCATGCGCAGCACGGTGGCGCTGGCGCGTTCCGGGGTGATCGGTTGGACGGTGGCGCAATCGTTTTTTCAACGCCGAGCCGGGTTGGTCACCGTGACCGCGACCACCGCAGCCGGCAGCGGTGCCTACCGCGTGATCGATGTCCGGACCGCCGACGGGCTGGCTGTTGCCGCGCGCGCCGTGCCGGGATTGCTCACGCCGTTCCTGGTTCGGGACGTGGCGGCGCCGCCGGCACACTAGGCTCACGGGTGTGAACGACCGTCTGGTGTGGATCGACTGCGAGATGACTGGCTTGGACGTTGTTAAGGATGCGCTGATCGAGATTGCCGCGTTGGTCACCGACGGGGAGCTGCGGGTGCTCGGCGAGGGCGTCGACGTGGTGATCCACGCCGATGATGCCGCGCTGGACTCGATGCCGGAAGTGGTGCGCGAGATGCATGCGAAGTCCGGCCTGACCGACGCGGCGCGACGGTCCACCGTGAGCCTGGCCGAGGCCGAGCAGCAGGTGCTGGGCTATGTGCGCACATGGGTGCCCGACGCCCGCTCGGCGCCATTGGCCGGCAACTCGGTGGCCACCGACCGGGCATTCCTGGCGCGCGACATGGTCGAGCTTGACGAGCACCTGCACTACCGGATGGTCGACGTATCATCGATCAAGGAGCTGTGCCGTCGCTGGTACCCCCGGGTCTACTACGCACAGCCGGCCAAGGGCCTGGCACACCGGGCGCTGGCTGACATCACCGAGTCCATCCGCGAGCTGGCGTATTACCGGCGCACCGTGTTCGTGCCCCAACCGGGCCCGAGCTCCGAGGAGGCGCAGGCGGCGGCTCAGGCGATCATCGATCAGACGCCCGGGCGGTAACCGCGACGCAACGCCGGATATCATGGTGATCGGCGCTGGCGAGTTCAGCGCATGGTGGGTGTAGCTCAGCTGGTAGAGCACCTGGTTGTGGTCCAGGATGTCGCGGGTTCGAATCCCGTCACTCACCCCA
>DASVWA010000234.1:0-11374 GCA_036389855.1 Pseudonocardiaceae bacterium
AGCGTTATGTCCAGTCGCTGGGCGGGGCTCAACGAGGCTTAGCTCTCGATGCGAGGTCGGCGATGCGCCGGTGGGCGCTGCGTCCTGCGCATCAGGATACCGGGCGGACTTGAGCCGCCCCGTGTAAAGAACCATCGATCGCCGGGAACATGCTCCTGATGGTGGACGTTGTGAGGAGTGTCGATGCACCGCTACAACCGTAGGTGCCCGACTCAACGCAAGTGTGTAGCAAACGCGTCGTGACGACGCCCAGGAAGGAGAAACGTCGATGCTGATGCGTACCGACCCGTTTCGGGAGCTTGACCGGCTGACCCACCAGCTGTTCGGCACCAACGGCACCAGGTCACGCCCGGCAATCATGCCCATGGACGCCTACCGCCACGGGGAGCAGTTCGTCGTGCACTTCGATCTGCCTGGGGGGGACCCTGCCTCGATTGACGTCGACGTAGAGCGCAACGTGCTCACCGTCAAGGCCGAGCGTCACCCGTCCTACGGCGAGGACATCGACTTGCAGGTCGCCGAGCGCCCCCGCGGAGTGTTCAGCCGGCAGCTGTTCCTCGGCGACACCCTCGACACCGACCACGTCGAGGCGCACTACGACGCCGGGGTGCTGACCCTGCGCATCCCTGTCGCCGAGAAGGCCAAGCCCCGCAAGATCGAGATCAACGCTGGCAACGGCACCAAGGTGATCAACGCCTGACCCGGATCCGCCACGAAGGCGCCCTCGGTCAGTCCTCTCCATCATCGGGGAGTGTCCCACGACATAGCGTGGGACACTCCCCGATTGTTTTCACATGTCAGTCGCCATCGTTCAAGCCCAGCGAGAAGGTGGCTTCGATGTCCCTGCGCGAGTAGGACCGAAACGCAATGTGGGTGTCGGTGCCGAGCACACCGTGGATCTTGGACAGCCGGCCGGCGACGACGTCGGCAAGCTGCTCGTGCTCAGCGACCCGAACGATCGCGATGAGGTCCACGTCCCCCGCGCAGGAGTAGACCTCGGCTACCCCGTCCAGATCGGCGATGGCCTGGGCGGCCTCGGGAATCCGGTCAGCGGCGGCATGCACCAGCACGATCGCGGTAATCACGTCAGACCTCCCGAGGCGGATGGCCATGGACCCTATCGCTTACCGCAGACACGACTTGCTGGATCGGCTATCTCCCGGGCCGGAGTAGACCGACGAACAGGTGCATCAGGTAGCTCGAGATCGAGATTCCGGGGGGATGCCGGTGATCGCGCCGTCCAGCCAGCGGCGCAGTGCTTCGACCGGGGCGGCTCCACGCTGGCGCGCGATCACCTCACCCCGGTACAGCACCATCAGGGTCGGGACCGCCTGCACGGAGAAACGCTGCGCCAGCTTCGGCGCGCGCTCGATGTCGACCTTGACCAGCTTGATCTGGCCGGCTTTCTCCCTGGCAAGCTGCTCCAGTGCGGGGCTGACCATTCGGCACGGGCCGCACCAGGTCGCCCACAGGTCCACCAGTACGGGAACTGTGGCATGCTCGGCGATCTCCATGAAGTTGCCGTCACCGGCATCGACGATCCATGGCAGAAATGCCTTGCAGTTCCCGCACCGCGGCTTACCCTGCGCAGCCGCGGGTACCCGGTTCATCCGCCCGCAGTTCTCGCACTTGACCGTCTGCATCGCCGTCGTGGCTGCCATCGATCTCACGCCACTGTGCTGGTTGAGGGACTGGTTGACGGCCGGCGCTCCCCGAGCCCGGCGTGCAGCTCATTGAACATCAGCTCGACGATCCGCTCTATCTAGGTTTGCGTTCAGCATGCTGAACAACATGATGCCGTCCGTTGGCATTCCTACCTCGGTGACCGCGGTTCGTGCGGTTCCGCGTTAAGACGTGCCTACCACCTGCTGACTCGGATATTGGAATGTTCGCGCAGATCGGGTCCACTCATCGCTAGACGTCCGCGGATACCCCAAAGCGCATCCGGTCTGCGGCCGTCAGTGTGCCGTCGGTGAAGTAGGGCCGCGTCCAGCGGTCGTCGGGGCACAGCGATCGCGCCGGCCAGCCATCGGGATCGGGCGCGGGCGGCGGACCGTCCTTGGGCTTCGATCGCGGGTTCTGGTGCCAGCGGAAGCGGTAGTGGTCATAGAGGCGCATCAGCTCGACGCCGTAGCAGTCCGCCACGTCGATGGCGCCGCGGATGATCAGGTAGTTCTCGTCGTTGCCGCCTGACGCGCTGGCGGAGAGGTTGTGCGATCCACTCAAGACCGTCGGTGCGTCGGAGGTGAAATCGATCACGATCAGCTTGGTGTGGATCAGGATGTTGCCCTTCTGGCCCGCGGTCGTCTCCTTGAGGAAACCCTCAAGGCCCTCGTTGAGCATCGCGACGGCAACGAAGTCCGCGGTGCGGTCGCGGTGGATGCCCGTGATCGTGTCCGTCGAGTTCTGCAGCCCGAAGCGCAGGATCGCGTCATTCGGCTTGCCGATCAGTGCCTCGAGGATTCGCTCGTTGAGATCGAACGCGGTGCAGAACAGCACGTCTCGCGCGGCGCCGCGGATCTCCGCCGCGAACAGGTCGAGGTCCACCTCACCACCGCGCGGGGAGAAGCCCGCGACGATCGGCGCGTCCGGCGACAGCGGGTTGTTAACGTTGATCCACTTCTTGGCGTCACCCGGGGTCGCGCCGCCGAACAGGATCTCGAATATCTCGAGGTACTTGCGCGCGAGCTCCGGGCGCTCAGCCGTGTGGATGACGTTGGCCTGCCGGTAGACGCCGTTGTGGGTGAAGTTCGTCGAGCCGCACAGCACGGCCGCCGGGATGCGCTGCTGCCCGATGCGGCTGAGCACGATGAACTTGTCGTGGAAGATGCGGCTGGTGACGCGGGCTTTCTTCTGGCTGTCGGGCCAGTCCGCGACGTGTTCGGCGTTGATCTCGGTCTGCTTGTCGCCGGGCTTGGCGTGGTAGATGATCCGCACGTCCGCGCCGCGGTAGCGGGCGGCGTCGATCGCGTCGCGGATCTCCGGCAGCTCGTACTCGTAGATCGCGATGTCCAGCGCCCAGGTCGGATCGAGCGCGCGGGCGCAGAAGCTCGTGATCTGCTCAAGCGCACCGCGGCTCAGCCAAGCGAGCACGCGCGCCGGCATGACTGCAGGACGCTTCTCGCGCTTGGCCATCGCCAACTCCTGCTCGACCTCCGGGAACTGGCGCGAGAACGCCTGGCTCGCCGCGGCGGCGCGGTTGAACACGACACGGTGATCCCCGCGCGTGACGCTCGAAGTCATGACGGTGACCGACGGCCCCGGCCCGAGACTCAGCTCGGTGGGATCTCCATAGACGGGGTGGACGGTGTAGGTATAGGTCGTATCTGGGAAGACGCCGTAGTCCGACCAGCGGAACCTCTGGATCGGCGCCTTGTCGCTCGTCGGGAACTCGCCCGCCTTGCCCTTGACACCGGGGAAGTTCAGGCCCCCCGACAACCATTTATGCGGCCGGTTGCCGCCCTGGCGTTCGATCGCGAAGCCGAGCAGCCCCGCTCGCCTGTCGGGCCGCACGTCGAAGGCCAGGAGCACACCGCTGGTGCCCGCGTAGGCCTTGACCGACACCCCGTCGGACTGCCCTATCGCACGCATATCCCGGAGTATACGACGACGAATCGAAGGCGTAGTCGCGCTTGGTGAATGGTGATCGAGTCCCGATCGAGCTGGCCTGGCAGTTATATATCGTACATAGAGCGGGGTGAGTGAACAAATACCGTGATCCGTCGACGAATCGCGTCACCGTCACCGGCTTCCTCTGCATAAATGTGCGCATAAGGTCAAACGACCGGGGCCTCTCGCTTTCTTTCGACGGTTGCTGCCGGTTATCGAGGCTCTCGCCACATGCGCCACAAGGGTGGACCGCCGTGGGGAAGCGTGAACTCGCCCTGATTGACGTAGCCGTGACGCTCGTAGAGGGCTCGGTTGCGAGGCGTGGTGGCCTCGTGATAGGCGGGCATCCCTTCGCTGTCAGCCCGTCGCAGCATCTCTGCGAGGAACGCCGACCCGATGCCCCGACTCTGGAACGCCGGAACCGTGGCCAGGAACTGGCAGTAATAGAGCGGCTCCTCGGGGTGGTATTGAGCGAACGTCTCCTCCAACTGGAAGACGCGGTCGACGTCGGGGCCGGCCAGCTCAACGAGCGCCTGGCCGAACGTCTCTTCCTGCTCGGGCGTGAGGAGCTGTGTGTGGGGCGGCAACCACACGGCGACGCCGTTGCCGTCGTCAGTCAGATATGTCTCACCGTGGGGCAGGTACGCGCCCGCATAGAGCGCGAACATCGGCTGAATGATCTCCCGGCGCCGCTCCACGTCCGGCAGCAACCAGCAGGTCACCGGATCGTCGAAGAAGGCGGCGCTGACGGTGGCCGCCACCACCGCCGTGTCCGATGCAGTTGCTTGGCGAATGCCGAGGCCGATTGCCTCTGTTGTGGTCATGTCCGTTCTCCCATCTCGTCATTTCCTGAGAGAACAGTGCCGACGCGGTGCCCGCCGGCGCATCGGCAGACCTACCTATTCGGGCGGACGAGATCGTGCTGTACGGCGAACAGGGCAGCGGCTGCGCGTGTCGATACGCCGATCTTTGCGTAAATATGCTGGGCGTGGTGCTCGGCCGTGCGTCGGGAGATGAACAGGCGTTCGGCGACCTCGGCATTGCTCAGCCCCTCAGCGATGAGCGCTAGGACCTCGGTCTCGCGGTCGCTGAGACCTGCCGGCCAAGCCCGGCGCCGTGCGCCGAACTGCTGGCCCGCTTCGGCCAGCACGGCCGCGGTGGCGTCGTGGTCGAACCGCCCGGCCTCGGCCTCCGCGGTGAGCTGTCGAGCGGCCTGCTCCTCAGCCAACGAGCCCCGGTGGGGACGGGCCCGGATCATCGCTGCGAACGCGTCGGCTACCGCAAGGATGCGCGCGGCCATTGGAATCGCAGCTGCCGCCGAACAACGGTGGTAACCCGAAGCGTCGAGCCGCTCGTGGTGCATGCCGGCCGTGGTCGAGATCGGCTCGAGCGACGGGGAGGAGGCGAGGATCCGCTCGGAGTAGTAGCCGTGCATCCGCACCTGCTCCCACTCCACCCTGGTCAGCGGGGCCGGCTTCTCCCAGACCGCGTTGGACACACCCACCCGACCGACGTCGTGCAGGAAGCCGGCGACCTCAATGCGTTCGATCTCGGGCTGGCCGAGGCCGAGCCGGCGGGCGCCGCCCGCAGCCAGCCTGGCCACGTCCTTGGCGTGGCCATGGAAGAACGGCACCTTCACGTCGACCAGGTCGCCGAACGCCGCCGCCACCTCGCGCAGCTGGGCGCCGCTGCGCTCGACGACAGGCTGAGGCTCGACGTCGAGCATGCGGTTTCGCGGATCGCCGCTCTGCGCCTCGGCCAAGATTCGGCGCGGGTCCTCGGTGAAGGCGGCGACCACGGCCGGGTCGAGGATGACGCCGGCCCGCGCGCGCAGGGCCGTGACGGCCGCGTCGACTCCCCCGAGTTGGCCGAAGAACGCGGCGTCCATGGCCGCCCGGGCGACCCGCGAGGCGATGGCGATGTCGTCACCCCGCAGTCCCTCCGGTGCCGAGCCTCCGACCCACGACTCGTAGACGTGATAGAGGGCCTGTTGGGTCGAGTCGGGCAGGCCCAGTCGTCGGGCGGTGTCTCGCGCTACCTCGCAGACGCCGGTATCGGTGCGGCGGCCCCATTCCGCGGCCTCGCTGGACAGGGCGAACGCCCGGGCGCGGGCAGCAACCTCGGATGGCATGCCCCGCGTCATCTCGGGCACCAGCGTGACGGCCACGTCGTTGGGGTCGGCGAGGTTGGTGCGGGCGACGGCGCGGTTGAGGGCGATGTCGTCTCCGAAGGCGGCCGTCGACTCGTGGGCCACCGCGACGCAGCCAAGGTGCATCAGCAGGGCGGTGTAGAAGCAGTCACGCACATCGCTGTCGTCCAGGTCCATGCGGCGGGCGAGGGCCGCGCCCACCAGACAGCTGCGAACGGCGGTTCCGGGCGGCAGCCCAAAACCCAGATCGGCAACCATCGAGAGCCCGCCGAGCAGTTCGGCTAATCGCAGTTTCTCCGTCACGCGGCAACAGTAGGTCGAACCTGCGGCCGCCACGCGCACCGCTGCGCGCAGCCTCACAAGTGCCCCGCGCATCGGGACGCTCAGAACATGCGACGCAGCAGCCGGTCACGGCCGATCAGCTGACGCTTGAGTGGGGGTGATGAGGCAGTTCGGCAACGACCACAGCGTCGAACCAGGTCGCTGGTCGTCATCGCCGAGGCACCCCAGGCAGTGGCAGCCGGACACCGAAGTGCCGGATGGGCGGCCGAGGTCGCGGTGCGGCCTGGCCCGCCGTACGAGCACTCCTCGAGGAACCGATCGAGCACCTCGCGTAACTCCGTGCGGTACTGCTCAAGTTCCGCCCGGAGCACGGCCACGTCCCGAGACAGCGCCCGAATATCCCGGGAGAGGTTACTCACGCCGAAGTTCGTACAGGCATGCGCGCGCGCAGAACACCGCCGCTTGGCGCACCGGAGCCTGTGCACTGGCGTCACGGCGAGCGGTGAACGTCAGCGTCGGGGCTGCGGCAACCGCGCTATTAGCGTCAGTGGGAAGACCGGTGAGACAGATCGCGGTGGACGCTGAGGATGCGTCGACCCTCGGCGCGGATTCGCAAGATTCGACGTCGCCGCGGGCTGAGCCTCGACGTGGTGGCCGGCCACGCCGGGATCGGCAAGCAGTACCTGTCGATGCGGGAACTTGGCCAGCGCGGATTCAACCGGCGCGGTCTACTCGAGGATCTCGCCGCCGCACTCGGTTGCTCGGTAGCGCACCGGAACGGCGAATCGGTCCGGGTTGTCCAGCCAGCTCCAGCGGACTAGCCACGACGGCCCGGCCCGCACACGCAAAACGCCATTATGCGCGCTGGGTACTCTGGATTTGCACCCCTCGCCAGACATGATGAAGCTTGCGGGATTCCTCGCGCTGCGTCGCTCGATAACCGCCGCCGCGGCCGGCCAGGTGACGTAGACGCCTCCGTCGAATATGCAACCGACCTCGCTGAACGCACGGGGGAGGGCAATACGTACGGATTGGGCGGGCTTGGCCCATCAAGGCCGGCTTATACTGTGTCGGGATTACTGGAGATGCGGGACAACGAACGTGCTGCGAACGTCACCGAGAGCCTCAACCCGCAAGCGCACGTGAACCGATCAGCTGAAGCCGCCTACTGGGCCGGCTACGGCCGCGCGCTAGCCCGGATAACGGGACACCAGCAAAACCTGGTAATGACGCTGCGACGCGGTGGGCCCCAACTGCGGGGCATGGCCTACCGAGCGGGGTTGCCGGTTTAACCCATTCGGGTGCCGTTGCCGTACCGCAACATCCAAGACCGTTGATCGCTCACTGTCGACAACCGTGATCGACGTACCTGAGACACAGCATCAGCAGCGCGAGCGTGGCCGGTTGACGGCACACGGCCAGCGGATCGACGATGGCAACAGGTGCACCCTGCTGGTGATCCACGAACCCGGCGACGCGTGGGCTGTTCATGGGCTGGGTGCGGCTGTCGGAGGTCGAAATGGTCGCGTTGTGCGAGTCGATCCTGGAGCGTGTCCGGTGATCGCCCAGCTCGACGGTGACCCGTAACTGGAGGCGTGGCGCAAGCTGGAAGATTTATCGTTGCCGACGCGACGAGGAGCAGATTGCTGACTAGGCCCGAGAGCTAGGGCGGGGCCTGCCTGACGCCCGTGATCCGGTGGCCACGCGCAACAAGCTGAAGCGGTGCAACAGGTAGTACAGGAAATCCTGAGCTGAAGGAGGAGACATGGACAAGACTGCGCTGTACGCACGTGACCTGAGCGGTACCCCGTGGCGTAAGAGTTCGTTTAGCAACGACATCGAGTTTGAATGCGTCGAAGTCGCCGACCTTGGTGGCGGTGCCGTGGCGTTGCGGGACTCCACCGACCACACCCGGGAGCCGTTGAGATTTACCGCACGGGAGTGGGCGGCATTCACCGCGGGAGTCCGCGACGGGCAGTTCTGAACTGTTCTCGGGAACGGCCCGGCCAGGGTGACCGCCCTGGCCGGGCCGTTTTATGCGCTGGGTGACGTCGAGCCGCCACAGCAGAGAGCTTCCCCGGCGGCGACTCGATCCAGCCTCGACTGCAGTTACGGTGGGCCGCCTGGGGTCGAACCCAGAACCCAAGGGTCTGGAGATTCAACCACCCGCCGCCACCCCGCGTACCCTATGTCCCTGGTCAGAGCGGGCGTGAGGCCAGGCTGACGCCCCTTGGTACCGAGTCGTTCCCCGGCAAACGCTGGAGTTTCCGACAAGGGTAGATCAACTAGTCGTCCGAGGGTTCACGTTGAGCTCGTCACCGCCCACCTCGGCGAGCAGCGGTAGGCGGCGGCGGTGCACCTGCCTCCGGGGGCGACGTTGGCCCGAGGAGCGACGGCCCGCCCGCTTGCTACATGACAGGAGCTACTGATGAGAGCGGCCGTACTACGCGCACCGGGGGACGTCGTCATCGAGGAGCGTCCCATTCCCCGGGCCGGTCCGGGGCAGGTCGTCGTTCGGGTCCGCGCCGTTGGGGTGTGCGGGTCCGACACCCACTACTACAAGCACGGGCGCATCGGACGTTTCGTCGTCGAGGCCCCGCTCGTGTTGGGCCATGAGGCCGCGGGCGAGGTGACGGATCTTGGGCCCGGTGTCACGAGGTTGGCCGTCGGCGAACGCGTATCCATCGAACCCGGGGTTCCGGACCTGACCTGCGGACAGTGTCTGGCCGGGCGCTACAACCTCTGCCCGAACATGCGCTTTTTCGGGACCCCGCCCGTTGACGGCGCGTTCGCCGAGTACGTCGTCGTGCACGAGGCCTTCGCCCACCCGGTGCCCAACAGCGTGAGCGATGACGCCGCCGCCCTGCTCGAGCCGCTCTCGGTCGGCATCTGGGCATGTATGAAGGCCCGGGTCACCGCTGGCTCGCGAGTTCTCATCACCGGCGCGGGACCGATCGGGCTCGTCAGCGTTCAGGCAGCGCTTGCCTTCGGAGCGACCGAGGTCGTCGTGTCCGACGTTAACCCGGTACGGCTGGCTCTTGCGAAGGAACTGGGCGCCACGATGGTCATCGACGCGCGCGAGGCGAGCGTCACCGACCTCCACCGGTCACCCGAGGTGCTTCTGGAGTGCTCCGGGCACCCCCCAGCGATCGGCGAGGCGATCCGCACGCTTGACCGCGCTGGTCGCGCGGTGCTCGTCGGCATGGGTGGCGACGAGATCGTGCTGCCGCTGTCCGTGATCCAGGAGCGAGAGCTTCAGCTCACAGGCACGTTTCGCTACGCCGGAACCTGGCCCAGGGCAATCGCGCTCATCGCGTCGGGACGGATCAACCTCGATCGTCTGGTCACCGGTACCTACCGGCTCGACCAGGCGCAAGAGGCGCTGACGGCCGGCCGACGCGACCAGCAGTCGGTCAAGGTCGTGGTCCATCCCCAGACCTGACAACCGGTCCGCCCAGCTCGCTGACTCACGGACACTCGATGGCTTCCGTCACCTACGACAAGGCAAGTCGCGGCAGCGTGGCGAGTCCGGACACGTCACCCGATCATTGACGGCGTTTCCGCACTCGCTGCTCGCACATGCGGGTGTCGCATCGCCATGCATTCATCCAGATTCGGCTAGCGTCACATGAATTTGCTGTTAACGCTTTGCCGTCCATCTCCGATGTGTAGGTGAGACGGGAGAACGGAGCATCCGATGACCCTTCCGGTCAAGGGCCCAAAAATTGAGGAAGCTCCCAAGTGCGGCCGCGTCCGGCCCGAGGCCATCGCCAACGCGCTGGCCTGTCGGGTTACCGACACCGCGCCCCTGGGCCGCCTCCTGGGAGCTTGGCGCACCGAGCTGCTGGCCTGCTTCGACACCGGCAGCGCATCGAACGAGGCCCCACGAGGCGATCAGCCTGTGGATCGACACTACCCGCCGCACCGGACACGGATCCACTGCAGGAGCATCAATGCGAGACGACTATGACTTTGTAATTCAGCTCCGCCATAGCGTCGTGCGCGACGTGCAGACCCACACCATTAATACATCGATCTTCAGAAACCTCTCTTTGACCACTCCGATTTCGCGAATCATCGCGCAGGCGATTCCCCCGTTCCAAATGAAGGCGCTCTGGGACAATCCGAAACTCGGCTTCGCCAATGACCTGCTGAGACTGTCTGTGGATGTCAAGGGTGGCACACGGCACGTAATAAAAGGTATCAACCTGACGATGGAAGGCAGCATCCACGCCGACTGCCAACCTAGAGTGGTCGCGACCAAAGCTAGCCAACCTGTGGTAACTCTCACGGCACCGTCCCCGTTGGACCTCGATCTGGCCAACCTGAAGCTCAGCTACAAGGGGGACGACAAACCGCTTCCCTGGGTCGACACCACGGTCGAACAGACAATCCTTCGCCCCAGCCTCTGCACGCTGTTGATGGCGCAGCTGGCGAGCATGCCCCTCAGCTACCTACCGGACTCGCTCCCACTGCGCCTCGAGGCTAGGAACAACGATGAGGTCACCGATGGGTTGATGCTCACAGATACAGCCGTCTCGCTCGATCCGCAAACCGAATCGCTCACGCTCGCCATGCGCTGCGCGACAAAGACTTCCGCGCCTCCATGGTCGACGAATTTGCTAGGGAAGTCAGCAGCAAACGCCGCAGTGGCATGGAGCGAGACGGGTTTAAACAGCGCGCTCAGCTGGCTTTGCGCCCGGGGTCTCGCCACCGGAACCGCCCAGCTTGTCGGCGGCCCTGTCTCCTGGAGCTGGACGCACGTCACGATGACCTTCACCGATGACCAGAACTTCCACCTCACCGGTCAGCTGTGGCGTGACAAGTCGACCGTCATGGTCGACTCCGTCGTGCAGTGTTCACTCACCTCGTCAGCACAGCTGTCCGTGCGGTTGGTCGCTCCCGGACCGCAGCCACCGGAAGCAGAGCTCATCATCGAGGCCTCGGCGACCTTAATCCGTTGCATCTTCTACGCAGCCACACGCCCGTCCCAACTGACAAACCGAACTCGGACAGAGCCCGAGCCCACCGATAAACTGCTTCAACGTTTCCTGATCCCGGGCACCGATACCTCCACGGAGGCACCAGCCGTGGAGCTGGTGGTACGAGACGGCTACCTCGTTGCACTATACGCCGTACCGCTGGACCAGAACCGTCTCAAGCTCACCCTCGAGAAGGCAAAGCCAAAACCTACCATCATTCAGCCGACAATTCCGCGTCAAACAGGACCAGGCGCGCCCGTCATCGTTCAGCTCAACGCCACACTGGCCGGCTCCACCGACCGGCCGTACGACTACGCATGGCGTACCGATCACGGGCCGAGCCTAGAACCAC
>DASVWA010000235.1:0-1700 GCA_036389855.1 Pseudonocardiaceae bacterium
GTGGAGTGCACCAGCTTGATACTCAGGCTGGCGCAGGCGCGCAGCAGCCACGAGTCGACAAATGACGAGCCGTTGTCGACATAGATCGAGCCCGGGACACCGCGGCTGGCCAGCGCCGGGCGCAGCGCGGCGGCCAAGCGGACGGTGTCCTCGGAGAACCCGAACCGATAGCCCGTCACCGCTCTGGACCGGTCGTCCAGAAACGCGAACAGATACGTTTTGCGCCCGACGATCACTGGGCCGTGCAGCACATCCCCGACCCACAGCTCGTTGCACCGGTCGGCTTCGAACCGGCCGAACGCCACCGGCGCGCCAGCGGGCAGATCGCGGTCGAGTTCCAGGCGTTCGAAGTGGCGTTGCAGGGTGCGCTCCGAGGGTGCCCACCCGGATTGGGCGCGCATGATCCGCGCGATCTGCGCGGCGGTGCGCTCGGGGTTTTCCCGCTTGAGCGCCACCGCGACCTCCAGCACTTCGGCGGGAGTGCGCGCAGACACCCGCGCCGGGGTCGGCACCAGCGCCTCGAACCCGCTGGTGCGCCAGCGTCGGACCCAGCGATCGATCGTCTGCCGTGACAGCCGTACCTGTTGCCCGAATGGGTCGAGATGGGTGGCCTCGGCCAGCCCACGCACCAACTTGCCGCGTTGACGCGCGGACAGCTGCGGGTCGATCACCTCCTAGATCAGCTCGTAGCGGAACAACCCGACCCGGCGAGCCCGCTCGGCGCGCCGGCGCCGCTCATCATCGGCCTGTGACATGCGTTTCCTCCTCGGCATGGTTCACCCATTTGGCCGAGCAAAGCCTGTCGAGGGCCGATTCCGATCACCAGAGGCGACTCGTGTTGATCGGCTCTACCGTAAGCTTCGGCGCCAGGAGCCCTCCGCAGGTGACCGCGGCCGCCACCTGCCACACCGACACGGTGAGCAGCAACGCCGGCCAGCGCACCCACACCCCCCGCGCCGCAACCACGATCGCGGCCACTGCATCGCCCACCTCGCAGCCCGCCGGCTGCGGCATGACCGGCGCGGGCTCCAGCGCGACCGCCAGCGCGGTAAACCCCGCCCGCACCGGCCCCGCCCGCGCTTCGAACCGCCGCAGCCACCCCCGCACCGTCGACGCAGGCCGCTCGACCAGCTCAGCGACGCGCCGATGACCCCACCCAGCACCGGCGGCCACCAGCGCCGCACCGATCACCTCGACGGCATCCGCCCGCCGAAGCAAGCACCTCACCGGCAGCAAGATGTGCGTTGCCCCGCAACCCGAGCACCGCGCCCGCCGGGGCCGCAGCCGCCACCGAACCAAGCCCTCGCCGCGCACCACCCGAACCCGACCGTGCCCCCAGGGCACCAACCGGCCACTACAACCGGGGCAGGACAACGTCGCCGAGGACAACCTCACCTCGACCCCGGCCGGATCGCTGCCTACCGTGAGCACGGCGTCTCCGCACGCCACGGGTGACCCTCCCAACAGCTCTGGCAAGACAACCGGCAGGGTCACCCTCCGACCGGCCCATCCTCACCGTGTCGTCGCACACCAACCCCAGCCACCCCGCCGACCACCAGCCCTGCCGAGATCACCGCCCACGGCGCCGACTACCCCACTGGTGCTCATGAGGAAAGACGCTCAACAATGCGTTGACGAGTAGTACGGCAGCCGCAGTGTGTGATCTCGATCGGCGTGTCGTGACCATGGAGTCGACCACG
>DASVWA010000236.1:0-3348 GCA_036389855.1 Pseudonocardiaceae bacterium
TGCTCGTCTTCGGCGCTGTCGGCAGCGATCTCTGGCTCTTTGTGGTGTTCATCATCTCGCGCTTCGGTCATGTTTACCTCCAGGCGCAATCAGGTGCATGCTAGGGCCACGTCCGGCAGAAGCAGGGTCGAGTTTGCCAGAGCCACGACAGCCAAGGGGCAAAGCCACACGGCGCACGCACCGGTTCTGCGTTCAAGTTTCCGGACTGGGGCCGTCTGTGGGTGTCTCAGCGGATGCAACGACGTTCGATAACGAGATACAGCGCTGACCAACGATGAGTAATCTTCGCTGGCCAGCGCTGTTCTCGGGGTTGCGATCAGGAGGCTTGTTTAGTTCCCAGAAGATCTTGTCGATCTGCAGGACCATGCCCTCGCCGGGCAGGCAGGCCTCCGGGATGGCCGGGCATACGTTGTCTGCGATTACGGAGCGAAACCCCTCCGTCGCCACGCCTTGTCCGGCCCAGCGTCACGTCCTCGGCGTCCGCGGCTCATCTTTATCTCATCCGTCTACATTGTCTACGTTGGTGGTTGGGGTCCGACCTCTTGCTGGGCGGCGTGGCCGACGGGGTTGGTGTCGAGTTCGAAGCCCCAGTCGCTGTTGGCTTGGGAGAGTTCGAAGCCATCGGGCTTCCCGTCGCCGCTGAAGTCGCCGGAGTCGGCGACGTAGGCGTGACCTAGCGCTTGGTCGCCCGGCAGGGTACCGGGCGGGAAATTCTCCACGATCGCGTCGAGCGCGGCCTGGAACATCTTCTGGTGGGCAACCTCGCGGGTCATGAGGAAGGTCAACGTGTCCTTGCAGCCTGCATCGTCACACTGCTTGATCAGCCGTTCGTAAACGATCTTCGCGCGTGCTTCTGCGGCGATGTCGGAGTGCAAGTCAGCCACCGGCTGGCCGATCGTGTCGATGTAGGCGGCGGTCCAGGGAGTACCCATCGAGTCGGTGAGTCGCGGACCTCCGCCACCTAAGATATTTGGTCCGCTGTTGAGTGACAGGTTGACGTAGTCGGGCATCTTTCCATCCAGCAGCTCACCGAGGTAGTTGCCTTCAACTTGATCGACGAGTTCGGAGGGGGACCCCTTGAGGAGCATTGAAAGGGTCTGGGCGACCATCTCCAGGTGTGAGAGTTCCTCGGTCGCGATGTCGAGCAACATGCTCCGGCGCGGGCCGTTGGGCTCATTCCAGCCCTGGGTGAAATAGCGCATCGCGGCGGCGAGCTCCCCGTTGGGCCCACCGAATTGCTCCAGCAGCATCTTGGCGAAAGCGGGATTCGGCTGATCCACCCGCACCGTGTACATCATTTTCGGGTTGTGCAAAAACATCAGACAGTCGTCCTTCCGGTCGTCGCATACTGGGACAGCCACGGCACTAGGACCGAAAGGGCCCTGGCGCAAACCCCGGAGTACCCGCCCTGACCGCTCTCACACCATAATGATCACCAAGGATGAGATCCCGGATGACTCGACGGCTTCGATAGTTCGCAGCCGACCGACCACCCAGTCCTCCGTGTGCCCTTCATCGTGAGCACCGATCCTGCACCTAGGTATCACTTCTCTGGCCCATCTGCAACTCCATGTACAAGTCCGTCGCTGACAGTGAGCTCGTGGCAGTCTTCTACGAACCACTTGAGCCTGAAGCAGCTAGCGTCCAACGCCACCATGACGCAGGACACGAAACAGTATGAAATGGACGAGCCCCACCTCCAACAAGCCAAGAAACACAGCAGGTCAGACGGCATTCGAACCCATTACTGACGAACCATTCCTAAACCGTGTGTCGCAGGTTCGAATCCTGCCGGGGGCACCAGGCCAAGAGCCACAAAGGGGCGCTGAGTTGCCAATTCGGTGGTGTGAGCGTTGGCGCGAAGCTCGAATTGTGGGTCACAAGAGTCACAGCTGACGCGCGGATTGCGACATCTAGCAAGACCGCTCCGCGACGGAGTACCCCAGCAGCGGGCACAGTTTGCATTAAGCGATCGGCCCACCTGATCTGGTCCGCCAGTTTTCGGGTCAATGAGCCATCCGGCGCCTGGATGGTAAGCGCGGCCAGGCCGAGGCCACAGGGTGGTGGCGTCACCGGGGTCTAGCACCCGCACTGTCGTCTGCAGCGGGCTCAAGGTGTCGAGCAGCCGGTAGTGGACCTGTTGGCCTTGTGCGGACGGCACCGCCTGGTGGATCGGCACCGCGCGGTGCCACCGCGCGCGGGGTGATCAATCGCCTCGGCGATTTTGAGCCACGGCGCCGCGGTCGGCACGAACAGCACCCCCGCTTGCCCCGACGGCTGCGTGAACGAGTCGCCGGAATGGAGATGCGTGCCGTCACCAATAGGCGTTGTTCGCAATCATCGGGATACCGCGTGGTCCACGCCCAGCACCTCGACACGCGCCTCGGCCACCTGCAGTGTGGCACCCGGCGCGGCGACCTCATGGTCGTGGCCGCCGAGCTCCGCAGCACTGCCGGAATCGACAATCAGCCGAGGTGGTCGACATGCTGGTGAGTGATCAACACGGCGTCCAGCCGGTCACGCTCGCGTATCCCTCAGATCATGCCCCCGGGTCAATTAACAGCCGCGCCAAGCCGGTAACGAGCAACACGCAGAAATGGCCAAAGTGGGTGATCTGCACAACGCCACTGTTCTCCGATCCCCGTCCACCGCCACCACGACGCCAGAAACTGCCCGTACAGACTCGATCTCCGGCGGCCGCCGAGCGTACAACGCACGACGTGAGCAGGCAGCTGGAAAGCCAGCTGCGCGAATGTCCAGATCCGCGAAACATCCAGACCCACAGTCGTCTCAACGTGCGGAGGTCGGCCGCGGCGTGGCCTAGGACTATGGCGGCGTTCGAACCTGGCTCGACGTCAACGCCCTGTCCCGACCACAGGCGGACCAGGGTTGGTTGGGTCATCGACGCCGCCGCGTCACCCAAAGAGCGCGGCGAGAACCTGGGATCGCGGTGGGATGGAGGGTCGAGTTGCTGCGGTTTCCGCGTACAGCGCACGGGCGCGGTCCAGCAGCTCCGGGTGCGCGGCAAGCTGATCGACCGGGTCGAGCGCGTCGATCCGGCGCGCCACGGCGCGCAGCAAGTCGGGATCTCGGACCGCGACCGGGTAAACGACGAAGCGCAGGAACAACGGCAGCGTGACGGCGGGATCGGTGATATCGATCGGCTCACCCGACCACCACCGGGCCCGGTCGCGGTCCTCGGCGCCCACTGCACGGAACCGCGCCGACACATCGGCGCCAACGTCGGATTCAAAGGAGGTGACCAGGTCGGTGTCATCGGTGGCGCGGTCAGCGAGGTCAGCCAGGCGCGCGGCGTGCCACAGCGACAAAGACGCCCCGAACGCGAAC
>DASVWA010000237.1:0-7013 GCA_036389855.1 Pseudonocardiaceae bacterium
ATAGATCACGCGGCGGGCCACCGCCACCGCATGGTCGGCATAGCGTTCGTAGAAGCGGGCCAGCAGCGTCACGTCCACCGCAGCGGCTACCCCGTGCGGCCAGTCGCGGTCCATCAGCACGGTGAACATGTGCCGGTGCAAATCATCCATCGCGTCATCGTCGGCCTCCAACTCGCTGGCCTGTTGCAGGTCCCGGGAACGGATCACCTCGCCCGCCTTGAGCGCCAGTGCCACTGCGACTCGGCCCATCTCAGTGAAGTAGGGGCGCATCTGCTTGGGCAGTACGTGCTCGGGGTATCGGCGGCGTGTGGCCTCGGCGACGTGCAGTGCGAGATCGCCCATCCGTTCCAGGTCGCCGGCGGCGTGGATCACGGTAAGGACGATTCGCAGGTCGGTCGCCACCGGGGCCTGCAGCGCCAGGGCGGCATAGGAGCGGTCTTCGGCGATGGCGCGCAGCTCGTCGATTTTGGTGTCATTGGAGATGACGTCCTTGGCGAGCTGGAGATCGCTTTCGAGCAGCGCGATCGTAGCCTTCTCCATCGCCGACGCCACAACCGTGCACATCTGGGCGAGGTGATCGCCGAGCTGGCCGAGCTGATTCTGGAAGGTTTCCCGCATAGCAGCAGACTAGTTATGTCGGCCCGTCGAACGGCAATTCCAGGTGAACGCATTTATGAAAGCTGGTGGTCTCGGAGCCGCAGAATGCCGCGATCACCCGGTCAAAGCCGCGTTGGCGACCTGAAGTCGATGATCCTCAAGGCTGGAGCGCTGGCTCTCGGCGCGTTTCGCGAGCCTGGCCAGGTCGGTGGCAGCGAGCTCGGCGTATGAGTCACGGATCTCGATCAGCGCGCGCCACAGCGACAGCTTGCCTTCGATGCCCAGCGACAGAGTCTCGAACTCGAGGAAGCGCTTCAGGTCCTGATTACCGGTCATCGTCTCGCTCAGCTTCAGCCTGCTGACCTTTTCCGCGATCCAGCTGGCACCCTGCTTGATGGCACTCTGCTGAATTCCGAGCCGCTCCATCAGCTCTTCCAACGTCACCTTGTCCTGCTCGATGTCGCTGGCCAGCTCTGCAAGGAAGGGACCGAGCCGAGTGCCCGCGTATTCAGAGCTGATCTTGCTCGCGAGCTCGCTGCCGGCAGCAGCACCAGCCAGGTGATCGTTGAGGTAGGTCTCCAGTCCTTGGGCTGAAGCCATGACGGTCTCCTTCAACGGGGTCGATCGCCGAGGTGTTCCGAGACACTACCCTCGGCCGACGGTTGCGACGACATCGTCGCCAGTCATGGTGGGAACCGACGGCCGACCGCTGCAGCTGGGGCCGCCCCAGTAGCGCGCCTTGCTCGCGGCCCTGGTCCCGCAAGCCGGCTCGGTGCCAGCGCCTCGATGAGCGCATCGACGCAGATCTCGGGCTGGGCCGCCACGCCGAGCTGGTGCCCGAGCTGGAAGCACTCGTCGCCGATGACGTTCCTTGCGCATCTTTTCCAGGAGCTGTGAACGACTATGGT
This sequence comes from Pseudonocardiaceae bacterium, assembly GCA_036389855.1. Lineage (GTDB taxonomy): Bacteria > Actinomycetota > Actinomycetes > Mycobacteriales > Pseudonocardiaceae. Next base: position 1,506 of record DASVWA010000237.1, read on the forward strand.
CGACGCCAGTCCTCCGACTCGAGGTGAGAGCCGGCCATCGGGCCCATCTGTAGCATCCCGCCGTCGACGGGCCAGGAAGCGCCCGTGACGTATGACGCCGCGGCCGAGCACAGGAATGCCACGACGGCGGCGATCTCCCGGGCGTCACCGGGGCGCCCGAGGGGCACGCCGGGGCGGTGCTGTTCGTGGACGTCGATGCCTTCCTGGCCGGTCATCGGCGTGGCGATTTCGCCGGGCGCGACGGCGTTGACGGTGATGCGGTGTTCTGACAGTTCCAGGGCGGCGGTCTTGGTCAGCAGCCCTAGGGCAGCCTTGGCGGCGCAATACGGGGCTGCGCCGACTCTGGGCTGGTGCTCGTGGACGCTGGTGATGTTGACGATCCGCCCGCCGCGACCAGCGGCGACCATCCGCCGGGCGGCTCGCTGCAGGCTGAGGAAGGCGCCGTCCACATCGGTCGCGAACACCTCCCGCCAGGTGTTGTAGTCGATGTCGAGCAGTGCCGTGGCAGTGCCCGTGCCGGCGTTGTTCACCAGCACGTCGACGCCGCCTAAAAGGTCGGCGAGTTCGTCGATCACGTCCGCCGCATCCGGCAGGATCGTCAGGTCGAGGTGACGTACCTGCGCGCGCCGGCCGATAGCTCGGATCTCCTCGGCGGTCGCCTGGGCGCCGTGCTCGTCGGTGTGCCAGGTGACACCGATGTCGCACCCCATCTCCGCCAAGGCCACGGCAGTGGCCCTGCCGATACCGGAGTCTGACGCGGTCACAATCGCGGTGCGAGGGAAGTCCTGGGGGGTGCTGCGGGGAATGTCCATATCGAGCGCTTTCCCTGTTGAGCGGTCAGCTGAACATGAGCGTGCCCTGGTAGGCATGTCGGTCGCCGGGGACTTCAACGGCTGGTCTGCTGATGCGACGCCGCTGAGCAGTGAGGGCAACGGCTACTGGTCAACTGACGTAGCCGGGGCGCATGACGGCCAGCAGTACAAGTACGTGGTGCGCACATCGGACGGTCTACGTCGGCGCAACGACCCCTACGCCCGCGAGGTGACCAGCTCCGTGGGCAATTCCGTCGTCCGCGCGGATAACTTCGACTGGGTCAGTCGGAGTTCGGTATGCCGCCGTGGGACGAGCTCGTGATCTACGAGCTGCACGTGGGGACGTTCAACGACGCGCCGGGCGGCTCCCCGGGCGGGTTCATCAGCGTGACCGCCCGGTTGGACTACCTCCGTGACCTCGGCATCAACGCGATCGAGGTGCTGCCGTTCGCAGAGTTCGCCACCGACTTCTCCTGGGGCTACAACCCATCACATATCTTTGCCATCGAGGGTGCTTATGGCGGGCCGATGGACCTCAAGCGGCTCATCCGGGCAGCGCACGAGCGGGGCCTCGCCGTCATCGCCGACGTCGCATATAACCACCTGGGTCCCCGTGACCTGGACCTGTGGCAATCCGACGGCTGGAGTGATAACGGCAAGGGGTGGAATTTCTTTCTACAATGACCGTCGCTGCCAGACGCCTTGGGGGGACACTCGGTCGGACTATGGACGCCCTGAAGTGGTGTCATTCCTGCGTGACAACGCGCGGATGTGGCTTGAGGAATACCGCCTCGACGGTCTCAGGTGGGACGCAAACAGTTACATCCGTAACATCTACGGCGGCAATGATCGAGCATGGCATTCCGGACGGCTGGCGTCTCCTCCAAACGATCACGGCCGACAAGAATGCGAGACAGCCGTGGAAAATCAACATCGCAGAGGACATGCAGGACGTTGATACGGTCACTCGACCGACGTTTGCGGGTGGTGCCGGGTTCGACAGCCAGTGGGACGCCGGGTTCGTGCATCCGGTCCGTGCGGGCTCACGGCGGCTATGGACGGCGCACGAAGCATGGACACCCTGCGAGCGGCGGTGACGCGAGGCGGCGAAAGCCCACTGCGCTGGGTGATCTATACCGAGTCTCACGACGAGGTCGCAACCGGCAAGGCGAGGCTGCCGGCCGCCATCTGGCCGGGCAACGCCGGCAGTTGGTTCTCCTGGAAGCGCTCGACGCTCGGAGCGGTGCTCGTGTTCACCGCATCTGGCATACCGATGATCTTCAGGGACAGGAGTTCCACGAGGATCAGTGGTTTCACGACCAGAATCCCATCGACTGGGCGAAACAGCAGACTTACAGCGGCATCCTCGCGCTCTATCGAGCTCATTCGCCTGCGGCGTAACTGGTACGACACGACGCGCGGGCTTCGCGGAAGTCACGTGGCGGTCCACCATGTCAACGACGGCGACAACATCTGCGCGATGACGTCGTAGTGCTACTGAACCTGGCGAACCTGGCTACGACGCTTACCGCATTGGCCTGCCGCGCAAGGGCCGGTGGCGAGTAAGGCTCAACAGCGACTGGGCCGGATACAGCGACGACTTCGGCACGCAGGAAGCTATGACACGACGTCGGACGACCGGCCGGTGGACGGAATGCCGTGCAGTGCCAGCATCGGGCTCGGGTCCTACGCCGCGCTGGTGCTCTCGCAGGACGAGTGACAACAAGCGCGCCGGTGCACCATGCGGAGTGCTACGTTCCGTGGTTGAATGCGGCATGGTGAGTAACTCTGAACAGCGGCCGCTGGCAGCTCGATTCAATCGTCAACTCGAGTCGTTGACCTGGGCGCTGGAGCGTTCTCGCCCGTTGAGCGTCGCTGGCAAGGTAGTCAGTAGGCCGGTGGCCAAGCTGGTGGGGACTGGCCCGGTGAAAGATCTGCTGAGCGGGACGTGGCTGGGCCATCCGGCGCATCCACTGCTCACCGATATCCCCATCGGTGCGTGGACCAGTGCGTTGCTGCTGGATCTGACAGGGATCTTCGGCGGTGCCGGCGCCGCCTCTCGGCGAGGGGCGGACACGCTCGTTGCGGTGGGCGTAGTCGCCGCCCTGCCCACAGCGGCCTCCGGCCTGTCCGATTTGTCGGACGAGGTCGACGACTCCATCCTTGCCGTCGGTGCCGCCCATGCCATCGGCAACGTCGTGGCGCTGGGTCTGTTCACCGCCTCGTGTGCCGCGCGGCTCCGGCGCAAACGAGCCCGGGGCATCGCGCTATCCGTGCTCGGTACCGGTGTGCTCGTTGCCTCGGGATTCCTCGGTGGGCACCTGTCTTACCGCAAGGGTCTGGGTGTTGACCACACCGCTTTCGAGGAGCCCATTGGAGACTGGGTTGCTGTCCTGGACGACTCCGAACTGGCCGATGAAAGTCCGCAGCAAGTCACAGTCGCAGGCAATGACGTGCTGCTCTATCGGACGAACAGCACAGTGCATGCGCTGGCTAACCGTTGCAGTCATCGTGGCGGACCGCTCCACGAGGGCAAGATCGAAGGCCAGGAAATCGTCTGCCCGTGGCACTCCAGCCGTTTCCGCATCCAAGACGGATCCGTTGTCCGGGGACCGGCAGTTGCCCCACAGCCCTGCTACGAAGCGCGGATTAACCAAGGCAGGGTCGAAATCAGGTCCACGGTCTCATAGCGTGACACGACCTTTGATGTGGCGTGCGCGGTGTCTAAGGAATAAGCGCTGAGCAACGCCGTGAGCAATCGCTGATTGCTGAGCGTCACAGCTCAGCGCGGACCCGGGCGGCGATCTCATCAAGGTCTCTGCGGGATGCTCGCCGCTGCCCGGGATGGAGGCGGAAGTTGTCCCCCGCATAACGGGGAAACACGTGCAGATGGACGTGAAAAATCTCTTGACCCGCAGCCTCCCCATCTGCGAGAAACAGGTTCACTCCCTCGCAGCGCAGACCGCTGCGCCGAAGAGCGGCGGCCATACGCTGAGCGACCAGGAACATCCGGCTGCCATCGGACTGGTCGACGTCGGCCAGGCCCACGCCGTGGGCCTTCGGGATGATCAGCACATGACCGGGGTTCACCGGGTTCAAGTCGCAGAACGCGAGCAACCGGTCGTCGTCGTAGACGATGCTGGCGTTGGCAGTGCCGGACACGATGCGGCAGAACACACAATCCATGCCCGTAGCTTTGCGCATTAGCGGTGGTGTGTCGCCGCGGCGGTGGGAACCCGGCTACCTGAGCTCGCTGACCGCGGCGCTGCGCGGGCGCGTACCAGTCCGCCGCACAAAGCAGCGAAGGTCGTCCTGACTCCGTTGCTTGGCCGGAGGTCGTTCGATGAGGCACGATGTGGCGTTGAGCATGGGACGGCAACGCACGTACTATTCGTTGATAGCCTTCTACCAGAAAGGGATCCGGTGGACACGCAGGTTGAAACGCTCGAGTTCGAGGCCGAGGCGCGCCAGCTCTTGCAGTTGATGGTTCATTCGATCTACTCGAACAAGGACACCTTCCTGCGAGAGCTCATCTCCAACTCCTCCGACGCGTTGGACAAATTGCGTTTGGAAGCATTCCGTGATAAGGACCTGCAAGTAGATACCTCCGATCTGCACATCGATATCGAGGTCGACAAAGAGCAGCGCACGCTCACCGTGCGGGACAACGGCATCGGCATGTCACGCGACGATGTGGTGCTTCTGATCGGAACGATCGCGAAATCCGGTACGGTCGAGTTCCTGGACAAGATGAAGGAGTCGAAGGACGCGGCGGTCCCACAGGATCTCATCGGGCAGTTCGGTGTCGGCTTTTACTCCAGCTTCATGGTGGCCGACAAGGTAACGCTACTGACGCGGCGCGCGGGAGAAAGCCACGCCACTCGCTGGGAATCCAGCGGTGCGGGAACCTACACTATCGAGTCGGTCGACGACGCGCCGCAAGGTACTGCGGTCACCCTGCATCTCAAACCGGAGGATAAGGACGACCAACTCTTCGACTACACGGACGTCTGGAAGATCAAGGAGATCGTCAAGCGATACTCCGACTTCATCGCATGGCCGATAAAGATGGAAGTCGAGCGCACGGACAAGGACGGCAACGTCACGCGTGAAACCGAGACGATCAACTCGATGCAAGCGCTGTGGGCGCGTTCCAAGAACGAGGTCCAAGAACACGAATACAAGGATTTCTACAAGCACATAAGCCACGACTGGACCGATCCGCTTGAGATCATAAGCATGAAGGCGGAAGGGACATTCGAATACCAGGCATTGCTATTCATCCCGTCCCACGCACCGCTGGACTTGTTCATGCGGGATCGCAAACGCGGCGTCCAGTTGTACGTGAAACGCGTGTTCATTATGGACGATTGCGAAGCGCTCATGCCAGAGTACCTGCGCTTCGTCAAAGGTGTGGTCGATGCACAGGACCTATCACTGAACGTCTCGCGAGAGACCCTCCAGCAGGATCGTCAGATCCAGATGATGCGCCGGCGCCTGGTCAAGAAGGTGCTGTCGACGGTCAAGGACATGATGGCCAACAACGCCGACCGCTACAACACCTTCTGGACGGAGTTCGGCCGCGCCGTCAAGGAAGGGCTTATCAATGACTTCGAGAATCGCGATGCAATCCTTGACATCGCATCGTTCGCGTCAACCTACCACGCCGAGCAGTTGACCACCTTGCGGCAATACT
>DASVWA010000238.1:0-10162 GCA_036389855.1 Pseudonocardiaceae bacterium
AGGCGCACCATCTGGGTCACCCCACGGCCAGAGCTACGCCATCGCCCACCGGAAGCCTGTCTGCCTCGGCTACGTGCGCTCACCCCATCCCGCGTGGATGACCGTGCAGGACACCGCAGGCACATGCATGGAAATGAAGGCTCCCACCGCATGAGCGGACGTCGTCCGCTCATGCGGTGGGAGCCGGATGCGGATCGCGACTCTTCCGTAGCGGCAGAGAAGGGAACTCGCACACTGGAAAAGCGTGAACGCCCAGGTCGGCGACCTGGGCGTTCACAGTGGAGGTGCCGGGAATCGAACCCGGGTCCTCCGTCGCATCATCAGGGCTTCTCCGTGCGCAGTCCGCTACGCCTCTGCTCGGATCCACCGGTCACGCGGACCAGCCGGTGTGACGATCCCAGCCGCTGTAGGTGTCCCGCCAGATCCCGCGGCCGGATCTGGCGGTGAGTCCCCTAGCTGATGCCGGGGTCCGGGGCGGGGACGCCCCCGGTCCGACAGAGTCGCTCCTCGCTTAGGCAGCGAGGGCGAACTCGCGCTGACTGGAGTCGGCGCTTATTCGGTTGCGATGACGCTTACGGTGGTCTCTCGCCTGCACCGGCACGCTTCCCACTGACTCAACGTCCGGAGTCGAAACCGTTCACCCCCTTGTTGGGCAGGACAACCTGCTCAGAGTAACGCCTGGCTGCACGGTAATCATCCCCGGCGCGCCGGCTCCGAACACGTCAAGCAGCGCCTGCGATAAGGCCCACGGCCACCGCAGCCAGCGCCAGGCCCGCTTGTTGCGTCCGGCCGGTGCGCTCACCGAGCACCAGACGAGCCAGCAGCACCGTCCACGCCGGATACAGCGCCGCCACCACGCTGACCAGTGACAGCAGCCCGGCCTGCAAGGCGTACAAGAAAGCCACATTGCCTATGACGTCGAGCATCGCGGCGGCGATCGCCAGCAGCGCTGGTGCACCAGCGGCGGGTCGTCGGTGGGTGAGACCGGCAGCAACGACCACCACCGCGGTCGCCGCCATCCGGGATATCGCGAGCGGCCACAGGCCCGAGTCCGCGGGCACCTGATCGAGCAGGATGAAGTATCCGCCGAAGGTTCCCCCGGATCCCACCGTCAGCCAGCCGACCCTGGCGGTGAAACGGACCGCCGGTGTGTGGTCGATCGCGGCCCGCTCCTCCCGGCTGACCAGCACCACGGCCACTACCGCCAAGGCGGCACCGGCCAGTGCCAACGGCCCGGGTCGCTCCCCCAGCGCGATCCCGGTGGCCAGCGGCAGGCCAGCCACCAGCAAGGCGGTCAGTGGCGAGACCACGCTCATCGGGCCCTCAGCCAAAGCGAGGTAAAACCACAGAATCGCCACTCCGACCAGCACCCCGGCCAGAGCACCAGTCAGCAGCGCCGCCCCGTCCGCTGACCCGCCGACAGCCAGCGCCAGCAGCACCATCATGACCAACGACAAGGGATAGCTGACGACGACAACCCGCAACGCGTGGACGCGGCGGGAGGCCAAGCCCCCGACGAAGTCGCTGATCCCGTAGCCCGCCGCGGCCAGGGCCGACAGCAGCAGTGCAGTCACGGCCTGCGTGCCGCTAACCGGGCCGGCGCGACGTCACCGTCCACCAACACCGGCACGCCGTGCACCGGGGGCGGGCATGCCGGGCATGGGGAGCGGACATGCCGGGGAGCACGGTTCAATCCATGCCTTTGGCCCGCCGTCCCATGGCACGCCGCACCTCGCGGTCAGCGTCCCGCTTGGCTAGGTCGGCCCGCTTGTCATAGGAGCGCTTACCGCGGGCCAGCGCGATCTCCACCTTCACCTTGCCGTCGGCGAAGTACATCGACAGCGGCACCAGTGACAGCCCGCCCTCCCTGGTCTTACCGATCAGCCGGAGGATCTCCTTGCGATGCAGCAGCAACTTGCGGGTCCGCCGAGGCTCGTGGTTGGTCCAGCTACCTTGGTCATATTCCGGAATGTGCACGTTTCGAAGCCACACCTCGCCGTCCTCCACGCTGGCGTAGGCGTCGGCCAGCGAAGCGCGGCCGGCCCGAAGTGACTTGACCTCGGTGCCGGTGAGCACGATACCCGCCTCGTAGACATCCATGATCGCGTAATCGTGCCGGGCCCGCCGGTTCGACACGATTACTTTGCGGCCGCGCTCCTTGCTCATGCCTGCTGCTCAAGCCCGGACGTACAGGCGCAACGTCACGTAACCCGTTAGTGCAGCCACCACCCCGCCCACGCCCAGCAGAATCGGCGCGACGGCAAAGATGTCCGCGTAGCCCAACCGCGGCACGATCGCGGCCTCGAACACTCCGGCAAGCACCCGGTCGATAAAGGCCACCTTGCCGATCACCAGACCCGCGATCGCCAGTACACCGCCGACCACGCCGGCGACCACGGCTTCGAGGAGGAAGGGAAGCTGGGTATACCAGCGGGTGGCGCCGGTCAGGCGCATGACACCGACCTCAGCGCGCCGGGTGAACGCCGACACCTGGATGGTATTGGAAATCAGCAGCAATGCCGCCAAGGCCTGAATCAGCGCGATCACGAAGGTGGCGTTGCGCAGGCCGTTGAGTGCCCGGAACAGCTGCCGGAGGTATTCACCCTGGTCAGTGACCCGGTCCACGCCCGGGCGCCCGTTGAACGACTTGGCGATGGACGGGAAGCGTTGCGGATCGGCCAGCTGCACCCGTAGCGACGCCGGTAACGCCTCGGGTCTGGCCAGCTGCAGCAGCTCCGGCTGACCCTCGAAGATCCGCTGGAAACGCGCATAGGCGGCTTGCCGGTTCTCGAACAACACCGACTGCACCCCTGCGGCAGCCTCCAGTTCTCCACGCAGCGCAGCGCATGTGCTGGAGGTGCAGCCAGGATCATTCGCGCTGATGTCTGCGCTGAGGTACACGACGGTTTCTACGCGTTGGTAGTAGTCGCGCTGCATCTGGTCGATGGTGCGGACCACGAGCAGACCTCCACCCAGCAGGCCCAGTGAGATCGCAGTGGTCAGGATCATCGCCATGGTCATGGTGACGTTGCGGCGCAGGCCGGTGACGACCTCGCTGAACACGAAGCTGGCACGCATCGGGAGTGGGCATTCCTCGCGGTCGGGGACAAGCAGGTCTTAGTGGCCGACGCCGTACACGCCACGGCTGTCGTCTCGGACCAGTTGCCCGAGGTGCAGCTCCACGACGCGGCGGCGCATCGAGTCGACGATCGAGTGGTCATGGGTGGCCATCAGCACCGTGGTGCCGGTTCGGTTGATCCGCTCCAGCAACAGCATGATGTCCTGGCTGATGTCGGGATCCAGGTTCCCGGTGGGCTCGTCGGCCAGCAGCAGCAGCGGTCGGTTCACGAAGGCTCTGGCGATCGCTACCCGCTGCTGTTCCCCGCCGGACAGCTCATGTGGCATCCGCTCCGCCTTGCCCTCCAAGCCGACCAGCTCAAGCACCTCCGGCACCACCTTGCGGATGCTGTGCCGGGGCTTGCCAATCACCTCGAGGGCAAACGCGACGTTCTCGGAGACGGTCTTGTTGGTCAGTAACCGGAAATCCTGGAACACGCAGCCGACCCGCTGCCGCAGCTGCGGGATACGGCGCTGAGAAAGCTTGCTGAGGTTCCAGTTCGCCACATAGACGTCGCCCTTGCTGGCAACTTCCTCCCGCAGCAACAAGCGCAGGAAGGTCGACTTCCCCGACCCGGACGGTCCGATGAGGAACACGAACTCGCCCTTGTCCACCTCGACCGAGACGTTGTCGAGCGCGGGTCTAGTGGCAGTCTTGTAGGACTTGCTGACGTGCTCGAGCCGGATCACGAGCGGCGAGTCTACTCATCTGACCCAGGTAATCTGCGGCAACCGGCGGCGGGTCGGCCCCGGGGTTCAACCGAGCGCTAAGCGGCACCGGCGGTCTGCTGCTGGCGGCGCCACCGGATACCGGACTCGAGAAAGCCGTCGATGTCCCCGTCGAGCACCGCGGCGGGGTTGCCCACCTCGTGCTCGGTTCGCAGGTCCTTGACCATCTGGTAGGGATGCAGCACATACGAGCGCATCTGGTTGCCCCACGAGCTGCCCTCGCCTTTGAGCGCGTCCAGCTCCGCCTGACGCTCCTGGCGCTTGCGCTCCAGCAACCGGGATTGCAGCACCCGCATCGCCGCCGCCCGATTCTGGATCTGCGATTTCTCGTTCTGGCAGGACACCACGATTCCGGTGGGCAGGTGGGTGATCCGCACCGCGGAGTCGGTGGTGTTGACGCTTTGCCCTCCGGGGCCGGAGGAGCGGAAGACGTCGATGCGAATCTCGTTCTCCGGGATGTCAACGTGATCGGTCGTCTCGGTCACCGGCAGCACCTCGACACCGGCGAACGATGTCTGCCTGCGGCCCTGATTGTCGAACGGCGAGATCCGGACCAACCGATGAGTGCCCTGCTCCACCGAGAGCGTGCCATAGGCGAAGGGTGCCTTGACCACGAAGGTCGCCGACTTGATTCCGGCTTCCTCGGCCAAGGAGATGTCGTAGACCTCGGTGGGATAGCCGTGCCGCTCGGCCCACCGCAGGTACATCCGCATCAGCATCTCGGCCCAGTCTGCGGCGTCCACCCCACCGGCTTCCGAGCGGATCGTCATCAGCGCGTCTCGCTCATCGTATTCCCCGGCCAGTAGCGTCCGGATCTCCAAGGACGCGATCTCAGCGCTGAGCCGCGCTCGCTCGGTTTCGGCCTCGCGCCGGGCGCCTTCATCAGCACCCTCCTCAGCCAGCTCGTAGAGGACTTCCACGTCTTCCAGACGCTGCCGCAATCCCAGAACCCGCCGCAGGTCACTCTGCTTGTGAGCAAGTTTGCTGTTGACCTGCTGGGCGTGCTCGACGTCATCCCAGAGATCGGGGCGGCCGGCCTCCTGCTCCAACGTGGCCACCTGGGACCGCAACCGATCGATATCCAGCACAGTCTCGATCCCGGCAAGGGTGTCAGCCAGATCTTTGAGTTCGGCGGCGACGTCGGCGTTCACGTCGAACCAGCGTAGTCGCCTGCCGCGCAGGTCTCAGTCCGTGGGGATGGCGTCGAGCAACTTGAGCACCGCCCGTCGGTGCGCCACGGTGAAATCCGCCGCAGCCTTGACGTACGGATCGGTGGCAGCCTTGGCCTCCGCCCTGGCTTGGTCAAGGTGAACGAGGTAATCGGCTCGGGCGCTGCTGACCAGGTTGGCGCGCTGCTTGGGTGTGAGTTGACCGGCGTGCACCAGGCGCAGGATCAGCGGGCTGCGCAGGTTGTCCGATCCTGAGGTGGAATTCAACCAGGACTTGAACGCGCGCTTGCCGGCAGCGGTGATGACGTACTGCTGGCTGGACCGCGCTCCCCGCTTGCCGAGCCGGAGCAGACCTGCCTCGGTGAGCACCGGCAGCTCGCGGTACACCTGGCTGCGGGTCACACTGAAGAACGATCCGAAGCGCTCGCCGGCGACCGCGACCAGTTGGCCCCCGGTCCTCGGGCCGTCATGCAACAGTCCCAGCAGGGCGGCCGAGGTGGCGTTCAGGTCGCGCATTCACTCACGGTGCCACGCCAGGCATGTTCTGTCCACAATGGTCGGCTCCGTCCACTGTGTCAGGCACCTTCGGCGATACGATATCTACACATCACCGGCGAAGTGCCGGACCCGCTCGATGAGCCGGATCCGTTCGGCCGCAGATCCAGCCATCGGGGTCACATTCAGCGTGGTGACGCCCGACCCACGCAGCACCTCCAACCGCTCTCGCACGAAACTCGCCGGTCCGATCAGTGAGCTGTGGGCAAGCAGCTCGTGGGGTACCGCAGCGGCCGCGTCGTCCTTCTTGCCCGCCAGGTAGAGATCTTGGACGGCGTCCGCCTCAGCCTCGAAGCCATAGCGGCGAGCAAGGTCGTTATAGAAATTGCGACCCTTCGCGCCCATACCGCCAAGGTAAAGAGCCAGCATCGGGCGGATGGCGTCGAGCAATCCCGCGGCGGCGTCCGTGTCATCGGTGATAGCCAGCGGGGCGGACACCACCACGTCGAGAACACCCAGTGACTGGTCCCGCTTCGCGCTGCCCTGCGCCAGCGAGTCACCCCATACCTCGGCGGCTCGCTCGGGCAGGTAGAACATTGGCTGCCAGCCCTCGGCGATCTCCGCAGCCAGCGCCACGTTCTTCGGTCCGATCGCGGCGATGACGATCGGGATCCGTTCCCGCACCGGGTGGTTGATCAGCTTCAGCGGCTTGGCCTGCTGGATTGCCCCTGCTTGGGCAGGCAGTGGAATCTGGTAGTGCCTGCCCTGATACTCCAGCCGCTCCCGGCGCCATACCCTGCGGCAGATCTCCACCAGCTCCCGGGTGCGGCGCAGCGGCGCGGTATAGGGCACACCGTGGAAACCTTCGATCACCAGCGGGCCCGATGCGCCGATGCCAAGGGTGAATCTGCCGCCCGACACGTAGTCCAGTCCGGCCGCAGTCATCGCGGTCAGCGCCGGGGTACGGGTGTAGATCTGCAAGATTCCTGAGGCGATCTCCAACCGCTCGGTGCGCGCGGCGATGAACCCCAGCTGGCTGACCGCGTCGAAACTGTAGGCCTCGGGTACGAATACGATGTCCAACCCGGCCTTTTCGTAGTCGGCCAGCTCCGCCACCGTCTCGGCAAATCCGCCGCTGTAGTTCAACGGCATCCCGATGCGCACCGCGTTCCTCCTTGCCTGACGGCAGCTACCGCACCTGCACCCGGCAGCCTGCCAGGCACGGCAGCCGAAGGCACCCGGTAACGTTGAGTAGCCCGACAACGTGAGTCACGCCGTACCGTTGAGTAACGCTGGCGACGACGCCGAGGAGGTTCATCATGAGCTGCCCCGACCAGATCACCACCGAGCCCATCAGCCTCGACGAGGCGCGCAAGCTGATCACTTCAGGTGCAGCCGTGCTGGTGGACGTCCGCGAGCAGCATGAATGGGACGCTGGACACGCCGCCGAGGCCGTTCACATGCCAATCGGGGAGCTCGACGCCGCCGCATTACCCCCCGGCACGCAGATCATCACTACCTGCCGCTCAGGGGGGCGGGGATCGCGGGCGGCCGCAGCGTTGCTCAAAGCGGGATTGCCGGCACGCAACCTGGCCGGCGGGATGCGCGGTTGGCGCGATGCCGGGCTGCCGTTGGAGTCGTCCGATGGTGAGGCAGGCTCGGTGGACTGATTTCTGCGGATTTCCCTATTCGAGTGGTGGCGGTTGAAGTCGGGGTCGCAGGTCCACCAACGACACGGCGTCCAGACCGTCCCGCTCGACGCGGGCAGCGAGCGCACGAGCGTGATGGGCCAGGCCCGCGATGTCCAGCCCGTGCGGGGAGTCGGCAGCGTATGGGTCGATTCGATCCGCGCTGCGGCGCAGTAGTGTCGTCGCGCCCTTCGGATTCCCCCGCTGCACGTGAGTGAGGCCCACCGCGAGCTGTGCCAGGCCCTGCCACAGCTCGCGATGCTGCCCCAAAGTCGCCTTCCACACCCCTTCGAACACCTCATGAGCGTGGAACGGGTAACCATCGTCGATCAGCTGCTGAGCTAGCCGCACAGCCTCCTCCGCGCTCAGCGCGACGTCCTCCGGCACCCGGTTGACTCCCTGCGCACCGTGTGGCAGCGGCCGACCCTGGGCATCTCGGGGCCTGGCATTGCGAGCCCGGCCGGTGGGGTCCCGGTCACGGCTGTTCATTGCCTCATGATGTCCCTGGGCACGCCTTCTGGGCGAGGGCACCCGACGGATCGGGCAGATGGAGGCAGGATGGAGCCATGGATCACCACGGTCGTCGCGAGCACACTGACCGAATCCGGCTGGGTGACCGTGCGCTGCCGGTCGTCAGCCCGGCCCGGTTCTACGTCTGCGGCATCACCCCCTATGACGTGACCCATCTGGGGCATGCCAGCACGTTCGTGTGGGCGGACGCGGCGGCTGCGGTGCTACGCCTGGCCGGGGCGGAGACGGTGACCTGCCGCAATGTCACCGACGTCGACGACGTGCTGACCCGTGCCGCCGTGCAACGCGGCCGGCACTTCGACGAGTTCGCTTTGGAGCAGGAGTACCTGTTCGGCCGAGATATGACCGCGCTGGGGGTGCGCCGACCCGAACATGAGCCGCGAGCCCGGCACCATGTCGGACGGGTCGTGCAGCTGGCCGCGGCGCTGCTTGCCACAAACCGCGCCTACCAGCGCGACGGTGCGGTCTACTTCTGCGGTGCCGATGTCCCGGCTAAGGCCGGGCTGAGCCTGGACCGCGCAGCGGAACTCGCGGCGGAGTTCAGCGATCCATCCGATGAGCAGGTGTGCGACGACCCGTTCGACGTCCCAGTGTGGCGGCCGTCGGCCGACGATCAGCCGGGCTGGCCCAGCCCGTGGGGCCGCGGTCGCCCGGGCTGGCACGGGGAGTGCGCCGCCATCGCGCTGGGCGTGCTAGGCCCCGCGGTCGACATCCTGGCAGGCGGGGCCGATCTCAGCTTCCCGCACCACGCCTACCAGGCCGCCATGGTGGAGGCGGCGACCGGCGTGGCCCCCTTTGCGCGGACCGAGTTCCCGGTAGGGACCGTCACAGTGGGCGGTGCGAAGATGGCCAAGTCGGCGGGCAACTTGGTCCTGGTCGGGGACTTGCTCGCACACCATCCCGCCGCGGCGGTGCGGCTGCTACTGCTCAACCGGCGTTGGCACCAAACCTGGGACTTCCGCATCGACGACATCGACGCCGAGGCCGACCAACTCAACCGCCTGTACTCCGCAGCAGGGACGGCACGCACCTCGACGGCCGCATCGGACGCAGTCGTCGCTGCCCTGGTGAACGACCTCGACGTTCCGGCCGCCCTCGCGATCGCCGAAGAGTCGGGTGGTGACGCGGCACGGTTGGTGCTGCGCACCCTTGCCTTGGAATGAGCATCGAGAGGCCGCAGCTGTGACACGCACGCTGATCCTGCTCAGGCATGCGAAATCGGCATGGCCCGAAGGTATTCCCGACGTACAACGGCCGCTGTCCGGACGTGGTCGCCGCGACGCTCCCGCTGTCGGCCGCTGGCTGCAAGAGAAGTTCGCGAAGATCGATCTCGTGTTGTGCTCCCCCGCAGTGCGAGCAACCCAGACCTGGGACCTTGCCTCCGCACAACTGGATGCGATACCTCAAGTCAACCGCGACGACCGGCTCTACGGCGCCTCAGCCGGGGAACTTCTGAGAATCACCCAGGAATTGCCTCCCAAGGCGTCGACGGTGGTTCTGGTGGGTCACAACCCAGGGCTCGAGGACTTCCTGGAGCTGCTGACCGGAGCCGCGGAAGGCCTCAAGACCTCTGCCATCGCAGTCATGACGACGCAGGTGACATGGGTGCAGGCAAAGGAGCGGTCGTACACCTTGGAGGCATTCGCGATCCCGCGTGGTGAACGATCGGTCCCACCGTAAACGCCTTCGTGGCCTGCCAGCGTGACGACGGGTACGTACGCTGCCATCCATGCTGCTGAATGGGATCAACCACATCGCGGTGCTCACCAACGACCCCGCTCGCCTGCACGCGTTCTATCACGAGGTCTTCGACGCGACCGTGTCGCGCGACTCCGAAGTGTCACCTGGCGTACGGCTGTCGTTCATCGACATCGGGCCGGGCTCGGAGCTCAACGTGTTCCACATTGACGGCAACACAGAGGCACAACGGCAAACGCCGATGTTCGGACGGGGCCGTATTGACCATTTCGGCCTTCAAGCTGCGTCGTTTGATGCCTTCGAGGAGATCCGCAGACGACTGATCGTATGCGGCGCGAGCGATGAGTTCGTCACCGACTTCGGCCCCGTACTCAGCGTCTTCTTTCGCGATCCGGATGGGCTCGAAGGCGAGGTCTGCGTTGCTAATCCGGACGCCCAGCCCGGGGTTTTCAATCCACCTGGGACGCCTGCGACTCGCTTCGCAACCTGAGGCGACGTCACTTCGGACAAGTCGCGCGGTTATTAGCGGGAACAGGTGCCCCTAGTCACACGCCCTCACGGAGTACGACCTGCTGGCCTTCCTTGAGGCCGGAGATAACCTGGGTGCGATCGTCTCCGACTAGGCCCGCTTGGAACCTGACCTGTTGCTGTACGCCATCGGCATCGACGATGGTGACGGAGCTTTGGTCGCCTCGCTTGCGAACAGCCGAGTTAGGAACGGTGAGAACGTCCTCG
>DASVWA010000239.1:0-1574 GCA_036389855.1 Pseudonocardiaceae bacterium
CTGTTCGGGCACCACCACCCGGAGCGTTAAGGCGTGACCCCGGCGCAAGCGGCCGAGTACCAGTCGACGCTTGGAGGGATTAGCTGAGCCAGTCGGAGGTGTATTAACACGTCGTCAGCAAGGAGCGGACAGATCACATCACGGCGTGGGAGAAAAGCCGAACCGGCAGGCATCAGAACCAGGGTCCTCCGATGGCTCAGCGATCCTCACAACGATGTCAGCTGCGCGTCGGCGGGGCGGTGTGCGGTGCCGAGTTTCAGCCCGTGGCGTTGCCGACCGGGGGCATTTCCTGCCCGGCTTGCCGCCGGAACCGCGCCAGATCTGTCCTAACTGCTACCGCGGCACGCGTAGGACAACCGCGCAGCAGCGGCCCGCACGGAACGTCCAGAAACGGCCGTAGAGCCGACGAACCGGATCCCCAGGGGTGACGGGGGACCAGCGAACGGCAGCGGTCGCGTCGGCCAGTGCTCCAGCCGCCAAGGGTGTCGGTCGGACAGGCCCCGCTGAGCGCCCCCAATCCCGCACCACTGTTCTGGGGTTTAGCCCCTCGATCTAGGGCAAGCTTGCGGTCGAAGGCAACGATTGTGGAGGCTGCGGTGAACATCCGCGAGGTCATCGAGAAGCTGCAGCAGGTGGCGGAACAGCTACCTGATGGACTCGACAGCGAAGTACGAGTCCACATCTGCAACGGGCAAGAACCAGGGTTGATGACGCCCTCCATCGAGGTCGACACCACACAGAACCAGAAGACGCTCGCCGTCTGGGGCGGCTTCGCCATCGTCCAAGGCCACCCCCACCGTGACGAAGGCAGCGAGAAGACCGCGCCGCTGATCTCGGAGATCGACGATCTCGTGGAGAAGTGGGCTTCCGAGCAACAGGGAGCCCAGGGCAGGCCCACCTCACCGAGCCTGATCCGAGTGAAGACGGATCACGAGGACTACATGCTGCTGCCTTTGACGGACGGCAAGTACGCCAAACTGGCCTTCGCCGGTGGCAGGCCACTTCTGCCGGGGCATCCGAATGCCGTCAAGGCCGGCTGCATCTGCGACCCGGTGCGCAACAACCACGGCTGGGGCCGCCGCCATGAAAGCGGCGTCCAGGTTGTGATCAAAGACGGTTGCCCGGTGCACCCCAAGATCACCGGACCTGTCGATCCAGACAGCGAGTGATGTGCACTACCGAGCTCAGGGGTTTGACGGGGTCTGATGCCCCTATAGATGTCAAGCCGCTGACGGCTCGGCTTGGGGTGGGGAGGTGATGATCTGGTAGATCTCGCGGGCGAGGTAGCGCTTTAAGCAGCGGATGGCTTCGCGGCGGGTTTTGCCTTCGGTGATGCGGCGGGCGAGGTAGTCGCGGGTGCGAGCGTCGCAGCGCAGTCGGCAGATGGCGATGCGGTAGAGCGCGCAATTGGCTTGTCGGTCGCCGCCGCGGTTGAGGCGGCGACGGCTGGTTTTGCCGGAGGAGGCTTCCAGGGGGTTGACCCCGCATAGGGCGGCGAAGGAGGCCTCGCTGTGCAGTCGGTCGGGGTTGTCCCCGGCGGTGATGAGCAGGGCCGCGGCGTTGTCGGGACCGAC
>DASVWA010000240.1:0-2949 GCA_036389855.1 Pseudonocardiaceae bacterium
TGTCGCAAAGTTCACCGGCAACAGCCCGCCCGCGCAGATCGACGGCTCCGGGCGGCTGCCCGCCGACGGCGTGTTCGACGGCGCCGGCGAGTGGGTGCCGCTGGCTCGCAACCGTGAGTCGTTCGTACCGGGGATGACCGCCGAGGAGGTCTACGTCTTCACCCGGATCGCCGGTGACCGGGTCGGTGCCACGAAAATGGACCGCCCGGAGGACGTCCAGCCACACCCACAAACCGGCCGGGTGTACCTGGCGATGACCAACAACGACGAGCGCGGCGTCGACGACGGTGCGGCACCGGATGAGGCCAACCCTCGGCGAAACAACAAGCACGGACACGTCATCGAGCTGGCGGAGGCCGGCGACGATCCCACCGGAACCCGATTCGGCTGGCGGGTGCTGCTGCTGTGCGGGGACCCCGCGGACCCGTCGACGTACTTCGCGGGTTTCGACAAATCCCAGGTGAGCCCGATCTCCTGCCCGGACAACCTCGCCTTCGATTGGTACGGCAACCTCTGGATCTCCACCGACGGCAACGAGCTGGGCTTCAACGACGGTCTCTACGGGGTTGCGCTGGAAGGCCAGCAGCGCGGGTTGGTCAAGCTCTTCGCCACCGTCCCGGTCGGGGCCGAGGCCTGCGGCCCGGTGATCGAGGAGCAGTTCGTGCTGGTCTCCCCCCAGCACCCCGGCGACTTCGGCGACGCCTCACCCGAACAACCCCGTCCATCCGTCACCGTGGTTCACCACGACGGGTGGCGGTCCGATCGGATTCTGAGCCAAAAGTGTCGGGGTCCACCAGTACTGTTCGCGGCATGGCTGGTATTGCACGGTTCAGTCTGGTGGCGCTCGATTGCCGCGACCCGCGGGCCCTGGCGAAGTTCTACGCTGCGATCACGGGCTGGGAGCCCGACCGTGACGACGATGACTGGGTGCAGCTGCGCAGTGATGGCGGCGCTACGTTAGCTTTCCAGCGCGCTCCTGGCCACCAGCCTCCGGTGTGGCCAAGTGACGAGCACCCGCAGCAAGCTCACCTGGACTTCGATGTGCCGGATCTCGATGTCGGTGAAGAGCAGGTGCTGGCGTTGGGCGCCCGCAAGGTTGATGTCCAGCCCGGGACAACTTTCCGGGTTTACCTGGACCTGGCAGGGCACCCGTTGTGCCTAGTGCTTAATGAGCAGTCGGCGTAGCGCCGCTGGGTGGTCGGCGCCAAGGCTCGTCGGTTGGCCTGTGATGCGGCGATCATTCCAATGATGCCGGGGTCGACGTGCCGATCCACAGATCTCTGAACTCGCCTTGTCCGCTGCACCTGACGACGGCGATGCTCGGTGCATGGAGAACGGAGCATCACAAGCTGTCCGTGTATCCCCTATGCCGGCGACGCGCTCCGAGTCCTCGGGGAGTGCTCGGGTCTCGCAGTTTGTGAGATGGCCGTGCCGTCCGGATTCGCCGGTCCGCCGCCACACGTCCACTACGACTTCGACGAAGCAATCTACGTCCTCAGCGGGACGCTCACGATGGTCAGCGGCCGCGATGATCCACGCCCGGCCGCAGCTGGCACCTTGATCTTCGCGCCACGAGGTACTCGACATACCTTCGCCAATCCTGGCGATAAGCCGGCGCAGGTGCTGGATCTATGGAGTCCAGGTAGCGCACTCATGTTCATCGAGGACATCGGAGCCGCGCTACCAGCAGCTGGGCCGCCTGACCCGGCGCGACTCGCCGACATCTACCGCCGGCACCACAGCGCCATCGATTGGTAGGTCACTCCGATGGAGGATCAGACCGCTGGCCGGGTCCTGGCCGAGTAGATGTGTTTAGGGAAATGAAGTTTTTGAACTCCTCTTGGCCCTCTAGCAGACAGGGGAATCGAGGACATCTCGTGTATGCGCCATTTGACCTACCTATCCGCACCAAAGCCACGAGTCATTGCTATCGGTGAGGCGCAACAGGCCCGGAGCCCGTCGCGCCCGTTCAAGCGGATGGCGACGGCGCGGTGCCATTAACACGGCGAGCGGCGCAGTGCACCCCGGTAGTTACCGCTCAGCTTGCATCGACACGCCGGCTGGCAGCGGTCGAAATGCTGTCGAGGTGATCACCAATAGTGGCGTCGGGGGCCGACGGTGCGGCCGACGGTGCCGAGCAGAGCCAGGATCGCTCCGACCACGATCAAGATGATCCCGATCGTGACAAGAATACTCATCGGAAGCAGGTAGCCAAGTATCACCAAGATGATACCAAGAATGATCATGATTCCTCCTGGAATCCCTGGTTCGACTGGTCCGGACCTGTACCGGACGAGGCAGACTGTTCACTCTGAGCTTAACCCCGCCGGACGCGTTTGCAAACGTGTCGAGCTTGTCGCCGCGGTTCGCGCGCAGGTCGCGGCCGCAGTATCACCCAGATGCTGCGCTGCTCTACCGCTGCACGGAAGCTGCACCTCACGTCGCCCGCGGCGCTCGCGCTGCCGCCACGGCGCGATCCGTAAGCCAGTATCTGGTCGGTGGTGGTCCTCGGCCAGTGGGTAGCTTCATGGGCTGAACGAGTGTATTCGGGGGTGGTCGCCCGGACTGCGGGGTATGTGACAAAGGGGGTATGGAGGCTGTGTCGAGATATCGCGACGGAGGTTGACAATGGGCACGCGGCAGGAACACTACGGGGAGCCCGAAAAGTCAGAGGGTCTGGGCAAGCGGGTGCGCCGCTTTGTCGATAGTGAGCTAAACCGCTTCCTCGAGAAGGACGACTCAGATCGAGAGGACGACGGGGAACGCACTGGCCATCCCAGCGATCCGACTTCGGTCGAGCCTGGCGTCGCGGGCAGTGCTCACGACAGTCATCGGCTCCACGAGTCCGATCCGGCGCCCGAGTCCGATCCGGCACCCAAGTCCGATCCGGCACCCGAGTCTGATCCGACACTTGAGGCTGGCGCTCACCGGCATCCCGAGCCCGTCGAC
>DASVWA010000241.1:0-4495 GCA_036389855.1 Pseudonocardiaceae bacterium
CAAGGACGATCCCTGCCTCTGCAGCCGTTAATGTAGCTATGGATATAGTCTCACCTCTTCGCAACTATCGGCTCGTCTGGATCCCCGTACAGAGCTCCACGTGGCCGCGCGCGCCTTGATGAGCTAACGTTTCCTGGATCGGACGCGTTCAGCCACTACCGTGGCACACGCTCCGGACCCGGCGTCAGGCCTCACAAGAGCTCGGCGCCTGCCTTGCGGGCGCTCTACAGCGCGCGGATGTGCGGTGTGGTTGTCCCGGCAGTGGTGCGATCTCGTCGAAGTGCGCAGCGATTTGGTGGGCGTGACCATAAGGCTGCATCGGACGCTGCCCTAACGGCAGAGATGACGCCGCCTGCGGCCAGAGAACGCCCGCTACGAGCGGTCCGACCGGGGCGCGACCGAGCACGGCGAGGTGCACCCATCCGGTGTTGGCCGAGCCGCTCCGCTGCTATCCGCGTCACCTCTGGTTACGCCATCGCTTGCTCTGGCCGAATGCCGGCGTCAGGGGGGATCCACCAGAGGCGCTACGCACGTGGGCGGACTGTGGAGCGCGGGACAATGGCAGTGGTCGCGGCTTGACAGCGCCGGCTGCGGGTGTTAAAAAATGCGCCGTAATAACTGTGGACAGACCAACGAGCGCTCGCACGAGGCAGCCAAGGGCAGGTACACAAGGGAAACACAGGAGGTTGAGGAACGGTCGAGATGGAGGTGGTCGCCGCGGCGTTTCGGCGTACATCGGAATCAAGACAAGTTCAGTCCCTCACAGGGGCCCGGTCGACCGGCCGGGCCCCTTTCCTGTGCGCCCATCCGGTGCTGGCCAAGCCGTGGTATTCCTTCTCGGATGATCTGGACTAACGGGTGTGGCTGTCGTGAGACTGCTCGGCGAGATGACCGCAGTTTGTCGGGCATATGCGGGGGCTTGGACGTCGACGGTGCGGCGATCTCCCTGCTGACCGCGAGTGCGCTTCACACCAGACGGGAGCTGCTCGAAGGGGCCGCGGACCTAGCCGGCACAGGCGCTGATCGGCGTATCGCCGAGTACCGGACGGATGAAGTCATCGATCAAGAGCTGGTAGGTGGAGCGGGGCGGTCTCCTCGACCTGATGGCTAGCGAGCCACTCGTCGAGGGGGTAGCCGAGCGAGCCACCGAAGCGGCACTGATGCCGGCGGTGTTGTCGCCGCGGTCCGGGTTGGCCCCGCGGCGAGCAGTCCACTATGGCTGCCGAGTCGGTGTGACGGTAGACACCCTGTGTCGAAAATCCCGCCTTTCCCCGGCCCGCCAGCAGGTAACAATGAGAGGTGATCACTCGACTCTCGTGGGACTGCGCCGGATCCGGCGAACCGCTGCTCCTGCTACACGGCATCGGGACGACCCGCGACGACTTCTCGGCACTGCGGCCCGCGCTGGAAGGCAAGTACACCGTGCTGGCCGTTGACCTACCAGGGCACGGCGACTCACCCGCGTTGTCAAAGCGGCCGACGATCCATTCCGTCACTGATGCGATCGAGGCAGACCTAGACGCCCTCGACATCGGCCGCGTGCACGTCCTGGGCAACTCCCTCGGCGCCCGCATCGCACTGGAGCTCGCACGACGCGACCGGGTCCTCTCTATCGTGGCGATCGCGCCGTCAGGCCTCAACATGCTGCACGAGCGGATCCACCAAGGCGCCGCAATGAGCACCTTCCGGCTACTCATGTACATGCTGCACCCGGTGATCGGACCGCTGGCTTGCTTCACCGCCGGCCGCGCCGCGTTGCTCACGGGACTGCGGTCGCAACCGTGGTTGGCCTCGCAGGCCGAGGCCCGCGCGCTGCGGGAGGGCTTCGGCGAGTGCGAAGACTTCTGGCGCCTGCTGTTCTGGGGGATCCTGGCTGACGTTCCAACCGGGCTCGAAGACGTGCGCTGCCCCGTGATCCTGGCCCAAGGCACCGCCGACATCATCGCCAGCGGGCAGACTCCTCGCTACTTGCTGGCCCTGCCGGGCGCAAGCTTCCATCCCCTGCTGGGTGCGGGCCACGCGCCCCAGTCCGACACTCCCGACAGCATCCTGCGGTTAGTGCGCCAGGCAACCCGGCGCGCCGATGCCCTCCGCACCGGCTGAACGGCATACCTCCCGACCTGCAAGTGCTGGTCGGCTCGGCCTGCTTCACCCCACCGAGATAAGCCGTCGGGAAATGGACCAGCACAGCTGCACCTCGCCTGACGGCCTGACTCAACGCGATCCTTGCGCGAGCACCCCGATCGAGATCCGCATCCCGGCGTGAGTCGTACCTTGCGCAAATCTCCGGTCGGAAAGTCATTCGAGCACTGGAATCCGCTGGGTTCGCGCACACGTCGCGAAGGGCAGTCACGCGAAGCTGCGGCATCCCGACGGGTGGGTCGTCATGGTGCCGCTTCACCGCTCGCTTGCCCGCGGCACGCTGGGGCCCCTTCAGCGTCAAGCGGGCCTGACCGCGGCGCAGCTCAGAGAGCTGTTGGGCTGAGCCCACCGAAGGCTGTGGTTCGGGCAGCGAAGAGCCGCGCCGTGCCGAGTGTGAGCAGCGACCCGATCCGCGGGCCGAGGTGGCCACACCCGGCGCAGTGCCACGGACGTCGGTCTTGATGACCGCAGTCTCACTTGATAGGCCTGCAGACCAACGGATTCCTCTGGTGCACAGAGTGCAGATCGACGATTTCCAGCGGCTGCTGGCCTATTGCACTCTGATGCGGCCTCGCCAGATACCCATGGGTCGGCTGGTCGTTCCATTGAGGGGAACGGCTACCGGATCGCGCGCGGGCCGCGCATACCCGTCGGCCTGCTGGTGGCGGTGCCGCTTACGCGGAATCCCGAAACTGCAGCCGCAGGTAGGCGTCGAACACGCGGGCGCCAAGCAGGCGACGGGTATGCACGAGTGCCTTGGCGGCGGGCGTGACCACGTATCGGGTGCGCGGCCTCGTAGTGGTGACGGCGCGTTCGATCACCTTGGCGACCGCCTCCGGCGGGGCGGACAGGAGGGTGGACTGGTAGGAGTCGGCCATCTGCCGGTCAACGGCGGCGTTGAGCGCGGCGTAGGGGCCGGCAGGGGCGGCTGATCGGGCGAGGGTGTGGGCGGCGGTGTCGCTGAATCCGGTGCGGATCAGGCCAGGCTCGATGAGGCTGACCTTGATCCCGAACGGGGCCGCCTCGAAGCGCAGAGCATCTGTGAGGGCTTCCACAGCGTATTTGCTGGCGTGGTAATAGCCGCCGGCGGGGAAGACGATCCGACCGCCCATGGAGCCGATGTTGACGATGCGGCCCCGCCCGGCGGCGCGCATGCCGGGCAGTACGAGCTGTGTTATGCGGGCCAGTCCGAATACGTTGGTCTCGAACTGGCGGCGCACTCCGTCCAGGTTGGTTTCCTCGATGGTGCCGTACTCGCCATAGCCGGCATTGTTGACCAGGGCGCCGACGGCGCCGTGATTGGCTTCGACTGCTTCGACGGCGGCGCGCATGGACTTCTCGTCGGTGACGTCCAGCGCGAGGATGCGGGCGCCGGCCTCAGCGAGGTCGGCGATGGCCTCAGTGCAGCGGGCGGTGGCGTAGACGGTGAGGCCGGGGTGGTGGGAGAGCCGTTGGGCGGTGGCGTGGCCGATGCCCGACGACGTTCCTGTGATCAGTACTGCCGTGGTCATGATGATTCCTGGGTGTTGGTCTGCGAGTGATTTAGGCCCGCGACGAGCAGTGCCACTCCGTGGCGCAGCCGTCGGGCTGGGGCGTCGGGATCGGATAGGTCGGCCTCGAGGCCCCGAGTGAGAGCGAGGACGAGTTCGGTGAACTCGACCGCTTCGACGCCCGGGTGGGCGGTGCTGACCGCGCTGGCGAGCAGGTCACGCATGGCGGTGTTGTAGGCATCGATCAGCTCTGCGGACAGGCGGGCGTTTTCTCCCAACAGTTCGGCAGCGTGGGCGGGGCTGTCCTGCCACAAGCCCAGTGTCAGGTCCAGCTTTGTCTCCAAGGCAGCCGTCAAGCGCTCGGTCAGTCCTCCCGGGGACTCACCGGCGACCCGCGCGCTGGCCAGAGCCTCCTCCAGTAACCGCCGGACCAGCCGGCGGAAGGCGTCCTCTTTGTTGCGCACGTACTGGTAGACCGCCGCGCGGGAGATGCCGGCCTCGCGGGCGATGTCGTCCATCGTCGTGCGCCGCACCCCGTACCTCGTGAAGCACACGTACGCCGCGTCCAGGATCGGCCCGACCCGTTTACCCCCCAACATACTGGCGATCTTTACACGGAAAGTCAGTATGTCAACACCGGCTGCGCCCTCCTGGGTTGCGGGAGTTGGTGCACCCACTCGTGGTGCTGTGGGCGGGAACCGGCAGTGCATGTGCCGACCGGTCCAAGAATGTTTCTTCGACCTGCGCTCGCAGCGAGTTCGACTGGGACGCAGGCCCTGTCCGAGTGCGTCACCACGCCATCTCGAGTCGCAGGTCGCGACAGTCTCCGCGGAGTGGCAACCGATTCGCACCACGGTTAATTC
>DASVWA010000242.1:0-2698 GCA_036389855.1 Pseudonocardiaceae bacterium
GCTCATCGGCATGACAGCGCCACTCGCGGCATGAGCGGACGATTGCGCCGGACGATGCGGGCTATGGGTCTAGCCAGCGTCATACCGGTCTAGCGGCAGGACCGCTTCATCAGGGAAGCGGATGTGTTCAGCCGATTCGCGGGCAAACCGCAGGGTAGCCACCCTGCCCGCGCCCGTTGCCCCGTCATATGACGCACCTAGGCACGTTAACCAGGCCGACGGGGAACGTGGTTGCGCGCCGATCATCGAGTGGGGTAGCTTCGGTGGCGTTTCCCTCTTGTGGATGCAGGCAGATGACGTGCCCCCACAAGATCTCTCAGATCCCCTTCCTCCCGCTGGACGTGCTTCGTGGTGAAGCCGTTCCTAGCGCGAACGGGATCCCCTCTGCGGCGTGCGCCGGCGTGTCCCGGCCCAGTCACTGCACACCCCACTGATCAATGAGTCCAGGAAGAAACCCCTATGTATGACAACGATTTCCCCAGCCAGCCTGCCGACAACGGCAGGACCCATAAGTCACAGGAGGACGGTTCCCCACGGCCCGTCACCGGGATCCTCGACATCGTGGACAACCGCGCCTTCGTTCGCACCGACAGCTACCTGCCCGGACCCCGCGACGCCCCAGTCCCGCTGGGACTGGTCCGCGAACACGGGCTGCGCCGCGGTGACACGGTCACCGGCACAGCCCGCCCCGCCGGCAGGGACGAAAGACCCACGCCCCTGGTCCAGGTCGACACCATCAACGGACAACACCCGCGTCACACCATGTCCCGAGCTGTGTTCTCCGAGCTGGTCCCGCTCTACCCGAACGAGCGGATGCGACTGGAGACCGACCCCACGCCCTGACCACGCGGGTGACCGATCTCCTCATGCCAGTCGGCAAGGGACAGCGAGCCTTGATCGTCGCACCACCGAAGGCCGGCAAGACCTCCGTGCTGCAGGCCCTCGCGCATGGCATAGCCAAAATCCACCCGGAATGCCACCTCATGCTCGTCCTGGTCGGCGAACGCCCGGAAGAAGTCACCGACCTGGCACGCGCCGTGCCCGGCGAAGTCATCGCCGCCACATTCGACCACCCGCCCCACGAGCACACCGCACTCGCCGAGCTGGCCATCGAACGCGCCAAACGCCTGGTCGAGTTGGGGCGAGACGTGGTGGTGATGCTGGACTCGCTGACCCGGCTAGGCCGCGCCTACAACCTGGCCGCGCCAGCGTCCGGACGGATCCTGTCCGGCGGCGTGGACTCCACCGCCCTCGTGCCGCCGAAACGGTTCCTCGGCGCGGCCCGCAATATCGAAACGGCGGCTCGCTGACCATATTCGCCACAGCACTAGTGGTCTGACGCGTGTCTTCCCTTAGTTTTCGATTGGTGTGCGGGATAGTGGCGCATGCCGAATCGGGTGCGGATTGTGGCGGTCCGGGACAATGAGCGGGTTGAGTTGGAGCGGCGGGCGCGGTCGAAGGCCGAGCCGGCCAGGGTGGCGCAGCGGGCTCGGATTGTGTTGCTGGCTGAACAGGGGTTGACCGGTCCGCAGATCGCCGAGCGGGTGGGCTGCAGCGAGCCCACGGTGGTGTTGTGGCGGGATCGGTACGCGCAGTCGGGGCTGGTTGGTCTTGACGACGCGCCGCGGCCGGGTGGACCGGTCCGGGTGATGACCTCCGAGGTGCAGGCTGAGATTTTGGCCGCCACGGTCACCCCGCCGCCCGAGGCGCTGCGCGAGCGTGGTCTGACGCACTGGTCGGCGCGGCGGCTGGCGGACTGGCTGGCCCAGCATCGGGGCATCCGGGTCAGTCACGACTCCATCGCGGTGCTGTGGCGGAAATTTTGCCTGCAGCCCCACCGCAGTGAGGGATTCAAGTTCTCCACCGACCCGGCGCTGGAGGCCAAGATCCGCGACGTGGTCGGGCTGTATCTGGATCCTCCCCAGGGCGCGGTCGTGGTCTGCGTCGATGAGAAGTCCCAGATCCAGGCATTAGACCGCACGGCTCCCATGCTGCCGATGCGCCCTGGACACATCGAGCGCCAGACCTACGACTACACCCGTCACGCCACCACCACCCTGTTCGCCGCGCTGGAGATCACCACCGGCAAGGTCATCGACGCGTGCAAGCCCCACCACCGCCACACCGAGTTCCTTGCCTTCCTCAAGCAGGTCGCCAAGGCCTACCCCCGAGTGCAGCTCCATGTGGTCTGCGACAACTACGCGACCCACAAACATGCCAAGGTCAACGCCTGGCTGGCCCGCAACCCCCGGATACACCTCCACTTCACACCAACCAGCTGCTCGTGGCTCAACCTCGTTGAGTGTTTCTTCTCCATCCTCACCCGCCAGGCCATCCGCCGGGGCATCTTCACCTCCGTCGCCGATCTCACCACCGCCATCGAGGCCTACATCGATGACTGGAATCAACACAGTCACCCCTTCACCTGGACCAAAACCGCCGACGAGCTACTTGCCAAGATCAGAACACCGAAGACTAAAACAAGCAGCCTTACAGACCACTAGGTCGCTCAGATTTGGTTCGGGGGTATCCATGATAGTTTCTCCTTGGGTGGGTGAGGAGCCCAACGCGCTCCGTGGGTGTGTGCGTGTGTCGCTGGACTTACGCACTGACGCATACACGTTCACCGGCTCGGGTGAGCCGTTAGCGCCCTCTGACGCATTAACGCATACCCGCTTTGGCCAAGTATTTCATAGTT
>DASVWA010000243.1:0-1912 GCA_036389855.1 Pseudonocardiaceae bacterium
CGGCTCTCCGGCCACGACCGCGAGCCGTGAAACACCCAAATGAATTTCTAGGAAGAAAGGAATGATCCGGGAGCCCGCAACGGTAGCGGCGAGCCGTCCAAGCTCTGCTGTCGTCATCAGCCATCACCGCCCGGCGGATCCACGAGCTGGCAGGCTCCGTCCTCGTTTGCACTGAGCTGTCTACCTTGTGCGTTGGCGTGCCTGACCCGTCTACCTGACAATCCGGTTAGCGAGACCACGTTCGGAAAAGAGACCTGAGAATGCGACGAACGGCCAAGCATTCACGATGAACGGTACCGGGGCGCGCCTGTAAAAATCAGTGCTCGGCGTTAAATCGGGATGCGCAGCCGCACGACGGTTCCGCGGCCAGGTGAGCTGTCCGCGGTGAGCTGACCGCCCAGCAGCTCGGCGCGCTGCTGCATACCTGGTAGCCCATAACCCACCGGACCGGCCCGCTCGGCTGTGGCGGCCGGATCGAAGCCGGTGCCGTCGTCGGAGATCTCCAGCAATACCGCGCCGGCGGTCGCCGAGAGCCGGAGGTGAACGTGCCCGGCGTTGGCGTGCTTCATGATGTTCTGCAGTGCCTCTTGGGCGATCCGGTAGACCGCCGTCTCGACGTGCTCGGGCAGGCTGGTCGATACGGTGTCCACCTGGACGTCGGGTAGCGGAGTCGACCGGGCAAGACTCTCCAGGCTGGCGGCCAATCCAAGATCGTCGAGCACGGGCGGGCGCAGCCCGGCGATCGCCTGCCGGGTCTCATCCAACGCTCCCGCGGCGAGTTCCTGGGCCCGGGCGATCTGGTCGGCGGCGCTGGCTGGGTCGGAGGCAACCGCGTCTGCCGCTGCTGAGAGGTGAAACGACAAGCTGACGATGCGCTGGCTGATTCCATCGTGGATCTCGCCGGCAAGGCGCCGCCGCTCAGTCTCCTGGAGCAGCACGATCTGCTCAGCGAATCGCTCCATCGCCTCCTCCCGCTCGGCGAGCGTGCGGTGCAGGCTTGCGTTCTCGATGGCCCCAGCCATCAGGCCCGCCACGGTGCCCAGCAGCTCGATGTCGGCCTTGGTGAACTCGCGGCGGTCATGGGTATGCACGTTCAGCACACCCACGAGATCGCCAGGCCGGGTGATCATCGGCACCGAGGCCATTGACGTGAAGTCTTCCCCACGCAGCTCGGGAATGTAGAGGTAGCGCGGATCGGCACGCTTGTTGTCGGTGATCACCGCCGGCGCGCAGTGTGCGGCCACCCATCCGGTCACCCCGTCACCGACCGGCAGCTCGATTCGCCCGGCGAACTGGTCGAAGGGCGGTGTGGCGCCGCGTAGCTGCAACCGCCCGCGCAGTTTGTCCAGCAGATGTACGAAGCAGACGTCAGTGGAGGTGGTCGCGGTGATCAGATCGGCCACTCGCTGGACGATCACGTCGAGGTCCAGACCTGCCGACAAGATCCCGATCACTCGGTGCAGCAGCTGGGCATCAGAATCGGCATCCGCCAGACCCAACCGCGAGTGGATCACTGGAATACCCCCTCCCGCAGTGCCGCGGCGACAGCACCGGAGCGGTCCGGAACATCCAGCTTGCGGTAGATCCCGCGGGCGTGCGTCTTGACGGTCTCCTCGCTGACGGTGAGCCTTCCGGCGATGGCGCGGTTGGATAATCCGGCCACCATGAGCGCCAGCACCTCGCTCTCGCGCTGGGTCAGCCCAAGATGGGCTCCCGGCCAGAACTCCCCACCGCGTAGATGAGCTACCGACATTGCAACCTTCGCCGCCAGGCTGGGATCGATCAGGATCTCACCCTGGTGGATTCGCTGCAGGTGATCCACGAGTTCGGCACCCCGCACCCGCTTGAGCAGAAAACCGGCGGCGCCCAGACGTAGCGCCTGATAGAGGTACTGCTCGTCGTCGTAGACGGT
>DASVWA010000244.1:0-2201 GCA_036389855.1 Pseudonocardiaceae bacterium
AGAGGTTGCGTGCTCCTGGGGTCAGGTGGTCATGACGTGGAGGCGGATTACACCGGTCACGTGTGTGATCGTCGGCGTTGCGCCACGAGCGTGCCTGCTGAGGTTAGCGCGAAAGTCGCTTTTTGAGTGCTTCGATACGTCGAACCGATTCGTCGATTCGGGCCGGGCTGATGGTGCCGTCCTCGACTAGACCTGCGATGATGTTGATCGCTTTGGGGGCGATGTATGGTTCGTAGGTGCGAGGGTTGTTGTTGGCGAACACGAGGATGTCGATGCCCGCGACGATGGCCTGCTGCAGCGCCGTTTCTAAGCTGTAGCGCTCAGCCCGGATCCACCGATCCGTTGCGTGTGATTGGCTGGGAATGAGGACGCGGGTGCCGCCTGTGCTGGGAAGATGTTCTTGCTGAGGGAACATCGGAGCCAGTTCGAGGAGACACCCGCGAGATGCAATCTTCTCACGCCGCGAGCGCGGTTGACGTCGTGTTTGATGACCCGAATCTGATCGCTGATGCCGGGCTGATTCCGGTGGTTGCGTTGGCCGAGCAGGTCGGCCTGCCTGAGCTGGTCACCGAGATGGTGAGGATTACTGGTGCGGCCAATAGTGCCGGGGTGAACCCAGCGGCGAAGGTGATGTCGCTGGTGGCGGGGATGGCCGCGGGGGCGGACTCGATCGAGGACGTGGATCGGCTGCGGCAGGCCGGAAACGCCGTCGCGTTCGATCAGATCCGTGCCCCCTCGACGCTGGGTACATTCCTGCGCTCATTCACCCACGGGCACGTGCAGCAGGTGAACGCCGTGCTGCGCCAGACGTTGATCGCCCTCGCCGAGCAGACCCCTTTGCTGCCCGGGGCTGAGGAGGTGGTGTTCGTGGATCTGGACTCCACCCATCGGCAGGTCTATGGCTACGCCAAGCAGGGCGCGGCGGTTGGTCGGTTGAAGGGCAAGAAGACTCTGCACCCGTTGATCGCCACCGCCTCGACGCCGATAGCCCGGCCGGTGGTGGTCGCGGTCCGGATGCGCAAGGGCAAGGCCGCCGACGTGCGCGGGGCGGCCCGGTTCCTGGCCGAAGCGTTGAGCACGGTGCGCGCCATCGCCCCCACCGCGCGGATCATCGTGCGTGGTGACTCCAAGTTCTACACCGCCGAGGTGGTGGCGACCGCGGCACGTTACGGCGCGGCCGTGTCGCTGACCACCGGCTCCAATCCCTCGGTGAACACCGCGATCACCACGATCCCCCATACCGCGTGGAGGGCGATCCACTACCCGCAAGCATTCGTGGACGAACAGAGCGGCGAGCTCGTCTCCGATGCTGAAGTCGCCGAGACCCCGTACACCGCGTTCACCTCCCGGCCGCGCCATCAGCAGGCCACCGGCCGGTTGATCGTGCGGCGGGTCAAGCGCCTCAACCCGAAGACCGCGCTCGGGCAGGACGGGCTGTTCGACGTGTGGCGTTACCACGCGGTGTTCGTGACCAGCGATTTCCAGACGTTGCAGGCCGAGTCCCACCACCGCGGCCACGCCATCATCGAACAGGTCATCGCCGATGCCGCCGGCAGTGCGCTGGCGCATCTACCCTCCGGGTCCTTCCACGCGAATGCGGCGTGGGCGGTGCTGTGGGCGATCGCGCACAACCTCACTCGCGCTGCGGGCGCCCTCGCCGGCACCTTCCACGCCCGCGCGACCACCGCCACGATCCGCGCCCACCTGATCAACATCCCGGCCCGGCTGGCCCGCAGAGCCCGGCGGCTGACCTTGCACCTGCCTCAACGCTGGCCATGGGAACCAGCATGGGCCAACCTGCACGCCGCCGTGCATCCACCAAGCCACCCACATACCGCCTGACCAGACCGCCGCCCGACCAAGGGCCTCAACCGGAGAACCACAGTGGAAGAGCCGGACAGGCCGGCGGTCCTCACGCGCCTGAGTGCAATCACCCAACAAACGAAGATCCACAATTAGGCGAAAACGATCATAGAACGCCGCTCGGTGGATCCGGGCTCAAACAGTCCCGTTTAGTGCAAGTGATCAGCGCCGGACATGCATTTGTCCAGAATCTTCGTAGCGGCCACTATGAAACTCGGCCAGGATCTCGACCGCGGCATCGGCATGACACCGCCGCCCCCATCCCCGGACGCGACAGAGCCGTTATACGCGCCGGTATTGCGCTTGCCCCTGTGTCGAGCTGTACTGCGTGGGGCCGA
>DASVWA010000245.1:0-6866 GCA_036389855.1 Pseudonocardiaceae bacterium
AACTGGGTCAGCTTTTAACGCTCTCCGTACCGGAGCGCTGAGCCGCAGCGCGAGCGGTCCGCAGGGCAGCCTCGGTTCGATACCGCTCGTTACGATCGGCGCCACACGGTATGGTTGTGCGAATGCCCACTATCCCCCTAACGGGCAAGGATAATGGCCACATGCTGCGAACATTCATGTTCAGCGAGTAGCCGTCATCATGGATGCCCTTGACGCGCCGCACGTAGATGTCAACAGCTTGCGAGCTCACTAGGCTATTCGAGTGGTTTATACTCGCGCCCGTTACATCGACTTGGGTGCGGACGATACTTTTTGCGGCCAAACCACTGAGATGCGCCGGGCGAGTGTCACTTCTCTTATTTTGCCTGTGACTCAACAGCCGGATCTGCTGCACAAGGAGGTCACCACGACACGGAAAGGACACTGGTTGTAGCACTCAGCGTCCTTGCCACGCTGGGCATAACACCCCGGCCCAATAGCGATCATTTTGCTGTTCGTTGCCCAGCCCATTCCCGCGCCCAGCCATCAGAGCCGCAGAGGAAGCACCAGCCACCACTTCGCGTGGCGGGGGACTCTAGGAGGACCGATGTACATCCACCGCCTCGGACGCGATGTCAGCGTCTTGAACGACCAACTTCCTGTGCCCGGTATCGGGTTCCTGCCGGTGAACGCCTTCGTCCTGCATGCGGCAGAGCCCGTCGTCGTCGACACCGGTCTCAGCCTGCCCGGCCGTGGCTTCATGGACGCGCTAGGTTCAGTCATCGATCCGGCTGATGTGCGATGGATCTGGTTGACGCACCCCGATCGGGATCACACCGGAGCGCTGTTCGACCTGCTCGACGCGGCACCTCGTGCGCGGTTGGTCACGACCTTCCTGAGCGCGGGCATCATGTCGACGGAGCGCCCGCTGCCGCTAGACCGGCTTTACCTGCTCAACCCCGGCCAATCACTGCACGTTGGCGACCGGACCCTTACCGCCTTTAGGCCACCGCTATACGACAGTCCCGCAACAGTCGGCTTTTACGACGACCGCTCCCAAGCCTGCTTCAGCTCCGATTGCTTCGGCGCTCCCATGCCAAGCGCTGAGCTCGCCGGGTGCAGCGACGTCGGGGACGTTCCGACAGACCAGCTCCGCTCCGGGCAACTGCTATGGGCCACGGTTGATAGCCCCTGGGTGCACACTACGGAGGCTGCTCGATATCTACGAACCATCCAACCGATACGGGCGATGGACCCCGCCGTTATCCTCAGCACGCATCTGCCTCCGGCTGCCGGACGCACATCCGATTTCCTCGAGATGCTCGTCGCGGCACCGCAGGCCGACCCATTCGTGGGGCCCGACCAGCACGCCCTGGAAGAAATGCTGGCCAGTTTTGAGTCGGCCACCGCAGCAAGCTAACCGCTCTCGATCCACTCACCAACGACACCGGTATCGGTTATCCTACGCTGCGCCACCGTGCGCGATGGCAATTCCTCTTACCACACCGGCCTGCTGGAGTTCTTACGCTGCCACAACCGCGACAGCTGCTCATCTGCGGTGTGTACGCGCACATCGACTGCCTCATGACCGCCTCCAACGCTTTCGCCCACGATGTGCAGGCCTTCATGATCGCCGACGCGCTAGCCGACTTCTCACTCGACTATCACCGGTTGGCCCTGGAATATACCGCCGCTCGCTGTGGCGTCGCCGTGTCCACGGCGCAGGCTCTGCACCGCCTGCAAGCACGGGAGTGAGTTCTACAGGGCCCTCTCGGTTCTCAAGGCATGTCGTTCTCGGGCTGGCTGTCCCGATCATCTCGCCGCGGCGAGCACTTCCCGGAGCACTCCAGGTCCTCGCCATCAGTCACATCACCGAGGGCCTCCTTGGCTTGCTCCATGAAGGGTTCCGCGGCCTCGTCGATGTCCTTGCTGCTGCCCATTGAATCGTCCCTCATGGCACACGAACCTTTCATTGACAACGATGACATAATCGCTGGCCAGCCGGGGACCTGGCCCGGCCCCGTTGGTCGCTACGTCATGTCCTCGAGCTGCTTGCCCTTCGTCTCTGGCACGAACTTAAAAACGAAGAAGAACGAAAGCAGCGCGAATATCGTGTAAAGGCCGTACGCCAATCCGAGGCTGATATCGGCCAGAGCTGGAAACGTCGTTGAGACGAGGAAGTTGCTGATCCACTGAGCAGCCGCGGCAAGCCCGAGTGCGGCGGCTCGGATTCGATTATTGAACATCTCACCAAGCAGCACCCAGACTGTCGGGCCCCACGAAATGCCGAAGAACACGACGAAAGCGTTAGCCGCGATAAGTGCGATCGTGCCAGCCGTGTCGCTGAGCGCTGGTTGACCATTGACCAGGGCGGCCGTGCCGAAGACGTAGGCCAGCGTGCCAAGGCTGACGAACATGCCCGCCGAGCCGATCAGCAGCAGCCAGCGCCGGCCGAGCTTGTCAATCACGGCGATCGCGAGCAGCGTGACGACGATGTTGGTCACCGACGTCAGCACTGTGATGATCAGTGAGTCGGCCTCGGTGAACCCCACCTGCTGCCACAGCGTCGACGAGTAGTAGAAGATCACGTTAATGCCGACGAACTGCTGAAAGACCGATAGCAGGATGCCCACCCAGACGATCGGAAGCAGGCCGAGGAATGGCCCGCGCAGGTCGCGGAAGGTGGATCGGACGTCCAGGACGATAGTGCGGCTTATTTCCCGGATCCTGTCGTCGACACCACTCTTGAGTACCTGGGAAAGCACCGATCGGGCCTCTTCGGTCCGACCGCGGGACACCAGGTACCGCGGGGATTCGGGTATCTGTAGCGCGAGGATGCCGTACGCCAGCGCAGGAACAGCCAAGGTGATGAACATCCACCGCCAGGCCGTTAGCCCGAGCCATAGATCGTTGTTCGCGCCTCCCGCGGCAGTGGCCAGGAAGTAGTCCGACACCAGTGCCACGAAGATACCGGAAACGATGGCCAGCTGTTGCAGTGAGCCGAGCCGGCCCCGGATTGAGGCAGGGGCGATCTCTGCGATGTAGGCGGGAGCAATGACCGAAGCCGCACCGACGCCGAAGCCGCCCACTATTCGCCACAACGTGAGGTCGTAGGGCGAGAAGGCGAGCCCGGAACCGATCGCGCTGAGCAAGAACAGCACCGCGGCGACCAACATCACTCGGATGCGACCAATCCGATCGGCCAACTTGCCGGCCAGCCAGGCACCCACCGCGCAGCCCAGCAACGCTGAGGCCACGACGAAGCCGGTGAGCCCGGCACCCATGCCGAATGTCTCGCGGATGGCCAACACCGCCCCGTTGATCACGGCGGTATCGAACCCGAACAGGAAGCCGCCGATGGCCGCCACCGTCGCCAGCAGGACTGCCCGCCCGGTGTCGTACTGCTCGGACTTCAGCTCGATCGACGCCATGATTCTCCCGTGGCGATCAGGTCGGGATCGCTGCTGTGATACCTACCATGTGCCGGGCCCGGCCGCCGGGTACCAGCGACTATTTGCGCGGCCGTGGGACCCATCAGACCCTCGAGGAGCGGTAGTGGCACACTTGCGACGTCTTGCGGGGAGGGTCGAAATCGGGGCGATCGGACGGGGATATGACACCAAGGCAACAGGGACAAGACGCCGGCTTCGGCCCGCTTCGAGGCATCCCATCGCCATGACTGGGCGCACGTGGGGGCCCGGTCGGCATGGCGCGATGGCGGTGACGAGATCGAAGGCCCGGGGTGCGGCGGTGGCCGTGACTGTGGTGCTGTTCACCGCTGGCGTCGCAGGATGTGCGGGTGTGCAGAGTGAAGGTGACGAGCAGCGTGAGGTCGCGACCGGGCCGTTCACACCGTCGACGGCCAATCCGGACCCATCGCGGCAGATCCCCGGCATACTGATCAAGTCCTCTCAGGGCGGGCAGCATGTGATGCCAACCCAGCGGGTGGCCTATGACCGCAGCCCTCCCTTCGGCGGTTCGCACGACGGGTTCTGGGCAGCGTGCAACGGCGTGGTGTACCCGCGCGCGGTGCGTAACGAGAACATGGTCCATTCCCTGGAGCACGGGGCGGTGTGGATCGCATACAACCCTGACCTGGTAGCTGGGGACTCGGTGGAGGCGTTGGCCGGCCGTGTACGGGGCCAGCCCTACACGATGCTCTCCCCCTATCCGGGGCTGACGACCGCGGTGTCGCTGCAGTCATGGGGTCACCAGCTCGCGGTGGACAGTGCCGAGGACCCACGGATCGACCAGTTCCTCCAGGCTCTGAGGCAGAACCCCAACACCCATCCCGAGACTGGGGCCAGCTGTGATGAGTTGGGCCCTGGCCGGTTTGATCAAGACAACCCGCCGCCGTTTGACCCCAGCCCGCCGGGGCCGGAGGCGGTTCCTGCGTAACCCGGGCCGAGGTGGTGGAACCCGCGGTTAGCCTGCGTCGTCGACCTCGCGATCGCTGCCCGCCGGCCGGTCACGGATCGCGCACGGACCCCGGTGAGGAGATCACCACATGGCCGCCGTCCCGTCTCAGCTCGTTCACCGGCTTGCGTGATGACGTCCGGGCAGGGCAGCCACGACGGTGGGCGAGCTCGGGATCAGCATGTCGTGCTCGCCTCTGCGGAAAGCCAGGGGTTCTTTTCACTGCGCCAGCCGGCGACTCCCCGAAGGGAGCGGTACGCCATCGGGCGGTCGCTGCGCCAGCGGGTGCCTCGATCAGCGCTTGGCAACTGGAGCGTGCCCGGGAACCGTGTCGACCCGGTACAACAGATCATCGCGACCCATGAAGGCCGGCTGGACCGGCTGATCCCGGTCCGGATTGGCCGAATGATCGCTTCGCCCTACGCCTTCCTCCGTGGTACTGCCGCGATCATGGCCGAGGACTTCGCCCACTTACCCGCCACCGGGATCACCCCGGTTATCTGCGGCGACGCGCATCTGGGCAACTTCGGCTTCTACGCCTCGCCCGAGCGCAATCTCGTCTTTGACCTCAACGACTTCGACGAGGCGCATCCAGGGGCCTGGGAATGGGATCTGCGCAGACTAGTGACCAGTGTGTGGGTCGCCGGTCGACACAATGGTTCCCCCGAGCACGCGTGCGAGGAGGCCGCTGCAGGTTGCGTCGCCGCCTACCGCGAGCACATGAGGTACCTGGCAGAGCAGCCACTGCTGGCCCGCTCCTATGAGCGGCTCGACCTGAACCGGCTACGGACGGCCGCGACACGAGATGCGCTGCGCCAGCAGATCAAGCGGGCAGCCCAACGGGCACGCCGGCGCACCAGCGACCGCGCGCTGCCACGATTCACCCAACAACGACACGGCACCCGCCACATCGTCGAGGAGCCCCCGCTCATCACCCGGCTAGACCCTGCCGAGGCCGACCAGGTCGCACAGGCGTTGGACTCCTACCTGCACACGCTGGCCCCCCACTGGGCGCGCATCCTGGCCGGGTACAGCATCATAGACATCGCTCACAAAGTCGTCGGAGTGGGTTCGGTGGGTCTGCGTGCCTACATCGCACTCTGCGAAGGCAGCAGCCCGGACGATGTCGTATTCCTCCAGCTCAAGCAGGCCCGCCGGTCCGTCGTCGCACGGTTCATGCACGGTGACTCAGCATGGCACGCCCACCAGGGCCAGCGAGTGGTCGAATATCAGCAGGCGCTACAGACGGTCAGCGATCCGCTGCTGGGATGGACCACCGTCGGAGACCACCAGTATTACGTCCGGCAGTTCCGGGACATGAAGGGCGCCGTCACTGTTGATGGGATCGACGCCTCTGCACTGGCAGATTACGCCAGGATCTGCGGCCTGCTGCTGTCCAAGGGCCACGCCCGGACCAGCGGCGCCTCCATGATCGCCGGCTACCTCGGCAGCAGCGATAAGGTCGACCAGGCCATGTGCCGATTCGCCTGCCGCTACGCCGAGCAAATCGAGCGCGACTACCAGGCTCTGCTGGCCGCCGTCGTCGGCGGCATCCTCCCAGCCGAGACCAGCAGGAACTGAGGTAGCACGCCGCTATCCAGCAGCGATGGCGCAAACCGCAGGGTCCCGAGTCTGCGGGCCCAGGGGCGCAAACCATCAGCCCCTGGGCCACCAAGCTACCTCTTTACGTCACAGCGTCCGTGCCAATCGATCCGCCAGTAGGCGTACGAAACGCGGCGGATCGCTCAGTTCACCGCCCTCTGCCAGAAGCGCCATCCCGTACAGAAGCTGCGCTGTCTCCGCCAGCCCGGGGTCGTCCTTGCGCTCGTCGTAGGACTTTCGTAGCCCACTCACTAACGGGTGCGTGGGATTGAGTTCGAGGATGCGCTTGATGCGTGGCACATCCTGCCCCATGGCGCGATACATCTTTTCCAGGGTGGGCGTGACATCGTGTGCGTCTCCGACGACACAGGCCGGCGAGGTGGTCAGGCGCGACGACAGCCGTACCTCCTTCACGTCTTCCTGCAATGTGGTGGTCATCCAGGACAGCAGATCGGCAAAGTCTTGCAGCTGTTGGTCTCGTTCGGACTCGGCCGCTTTCTTCTCTTCCTCGCTGTCGAGGTCGACCTGTCCCTTGGCGATCGACTGGAGCCGCTTGCCGTCGAATTCGCGAACCGAGTCGACCCACATCTCGTCGACTGGATCGGTCAGCAAGAGCACCTCAAATCCCTTGGCTTGGAAGGCTTCCATATGAGGTGAGCTCTCAATGATCGACCGCGACTCACCCGTCATGTAGTAGATGTGCTGTTGTCCCTCTTTCATGCGGTCCGAGTATTGCCGCAAGGTGGTCAACTGCTCGGCGTGGTAGGTTGACGCGAACGATGCGATGTCAAGGATTGCATCGCGATTCTCGAAGTCATTGATAAGCCCTTCCTTGACGGCGCGGCCGAACTCCGTCCAGAAGGTGTTGT
>DASVWA010000246.1:0-3310 GCA_036389855.1 Pseudonocardiaceae bacterium
AAGGGCGGCTACGACTAGCTTGCCCAGCGCCACATACCCCTTGAGCGCCTCACGCTGTCTCCACAGTGCGAGTTCGCCACCTCCATCCTCGGCAACGCTCTCACCACTGCCGATGAACAGAGCAAACTCCATACAATCGTTGCGACCGCCGAGCGCGTGTGGGGATGACGGTCCTAATGAGATTTTGATGCCTCTGGCGGGACGCTCGGGGGTCGTTGAAACTGGGGGCGTCGCCCGCTGACGTCGTGTGCTCTTGGCGCGGGTCGAGCCCGTTAATGAGATTGACGCTGGAGCCCGCCCCGGTTGGGTACTCCGGGTTGCCGCCTCGTGGAGCGCGAGTCTCAGACTCTTGATCTTCATGCGGGTTCCGCGGGTGACGCGCCCTGGTGGCTGTTCGGGAGGGGTCCACGGTGGAGATCATCTATGAGCGGGTCG
This sequence comes from Pseudonocardiaceae bacterium, assembly GCA_036389855.1. Classification (GTDB taxonomy): domain Bacteria; phylum Actinomycetota; class Actinomycetes; order Mycobacteriales; family Pseudonocardiaceae. The sequence continues at coordinate 436 of DASVWA010000246.1, forward strand.
GCGCGATTGACGTCGGTAAGAAGGTCATCGCGGTGGCGGTGCGCACCCCTGGTGAGCGGCCCGGTCAGCGTCGGCAGGAGGTGCGCAAGTTCAACACCTACTACCGCACGCTGGTTGAGATGGTGGCCTGGCTAGTCGCCAAGGGTGTCACGCACGTGAGCATGGAAGCCACGGGGGTGTATTGGCGGCCGATCTTCCACGCCCTGTGTGAGGCCGAACGGCCGTTGGAGGTGTTGTTGGTTAATGCCCAGCACGTCAAGAATGTCCCGGGTCGCAAAAGCGATGCCCTTGATGCCGTGTGGCTGGCGAAGTTGACCGAGTGCGGCCTGCTGCGCGGCAGCTTCATTCCACCGTCACAGATCGCCGCGATCCGAGAGCTGACCCGCTACCGCAAAAAGCTCATCGAACAGCGGACCAGTGAGCTACAGCGCCTGGGCAAAGTCCTGGAAGACGGCGGAATCAAGATTGACTCGGTGGCCTCGGCGTTGACCACCCTCTCGGCGCGGGACATGATCGAGGCGCTGATCAACGGTGAACGCGACCCGGCTGTGCTGGCGGATCTGGCTCGCGGAGTGATGCGCAAGAAGATCCCGGATTTAACCATGGCCTGCGCGGGCCGCTTCGGTGATCAGCACGCGCTGATGTGCACCTTGCACCTCGAGCACATCGACCATCTGGAAGACATGATCGCCCGGCTGGACACCCGCATCGACGAGGCCGGCCTCCCTTTCGCTCGACAGATCGAGCTGTTGACGACGATTCCGGGGATCGGTGAGCGCGCCGCTCAAGTGATCATCTCTGAGATCGGCGTCGAGATGGCCAGATTCCCCACCGCGGCGCACCTGGCCTCCTGGGCCGGTCTGTGCCCGGGCAACAACGAATCCGCCGGTAAGCACCACTCGGGCAAGACGCGCCAGGGCAGCAAGGAGCTCTGCGCGGTTCTCGCCGAGTGCGCCTGGTCCGCGGGGCGCACCAGCACCTACGTCGGAGCCCAGTTCCGCCGGTTCCACCGCCGCTTCGGCAAAAAGGGCGGCAAGAAAGCCGCCATCGCCACCGCCCACACTCTCATTGTGATCATTTGGCACGTGCTCGCCGAGAACACCGCCTACCGCGACCTGGGCTCGGACTACTTCACCCGCCGCATCGACGACCCCGACACCCGCAAGCGTCAACTCATCCGCGAACTCGAAGCACTCGGACACAAAGTCATCATCGAACCAGCCGCCGCGTAGCCGGTCAGCATAATTGATCACCGACCAACCCGGCAGCCAGTCGGGTCACCGACCCCTGTGTCCAGAACGTGCCTGGTCACCGTAGTTACGTCTCAGAGCTAGCGAGTAGGCCATCGGGCAAACTCGCGTCCAGTAGCCGCCGGCAGGTGAGCACTCGTCGATCCTGGACGTTGAGTCCTGCTGTGAGATCGTGCTCCTGCCGGTCGGTGGGAGAGTTGATCGCTGATGGGATGTCGTGCCCGCTGGTTGGTGGCGTGAGCACTGATTCATTAGGTCGCTGAGGGTTCTCCCGCGGGCTGCGCAGGATCGAGAACGAGGAGGGGGATGCGTTGCTGTTCGTGGGAGACGACTGGGCCGAAACGCACCACGACGTCGAGTTGATGGACGCCGCGGGGCGACGGTTGGCCAAAGCGCGGCTGTCCGAGGGGGTGGTGGGGATGGCCCGGCTGCACGCGATGATCGGTGAGCAGCTCGGCGAGGACACCGACGAGGCGCAGGTGGTGGTTGGGATCGAGACCGACCGGGGACCGTGGGTGCAGGCGTTGATCGTCGCCGGGTACACAGTGTTTGCGATCAATCCGTTGCAGGTGGCCTGCTACCGGAAACGGCACAGCGTGTCCGGCGCCAAGAGCGATGCCGCTGATGCGCACACGCTGGCCGACATGGTCCGCACCGACTCCCACCAACTGCGGCCGGTGGCCGGGGACACCGCGGCGGCTCAGGCGGTCAAGGTGGTGGCCCGGGCGCACAAGACGTTGATTTGGGAGCGCACCCGCCACACCCAGCGGCTGCGCCACGCGCTGCGGGACTACTTCCCGGCCGCGCTGGAGGCCTTCGAAGATCTGGATGCTGCCGATGCCTTGGAGTTGTTGGCTAGGGCACCGGACCCGGCCTCGGCGGCGAAGCTGACGATCACTGCGATCACCGCCGCGCTCACGCGGGCCCGCCGCCGCAACATCGCTGAGAAGGCCGCCCGGATCCAGGCCGTGCTGCGGGCCGAGCAGTTGGGCCAACCCGAGGTGCTTACCGCGGCTTACGCGGCCACGACTCGCGCTGCCGTGGCGGTGCTGCGGGCCCTCGACGAGCAGGTCAAGGTCCTGCAAGGGCAGCTGGATGCGCGTTTTGGTCAGCACCCGGACGCTGAGATCATCTGCTCCCAGCCTGGCCTGGGACCCGTCCTTGGCGCCCGGGTGCTCGCCGAGTTCGGTGACGACCCCGACCGCTACACCAACGCAAAATCCCGCAAAAACTACGCCGGCACCAGCCCGATCACCCGCGCCTCCGGCAAAAAGAAGATTGTGACCGCTCGATATGTGCACAACGACCGACTCATCGACGCACTGATGACCCAAGCCTTCAGCGCGCTCAACGCCTCCCCCGGCGCCCGCGCCTACTACGACCAGCTCAAAGCCGGCGGTACCGAACACAACGCCGCACTGCGCCAGCTCGCCAACAGGCTCGTGGGCATCCTGCACGGCTGCCTCAAAACCCGAACCCTCTACAACGAAGCGACCGCATGGTCGCACCGTGTCGAGAAGGCAGCAGCTTGACATCCAAGCTCCTGGGATGTCTCACAGGTGCTCCTCGATCAGGGCTGAATAAGGACCTTGACACCCTTATCGTCCCAGGTCAGGAGCACTTTC
>DASVWA010000247.1:0-1830 GCA_036389855.1 Pseudonocardiaceae bacterium
ACAGGCGGCGGGCAGCAGCTCATCGAGCACTCGCGGGTATGCGGGAGCCCGGTCGGTGCTCACCTCGACTGGGGATGCGCCGCGGTTGAGCGCGCGGATGAAAACCCACGAGTCGCCGCGAGATCTCGCTTGTTGGACACCAGAACATCGATGACTTGCCCAAACTGATCAATCGCTCGGTATAGATAGACCCACCGCCCCGCCACTTTGACCTAAGTCTCGTCGACGAACCATCGGTTGCCAGGGGCATGCAGGCAGCGTCGCGCCGCGTCGATCAGCAGCGGAGTGAACCGCTGCACCCACCGGTACACGCTCACGTGGGTAACCTCGATCCCCCGCTCGACCAGCAACTCTTCGACGTCGCGGTACGAGAGCCCGTAGCGCAAGCACCAGCGCACAGCCACCGTGATCACCTCCGGCGGGAACCGGAACCCAGCGAAACTTGACCTCGGCGCTGACAGCCGAGAGTGGCGACGACGCATCAGCACAGCCTGCCCGAGCCCGCCATCGGTGGACGCAACAGTGCCCCCGGCGGTCAAGCGGCCGGTTTAGTTACCTCAGATGGACGTCGATCGAAGTTTGGCGAGCTCGTCCGGCGATAATTCCCACTCACCGGCGGCGGCATTGGCTCGAACCTGTTCGGGTTTTGTCGCCCCGGCAATGACCGAAGCAACCGCCGGCATGGCCGCCAGGCCGGCGATGGCCACATCCAGCAGCGAGCGTCCATGCTTTTCACCGAACCGCTCCAACGCTTCGATCTTGTCGAACACGTCCTCGGTCAGCTCCGACTCTTGCCCGGCCAGGCGCGTCCCTCCAGGCGGAGCTTGTCCGCGGCGGTATTTGCCGGTGAGCAGCCCATTTGCCAAGGGAAAATAGGGCAACACGCCAACACCGCGATTCACACACGACGGTATGACTTCCCGTTCCGTGTCCCGCTGCAGCAAGCTGTAGTGGTTCTGCGCTGAGATGAACCGAGCCCGACGCTGGGTTCTAGCGATCCAATCAGCATCAGCAATCTGCCACCCGGCGAAGTTGGAGGACCCGACGTAACGCACTTTGCCCTCCGTGACGAGATCATCGAGCGTCGCTAGGGTCTCCTCGAGCGGAGTGAGGCCATCGGGCGCGTGGTACTGGTAAAGATCGATGTAGTCGGTCTGCAAACGGTGGAGACTGGCCTCCACAGCTCGTCGTATGTACTTGCGCGATCCACGCGCAACTGTCCCGTCACCCATGTCCATGCCAAACTTCGTCGCCAGCACGACCTCCTCGCGCCGACCCGCCAGCACCTGCCCCAAAAGCTCCTCTGATCCGCCCCTGTTCCCGTAGACATCGGCAGTGTCAATGAGCGTCACACCGCAGTCGATGGCAGCATCGATTACGCCGCGCGTGTCTTCCAGCCCGATACGACCCCCAAAGTTGTTCCCTCCGAGGCCGATCACCGACACCGTGAGACCGGACTCACCCAACTGGCGATAACGCATGTCATACCCCCCTGGCAACGAGGCCTCCGGGCTCCAGCCCGAGAACGCGTGACACCGCGCTGTTCTGCAGCACACCGAATATGCCCAACAACCGAATAGCAGACTTGCTGGCGTTCAGATTCGCTCATCCCGCCGAGCACGCTCGTCAGCATCTTGTGCGACGGATTACGGGCGTCGAACTTCCCACCCAGCTCCGGTACCCACAGGTCCACGCCGTAGGCAGCGAACCTGGGTGCGATCAGGGAGAACTGGTTGCCCAACCAGCACCGGGTGCCCTCTCCCACGACCACCGCATCCCATTCTCGGTGCGGGTCCTTCAACGCGGCGAGCAGCCGCGCGGCGTCCCTGC
>DASVWA010000248.1:0-1515 GCA_036389855.1 Pseudonocardiaceae bacterium
GACAGCAGGGATCCCGTGGTGGAGACCCTGGCCGCGGATGCGGTGGTCTCCGCGGACCTGGCGACCCGCAACGGCTACCGCCAGCTGGGGCCCGACCGCTGGGCCGCGCAGCGGTACCTGGAGCCGATGCCGGGCAGCGACTGCAGCTGATCGCACGCCGGCTGCAACAATCGCGGTATGTCGTCTCCTGTCACCGACCGTGTCACTGGCCGGCGCCCCCGGGTGCTGTCCGGGATCCAGCCCACTGCGGACTCGTTTCACCTCGGCAACTACCTCGGTGCGATCCGGCAGTGGGTGGCCCTGCAGGCCGACCACGACGCGTTCTACTGCGTGGTGGACTTGCACGCGATCACCATCGAGCAGGACCCCCAGAAGCTGCGCCACCGGACCCGGGTGGCGGCGGCGCAGATGTTCGCGCTGGGCGTCGACCCGGATCGCTCCACGGTGTTCGTGCAAAGCCATGTGCCCGAGCACACCCAGCTGTCCTGGGTGCTGGAATGCCTCACCGGCTTTGGCGAGGCCGCCCGGATGACGCAGTTCAAGGACAAGTCGGTCAAGCAGGGCAGCGACCGGGTCAGGGTCGGGCTGTTTACCTACCCGATCCTGCAGGCTGCAGACATCTTGATCTACCAGGCTGATCAGGTTCCGGTGGGGGAGGACCAGCGCCAGCACATCGAGCTCACCCGGGACCTCGCCCAGCGTTTCAACTCCCGCTACGGCCCAACCTTCACCGTGCCCGCGGCGCACATTGTCAAGGGTGCGGAGAAGATCTATGACCTGGCCGAGCCGACGGCGAAGATGAGCAAGTCGACGTCCTCGCCGGCCGGAGTGATCGACCTGCTCGACGACCCGAAGGTGTCCGCCCGCAAGATCCGCTCGGCGGTCACCGACACCGGACGGGAAATCCATTACGACCCGGTAGCCAAGGCCGGCGTCTCGAACCTGTTGGTGATCTACTCGGCGATGTCCGGACGCACCATCGATGACCTGGTGGCAGCGTATGCCGGCCAGGGATACGGGGCGCTGAAGTCCGACGTCGCCGAGGTGCTGGCCGAGTTCGTCACGCCGCTGCGCCAGCAGGTGGCCGGCTACATCGATGACCCAGCCGAGCTGGACAAGCTGCTGGCCCGAGGTGCCGAGCGAGCCCGTGAGGTCGCTGGCCAGACCGTGCGGGCGGTATATGACCGGGTGGGCTTCCTGCCGGCGGGTGACTGAACGCCGGGCCCTCTGAGGTCCAGGGTTTACCCCGATGCCAGTCCACCTCGACAGGTGTGAACTGAGATCAGCAGGTAAATCCGCCCCCGCTGAGGAGACCGCCATGCAGACCCTGATCAAAGCGCTCGGGATCATCGCGTTGATCTGGATCGGGTTCGTGGTGCTGGGCTGGGTGCTGGGTGCCGTGTTCGAGCTGCTGTTGTGGGCGCTGGTGATCGGCGCCGGGGTGTTCATCGGCTCAGCTGCCTACGCCGCGGTGAGGAGCAAGTCGGACCGCCATGCTCTCAAGCAGTAATCACA
>DASVWA010000249.1:0-8728 GCA_036389855.1 Pseudonocardiaceae bacterium
CATGGACCTTTCGCGCTGTTGAACATCTGCTCCAGGGCCTGCTCACCCGCTGTCGCTTGGATAGACACGCCAGTCAGGTCAAGAGGCTTGGCGGTGCCGTTGGTGACCGTCACCTTTATGGCCGCCGACCGAGCGGCGCCACCGGCTGGTGGGGCCCACTGCTTACCCACAGGAGTTATTCCCCCGATCGGGAGGGCAGCGGAACAGTCCCTACGGCTGTTCTGCGCTGCCGAGACCACCTTCTCTACCGTGCTCCGGCTCGTTGCGGTCAGTTCCCACCCCAGAAGGCACCAGACGCCTCCGAACGATCGAGCCCGGGCACGCCGCACCCGAAGAATCAATGAGCGACCGTGACCTCCAGCGATGGCTGTTAACCTCCGGCCAGCTCGCAGCGATGAACACAGTGCCGAGAGGAGTAACCAGGCGAAGGCGGGCCGAGCTATGTGGACCAGGGCAATGCTTCTGCTCACGTTGTTCGCCGTGGTTTTACCGTTGGCGCTGCTGCTGGGCATCCATTTCGGCACGGCATTGGTGGAGCAGGTGGTGCTGCCGTGAGCCACGGCAGCACAGCAGAAGATGATCATTCCCCCGTTCCACCGGGCCGGTCGTCCTCGGTCTGCTGATCACCCGCGCCGGCGGGCTTGACGATCCCCAACTCCATGGCGTCAATCAGCGCCGCACACCCGGTACGTTCTCCCCAGCCGAGCACGACCGGGAAGGCGACGATGCACTCAACACGTCCCGAGCTCGACAGCACAGCTGCCGGCAGCCGGTCCGACGACGCTGGTGTTGAGCTCGGGACATCGAGAGGGCTGTTCCGGTGCGGGTGATCCACTGTGACGGGTCAACGGAGTCGGTCCGGGAGCTGGATACTGCCTTGCGAGCCGCGCTGACCGGCGGCGAAGCGGTGGTGCCGCTGGGTTGCGAGCAGCCGCCTCCACCGCGGGACCCAGGTCCCGGCCAGATCGTGCTGACCACGTCGGGCTCTACCGGGACTCCCAAGTGGGTGCCGCTCAGCGCGGCTGCGCTGACCGCATCTGCCGAGGCGACGCATGCCCGGCTCGGCGGTCCCGGCCGGTGGTTGCTGGCGCTGCCCACCCAGCACGTCGCCGGGCTGCAAGTGTTGATCCGGGCAACGCTGGCCGGCAGCCAGCCAGTGGCACTCGACCTGCGCGGCGGGTTCGATCCGGCCGCATTCGGCACCGCCGCGCGGCGGCTGGCCGGTGAAGCCGGGCGGTGCTACACGGCGCTGGTGCCCACCCAACTGGCGCGCCTGCTCGACACCGATCCCGATCCAGTCACCGGGTTCGACGCAGTGTTGCTCGGAGGTAGCGCCCCGCCGGCTGAGTTACTGCGCCGGGCTCAGGCGGCAGGTCTGCGGGTGGTGACCACCTACGGCATGACCGAGACCGCCGGTGGCTGCGTCTACGACGGGCGGCCACTGGACGGGATGCAGGTCCGAGTGGATGGCCCCGAAGCCGGCACAGGACGCGTCGAGCTGGCCGGTCCGATGCTCGCCACCGGGTACCTCGACGCGCCCGAGGACACCGCCGCAGCATTCTTCGACGGCTGGTTTCGCACCTCAGACCTCGGCCGGCTCGACGGGCAGGGCCGGCTGCAGGTGCTCGGCCGGGCTGACGACGTGGTCGTCACCGGGGGGCTCAACGTTGCACCGGCTGACGTGGAGGCCGTGCTCACCGGCATGCCTGGGGTAGCCGCCGCCTGCGTGGTGGGCCTGCCAGATCCGAAGTGGGGCCAGCGGGTCACCGCGGTGGTGGTACCGGCCGACCCGGGGCGGCCGCCGGACCCCGGCGCGTTGCGCGCGGCCGCCCGCCGCCTGTTGACCGGGGCGCAGACCCCCAAGGAGATCGTCTTGCTCGACGCTCTTCCCCTGCGCGGCGTGGGCAAACCCGACCGCAGCGCGGTCCGAGCCATGCTCGCCGCACGGGATCGCTGACCGGCCCACCCGGGACGCCGCTAAACACTCTCAGTACAGGTTCACCCACTCTAGGTATGGACGGCGACGTATAGGTGCGGGTTCTGTAGGTATCACACCCCACCAATCACACCAGTCACAACGGAAACACCTGCCCCCTACGCTCAGGAGTATCCCGTGAGGCTGTCGGCTTATCGCTGCCGCCGCGTCCACATCGCCGTTGTCGCCCTCGCAGTGCTCGCCGCGCTTGTCGTGGTGGCCTTCCCGGCCATCGCACGAGCTGCAGCGCAGCAGGGCGCTCAGGATGCTCCCCCTTCTGGGGCTGGAGCAGGTGACACCACCTGGTTTGCCGGCTTGACCCCCGACTGGGACGACACAAACGTGCGTTCCGAGGCCGGTGGCCTGAGCCTCAACGGCGCTCCCCCGGGCCCGGCGAGCACCCGGATCGGCCCGCCGCAAGGCATGCTGCTCACCCCAGCGCACCGGCTCGCCGAACCCCGCAACCAGGTAGTGGCGGAACTCGTTGCCGATCAGCCGGCCGGATCGACCGTGGCCATTGACGTCCGTGGCACCCGGGAGAATGGCTCGTGGACCGAGTGGGTGCCCGCCAGCACCGAGGAACCCGCGGTGTTGGACGCTGCGGTGACGGCGGTCCAGACCCGAGTTCTGCTGCGCGGTGGGGACGGTGGCGCGAGCCCGCGGGTGCGATCGGTGCGGCTCAGCGCGCACGCCGTCGCCCAGACCCTGGCCGCGCTCCCGCTCTCGGTTCGTACTTATCGGGTGTTCGCGACCCGCGAAGGCCTGGTCGGCGGCACCACCGCCAACGGTCACGTGATCCGCGAGCGTGATCACTTCGTCGCGCTACCCTCGCGCCGGGCGCTGGCCCCCCGCGGTTCAGGCGACTACACGGTGAAGGTCTGCTCAGACCAGGGCCGCTGCGAATGGGCGCCAGTGTGGGACGTCGGCCCCTGGAACACCACCGACGATTACTGGAACTCCCCGCACGCCCGCCAGTCCTGGCGGGACCTGCCGCAGGGCCGGCCGCAGGCCCAGGCCGCCTACCGCGACCGCCACAACGGGGGCCGCGACCAGTTCGACCGGCAGGTGCGCAACCCGGCCGGGATTGACCTGGCTGACGGCACGTTCTGGGACGGTCTGGGACTGCGCAACAATGGCTGGGTCACCGTCACTTATTTGTGGGCTGATGGCGGGCCACTGGGCATCGTGCGAATGCCGCTGCTGCACGTCCGCAGCGGCCCTGGCACCCATCACCCGCCGGTAGGCCTGGCAGCACAGCGGGCCACGCTGCGTGTCGAGTGCACCGTCATGGGGCAAACCGTCACCGGCACCCATGGCGTGACCGACCAGTGGCTGCGGATCGGCCCGCAGCAGTACGTGTCCGCCGCACACGTCGCCCTCCAAGGGGGCGGCGCGCCCTGCACAACGCCGTAAAGTCTCGCGCATGGCGACCGTGGCGCAGTGGGTGGAGGGGGCGCGACCGCGGACATTGCCCAACGCGATCGCCCCGGTGCTGGCCGGCTGGGGTGCTGCGGTTGCACCGGTCGAACGGTTCTTCGGGGCGCCACGCGCATTGCTGGCCCTGGTGGTGGCCCTCGCACTGGTGATCGGAGTCAACTACGCCAACGACTACTCCGACGGCATCCGCGGCACCGACGCCACCCGCGTCGGGCCGATGCGACTGGTCGGGTCCGGTGCCGCCGCACCCAGCGCGGTACGTACCGCGGCATTGGTGAGCTTTGCGGTCGCTTCGGTCGCGGGCCTGCTGCTGGTCACCATGGCCGGACAGTGGTGGCTACTGGCGTTGGGCGTGGCGTGCATCGCCGCAGCGTGGTTTTACACCGGCGGGCGCCGTCCCTACGGTTACGCCGGGCTCGGCGAGTTGGCCGTGTTCCTGTTCTTCGGACCGGTCGCGGTGCTGGGCACCCAGTACGTCATCAGTGGGCGGATCACGCCTACCGGCAGCTTTGCGGCCGTTGCGGTGGGGGCGATGTCAGCCGCGGTGCTGCTCGCCAACAACCTGCGCGACATCCCCACCGATGCCGCCGTGGCCAAGCGCACCCTTGCAGTGCGCCTCGGCGACCATCGGACCCGCATCCTCTACATCGGATTGTTGGCTGTCCCGTTCGTGGTGACCCTTGGCTTCGCGGTCACCCGCTGGGTCACGCTGGCCGGCCTGGTCGCTCTGGTGCTCGCGGTGCCCGCGCTGCGCCGGGTCCATGGTGGGGCGAGTGGCCCAGCGTTGATCCCGGTGTTGCGGGACACCGGGCTGGCACTGCTGCTGTGGGCGGCCACCACCGCTGTGGCGCTGGCCCTCTGAGCTCGCAGCTGACTCACCCTCTGGGCGATCAACGCAGGTCTTGCTCGCCACGAAGCTGGTTGCGTAGCCGGTCGCGCTCCGACCGGCGGCGCGCCGCAGCCGCTGCCATCCCGGCGCTCACCCGTACCCGCAACGAGCGCAGCAGCACCATCGACAGCGGCAGCGCGACCACCAGGGCGAGCAGGACCGCCACCAGCAGCGGTGCCCCGGCCAGCACCAAGAGCAGCGCCAGCACGGCCACCAGGGCCAGCCGAGCCGCGCTGTAGAGCGCAACGTCGCGGACCAGCGCGGAGCCGGACGGGGGGACCTGTGGTACGCCCACGACCGTTGAGCCTAAACACTCAGCCGCTACATCGGTCGGCGGCTGGCGGCACCGATTGGCACGGTTTCTCCCATTACCGGCGCTTTACCTCGACACAACCGTTCGAGTACCTGCGGCGCGACCTGTCACGATAAGCCCGAAACATCCCACTGTGAGGTCGACGAGTCTGGGGAGGCCCGCGATGTCCCAGCTATCAGCCACTGAGCGCCTACTCACGCCGGGGGAGGTCGCTGCACTATTCCGGGTGGATCCCAAAACCGTCACCCGATGGGCCTCCGCTGGGCGAATCGGCTCGATCAGGACTCCCGGCGGGCACCGGCGGTTTCGCGAAACTGAAGTCCGCGCGTTGCTCGCGTCGCTCACCACTCCAGCGCCGCCGGATCGAGCTGACTTGCCAGGCCGCGCCTTAAGGTCCGACACCCTAAGATCGAGCGGGGTGAAATCTGGGTGAGGCCTGCTCGTCTGCCGCGCTGAACGCCACTACGCTCGGTGGCAACCGAGGAGGTGGCTGGCGTGCAGTACATCATGGCGGCAATCGGGATGGCTACGGTCACCGCGCTGCTGTGGAAGGCGTTCAGACCGCAGCGCCCGGCCGCACGCTCCGTGCTGGCACCCGACGACGATCCAGAGTTCCTGCGCGGCTTGACCCGGGAACACCCAGAGCCCGGCGACGAGCGTTGACCTGCCCTGCTAGCGAAGGGCACGGCCGCGGCTGACCGCGTGCGGGAAGTCGTCGGCAACGGTCGCCGCCAGCTCCAGGGCGGCCAGCCGAGCGCCGGGACCGAGCCGGTCCAATTCGATCTCGCCGCCCTCCTCGAGGTGCGCGTCGAAGGGCATCCGGCACACCGACCGGCACCGAGCGGCGAAGTGCGTGGCGACCCGATCCAGGTCCACCTTGCCCGCGGCAGGACGCACCGAGTTGATCACTGCGACCGATCGGCCGACCAGTTCGCGATATCCATGCGCATCCAGCCAGTCCAGGGTGGCTGACGCCGAACGGGCGCCGTCGATCGAGCCGGACGAGACGATGACCAGCGAGTGCGCCAAGTCCAGCACACCTTTCATCGCCGAGTGCATCAGCCCGGTCCCGCAATCGGTGAGCACGATGTTGTAGAAGTGCTCGAGCAGGTTCACCGTGCGCCGGTAGTCATCCTCGCTGTAGGCCTGCGAGACCGCCGGATCCTGCTCGCTGGCCAGGATCTCCAGCCGGCTGGGACCTTGCGAGGTGTAGGAACGGATGTCGGAGTAGCGACGGATCCGGTCGGCGTCGCGCAGGAGATGCCGCACGGTGGCGGTGGTCTCCAGTGGGATTTTCTGCGCCAGCGTGCCTCGGTCAGGATTGGCGTCTACCCCGATCACCCGATCACCGCGCAATGAGGCGAAGGTGGAGCCCAACGTCGCAGTGACTGTCGTTTTGCCGACGCCACCCTTGAGGCTCAGCATCGCGATTTTGTAGCAGCCCTGCAGCGGCTGGTTGATCCGGGCGATCAGTTCTCGGCGCTGCAGTTCGGAGGGACTCTCCCCGAGGTTGATGGTGCGTCCTGAGGCAACGAACAGCGCCCGCCGCCAGCCGGACTGCGGAGGTCTCCTGGTCTGCCGAAGCAACTGCGCCGAAGACAGGTCATGCGCAGGGAACCCAGCTTGGCCGTCGTGGGGACCGCCGGGAGCCCGACCCGCCGGCGGCCCGGTCTCAGATCCCGGCATAGGAGTGGAACCCGGCAATGACGATGTTGACGAAGAACAGGTTGAACAGCATCACCGCAAAGCCCACCACGTTGATCCAGGCTGCCCGTGAACCGCGCCATCCAGCGGTCGCCCTGGCGTGCAAGTAGCTCGCGTAGACCACCCAGGCGACCAGCGCGCACGTCTCCTTCGGATCCCAACCCCAGTAGCGGCCCCACGCGGCCTCGGCCCAGATGGCACCGGTGATGACGGCGAAGGTCCAGATCGGCAGCGCAACTACCGCGGTGCGGTAAGCCAGCCGATCCAAGGTGGCGCTCTCGGGTAACCGGGCCGTGACCCGGGATCCGGCCCCTTCCCGGACCAGGTACAGCACGCTGGCGACTCCGGAGACCAGCAGGATGCCCGATGCGATGGCCGCCGCGGAGACATGGATGGCGATCCAATATGAGTTCAACGCCGGGACCAGCGGCGCGGCCTGGGCGTAGAGCACCGTGCCGCCCAGGAACATCAGCACCACGACGGGCAGCAGCACGAACCCACCCAGCCGTTGCAGGGCTGCACCATCGCGCTGCCGGTACAGCACGACCAGCCAAGCGATCACCGCGACGACGCAGATGGCCGAGGTGAACTCGTACATGTTGCCCCAGGGCGCCCGCCCGATAGCAGCTCCCCGCAGTACCAGCGAGCTAGCGTGCACCAGCGCGGCGAGAGCGGTGAGTGCCACTGCGCAGCGCCCGACTCGCTCGGAGGTGTCCCGCACCGGACGACGCCCCGAAGAATCGTGCCGCGCAACCAACGTGGTGATCGGCCCATCTCCTTCGGCGGCCACCCGCTGCGCGCTGACGCCGGTGGCGAGAGCGCGCCCGGTTGCATATCCAACGGCGTGCAGCACCATCGCTAGCAGATAGAGCACCAGCGCGGTGCCGTACGCGAGGTCGCTGTAGGACGCCACAACCGGGTTGACCGGCATCGCTACGGTCCCTCCTTTAACGCTGCCGCTGCCGCGGTCGCCGTTGGCTGCGGGGACCCGGGCGGCAGCACGTCGCCGGCGATCCGGTCAAACTCCTCCCCGTACCCGGCGGCCTCGGTGCGGGCCAGCCCACCCAGCTCGACCACGGTACCGTCTGGCCCGGCTGGGCTGACGCGCACCCAGAACCGGCGCCGCTTCACCGCCAGCGACAGCGCAAGGCCGCCGAAGACCGCAATCGCGAAACCGAGCACCCAGCGCTGCGCCGGGTCGTAGGAGATCTGCAGCGAGACGAACCGGGTCACCCCGTCGAAGCGCACCACCGTGCGATCGGGCAGGGTGAGATGCTCGCCGGGGAACAGGTTGCTCCGGGCCACCCGGTTGAGCCGTCCGGAATCCACCATCGACTGGTCGATGGAGAAGATGGACTGGCCGCGGCCGGAGTTGTTACCCAGATCTCCCTTGAGCACGTCGATCGCGACGGCGGGGTTGAGCAGGTCGGGGAAGCCGGAGGACAGCAACGCGCCTTGGAACGCCGCGGTCGGCGCGAACAGACCGGTGATCGCGAGTTGGCGGGTACGCCGCTCGGCGTCATCGGTCACCCCAGGCGGGTCGAACTTGGTGGCGCCCTCGGAGAGGAAGGTGGCGATGTCCACCGGGCGCCACTGCACCACGCCGCTGCGCTGCTGCCCGTCGGGGAAGGTGACGGTGAACTGCGGCGCGTAACCGTGGCCGAGCAGGTAGACCCGGTTTCCGTCCATTCGCAGTGGGTCGTTGACCCGCAGTTGATACGGATGCCAGCTGCCGGTGCTCAGGTCGTCAGGTCCCTGATAGTGGATGCTGGCGCGGAACTCCTCCGGCTGCCCGGTATTCAGATAAGTCGGGGTGAATCCGTCGACCTTGACGCAGAACGGGTCAAGCGCGGTGCCGTCGACGGACGGGCCAGAGCGAAAGGAGTCATAGGCCAGCGGGCCGGAGTTGCAGAACTGCGACCCGTTCGCGAGCACGATCACCTGGCCCTCGTAACCGACCAGCTTGCCGACCGCGAAGGACACCAGCAGGCCTAGCAAGGCGACATGGAAGACGAGATTGCCGGCTTCCCGTGAATAGCCCCGCTCGGCCGATAGCGTGCGGGCACCGTCGGGTTCCTCCCGTTCGGCGATCCGCCAGCCGCGCAGCCGTCGCCGGGCGGCGGCCAGCACCTCGTCGGCCAGCACCTCGGGTGGCCGCGCCTGGAACTCGCGGCGAGCATGGTGTGGCAGCCGGGTCAGGTTGCGGGGGGTGGCCACCGGGGCCCGGCGCAGCTGTCGCGCGTACTCGACGCTGCGGGGCAGCACGCAGCCCACCAGGCTGACGAACAGCAGCAGGTAGATCGCGGCGAACCAGGGGCTGGCGAACACCTCGAAGAAGCCCAACCGGTCCAGTATCGGGGCCAGCGTCGGGTACTGCGCCTTGTATGTCCGGACCCGTTCGGGGTTCAGC
>DASVWA010000250.1:0-3086 GCA_036389855.1 Pseudonocardiaceae bacterium
TTTTGCTTGAGCGAGGGCAGCAGTTCTTTGGCGTGACCGGGACGGTCGGTGACGAAGTTGTTGAACGACATGCCGACGGCGGGATTGCGGTCTGAGCTGCGAGCCAGCGTATTCGACCGCCAATCGTTCGTGGCCGGGTCACCGAATCCGCTGCTGGAACCCGCCCAGCCGGTCCCGAAGGTGTCACCGAAGGCGGCGAGGATCTGGCCTCGCTCGTCGGTCCACATGATGCCAAGATCGGTACCCTTGATCTGGTAACGAGCCTCAGTCTCGTTGATCGATCCTGCACCGGTGATCACGGCTACTGGGCTGGCTTGTCCCCGGGGCGCAGTGCGCGCCACCCCGGGCGCCGCCGCGCTGACCGTGACAGCCGCGGTCGCTGCGGTCAAGGCCGCTAGGACCGCCCCGGCTCGAGCTCGTGGAGTGAGCATGCCTGTCCCCCCTTCTGTCCGGAATGCGTAGTCCTGTGGGCAAGGCAGGCGTCAGCGTTCCGTAGCTACAAGCGACTTCCCCCAGCACTCGAAGGGGGCGAGCGCGCCCTTTCCAGCGCTTCCAGTAGCGAGTGTGCGACTCAACGTATAATAGCGTCGATCACGCTACTCCTCGTGGGTGAATCTAACAGAAACGATCACTTACCGCGCGTGTCCGGCTTTGATCCCCGTATGTCAACCTCTGATGTTCACTGTCAGTCGCGGGCTTGCCGGTACGCCCGGGCCGTTGCCTGCGCACAGGCCTGCCAGGTATAGCGGGCGGCGTGCGCCTGCCGGGCGGCTGCGCTTCCGGAATCCCAGCCGGCATCGCCCGCGCCGGCCAGCGCGGTGGCCAGCGCAGCAGGATCCTCGGGCGGGACAAGCGTGGCGAGCCCCCCGGCAATCTCCCGCAGCGCCGGTAGGTTCGAGCACACCACCGGCACCCCGGTCGCCATCGCCTCCAGGACCGGAAGGCCGAAACCCTCATCGCGCGACGGCAGCACCAGCGCTGCCGCACCGGCGACTACGCAGCGCAGGTCGGTTTCCTTGAGGTAACCCAGCGTGTGCACTCGAGATGAGGTCACCGGCGTCGGGCCCCAGCCCGCCGGCCCGGCCAGGACGAGCGGCGCGAGACCGGGTTGTGACGCGTGTGCCTCGAGCAGTACGTCGAGGCCCTTTCGTGGTTGGGCGGCCCCGACGAACAGCAAGTACCGCGGCGGCAACCTCAGCGTGGTGCGCAGCGCTTTGGTGGGCCCGGCGGCGCCGAACCAGGCTCGGTCAACGCCCAGCGGGGTGACCACGATTCGCCGGGCGGGGATGTCGAGCTGGCTGGTCACCTGCTGTGCCACCGCGCTGCTGGGGGTGCACACCACCGCGGCGCGAGCCACCGAGTTCCTGACCAGGTCAGGCAGGCCGCGCTGTTGCGGAGCCAGGTGCTCGGGGTGGTCCAAAAAGGCCAGGTCGTGCACGGTGACGACGCCGTGAGCGCGCCTGGACGGCGGCAGTACGAAGTTGGTGGCGTGCAGCACGTCGGCGTTGGCAGCGAGCAGTTCCGTCGGTGGCCAGCTGAAGCGCTGCCACAACGCGCGCAGCGCCCGGGCCGGCACCGGGCCACCGCGCACCACGACGCCGGGCGGTACCGCACCGCGTAGCGCGGCCTGACCGCGAGCCGTGAACGCGGTGACGATGACGTTCACGTCGGTGCGGATCGCCAGCTCGCGCAGTAGCGCGGCGGTGTAGCGACCGATCCCGCTGCGCTGGCCGAGCAGTGGCGTGCCGTCGACCAGCACGTGGGTGGCGTCGCCGGCCATCATCCCCAGCCGGTGAGCCTGCGCAACCGTCCCGACGCTCGCCGGGCTACCTCACCGGGCCCACCAGCGGCGAGATAGGACCTGATCAGGGCGGCGTCGCGGCGCAGCGCGCCGGCCATCCCGTTACGGGGTCCGGCCGCGCCGGGCGGGGCGCCGCGCAGCCGATCAGGAGCTGGTCGTGGGTGCCGGCAGAACCCGGCCAGCGGCGCCAGCACCGACTCCCAGGTGAAACTCTGGGCCACCGCCACGATCCGATCCCGGCAGCCGGCAGCGAAGGCGTCATCGTAGAGCGCCCGCTGTAGCGCCGCGGCCAACGCAGCTGGATCCTCGGCGGGTACCACTACGCCGAGCTCTTCGGCAGCCACCAGCTCGGCGAAGGCGTCGCCGTCGGTGGTGACGATCGGCAACCCGGCCCATAAGTAGTCCAGCACTCGGGTGCGGAAGGCGAACGTGGTCTCGACGTGCTCGAAGTGCGTGGTGGCGCCGGCGTCAGCGTCGAGTAGCCAGTTCTGCCGGTCGGCGTAGGGCACCCAGGTCTCGTTGAAGAAGACGTGTTCGCCGGTGAGGCCGAGGGTCTGGGCGAGCCGGCGGGTCTGCCCGGCCATGCCCATCTCGGGCACGTCGGGGTTCGGGTGGCGCATCCCGAGGAACACCAGGCGAAGGTCATCGTGCCCGGCGCGCAGCGCGTGCACGGCATGCAGCAACGTCAACGGGTCGAACCAGGAGTAGACACCCCCGGCCCACAGCACGACCTTCTCCCTCGACCCGAACCCCAACGCGTCACGCAAGCCCGGCCCGGTGCGTTGCGGTGGTTTGCCGGACAGCCCGAACGGGGCCACCGCGAGCAGCGAGCGTGTCGTCGGATCGGCGTCGTAGACGGTGGGGGACAGCCGCCCGATCGCCGCCAGATGCCCGAGCCAGAAATGTCGCTGCCGTTCCGACGCGCACAGGAAGAAGTCGCCACGGCGTAGCTGGGCCGACAGCACTGAGGTGACCGCGTCGACGACCTGCGCGCGCTGGCCGTCTCCCAGATCACGGCCCTGCTCGAGTTGCTCGAGGTGCATCGGGTCGTAGATATCAACGATGACGATGTGGTTGGACGTCTTGAGTGCCGGTACTTGCTCGAGTACGTGGCCTTGAAGGACCACCAACTGCGCCCAGTCCAGCTCGGGGCCGATCGATCTGGGACTCCCTTGCCGTACGTCGAACTCGGCTGGAGGTGGCGCGCAATGCTGGTTGAGGCTGACCAGCCGCACGTCGTGCTCACCGGACAGCACCTCGACCATGTTCCAGGCCCGGATCGCCG
>DASVWA010000251.1:0-4171 GCA_036389855.1 Pseudonocardiaceae bacterium
CGACCATTCGCCTTGTCCTCAGCGTTTGAAACTTTGTGATCGGCTCCACACTCATCACCAGCGCGCCCTTGGGAAACACGTCGTGGTGCTGGATCGGGAGCCGAGCCCCGCCGCTGATCGCCATCTTGCCCTCCATCACTACTCACCTAGGCAGCCTGGGCTGTCTAGTCTTGTTCTGACAGAGGCCAAGATAACCAGGCTGCCTAGACAAGTCAAGTGATGGCTAGCCATCTAGCCCGCTTAGGTCTTAGGCTTGGGGCATGAACCTTGATCCGGAGGACCCGCGGCCGCCCTATGTGCAGGTCGCGAACGCTGTGCGCGCGGCGATCCTGACCAAGGTGTTCAAGCCAGGTGACAAAATCCCATCAGGTACCGAGCTTGCCAAGCAGTACGGCGTAGCCCGGATGACCGTGCAACAGGCTCTACGCGTGCTCAGGGACGAGGGACTCATCCAGTCCCGGCAGGGCAGCGGCGTCTACGTCCGCGAACGCACCGAGCGCCCCATCGGCCTGCGCCCGCATATCGAACGCACCTTCGACAGCCAGCGCGTCACGATCGACTTCGCCGGCTTCTCCGGCGAGACCCTCCACGGCGTGATGCAAGAACCGCTGGACAAGATCCGCGTCGGCAGACTGACACCAGAGTCGATCAGCATCCGCATGCTGCTACCCGACACCCGCGAGCCACTGGCACTACCGTGCAAGGTCGAGGACCTCGAAGACAGCCCAGAGTTCCGCGAGCGCGCCACCCAGATCATGCACCGGCACACCGCGTCAATCAGGGACTCCCTGGAGGAGCTGGCCAGCTTCAACCTGATCAAAGAGGCGTCCGTCGAGGTCCGCGTCCACCGGGCGGCACCGACGTTCAAGCTCTACATCCTCAACAACGAAGAAATCTTCTACGGCTTCTACCCCGTCCGCGAACACATGATCCAATTCAAGAACGGCCCCCAGGCCATCTACGACCTCATGGGCAAAGACGCCATCCTGTTCCACCACACCGCCAACGACGACCCCAACTCCACCGGCACCCAGTACCTCCAACAAGCCCGCCTGTGGTTCGACAGCATGTGGACCAGCATCGGACGCGAGTTCACCCCATGACCTCGGGCGGACTCGGAGAACTCCTCGCCCGAACCCGACACGTGCTGCTCGACTTCGACGGCCCCATCTGCAGCGTGTTCGCCGGCATCACTTCGACCGCCGTGGCCTCCCGCCTCAGCAAGGTCCTCACCGGCGCAGGAATCACACCGCCCGCAGAGATCACCGGCACCGACGACCCCTTCGACATCCTGCGCTACACCCTCGCGCACGCGCCCGAACTCACCACCACCGTCGAAACAGCGTTCCGCGCCGAAGAAGTCGCCGCCGCTACCACCGCCGCCCCCACACCCGGAGCTGCCCAGACCATCCAGGCCTGTCACGACACCGGCCGGACCGTAGCCATCGTCAGCAACAACTCCGACGACGCCGTACGCACCTATCTCACCACTCATAATCTTTCCGGCCACATCAACTACATCTCGGCTCGAACACCGGCCGATATCACCCGACTGAAGCCACACCCGCACCTAGTTATCCAAGCTGCCCAGGCCCTTGACGCCGCACCCCCCACGTGCGTCCTCATTGGCGACTCCATCACCGACGTTCAAGCAGCCCAGGCCGCCGGTGTGCCTGCGATCGGCTACGCCAACAAAGCCAGCAAGCCCACGCGCTTCACCGGGGCCGGAACCGCCGGGGTCATCACTCGCATGATCGACCTCGCCACCGCTCTACGTTCTGTCTGACACCGCCGAAGCCGCAGCTCCGGTCGCCCCGCGCGACAACAGTCGCGGGAGGCAAACCGACGCGTGCAGTGTCACCCATCATCTGAAGTCTCTTGTCCACACATCAAGCAGAGTCAGATAGTCGCCGTGTCGTTTTGTCCGCCTCAAAGTCGGTGAGGACTTTCGATACGGTTTCAAACCGGGCCGACACGGCCCGGACCGTTGTGGACGTTGGAGTGGTCGTGCCCGGGAGAGGGAGGCGCGGATTGTGCGGAGTCGCCCCCCAGCGTCCAGCCCGCTAGCGCGTCCCGATCCGTCCGGCCCCTCGGGCATCGATCGTTGGGCACAGATGTCACCGTGGCAGGCTGGTCTCGTTCGGAGGGGCCGGACGGATCGGGAGTAAACGGCTGGACCCCGGGGCCCCTGCGACTCCTCCTCGGCCGGCGATCACCGGCAGGCCAAGGGCCTGCCGAAAGTGACACCGCGCCTCCCTCTCCCTCCTCCATAATCACGCAATCTGATCACTTGGCCTCGGTGCCAGCTCACGCTCCCGGAATCTGTCAACCTGGATGAGGCACTGGTTCGGGCCTATTACTGAGTGTTGGCCTCTGTTTGGTCGGGTGGGTTGATCCAGGAGTTCGTGGGGAGCCTCGGAGGCTGGGGCGGTTTAGTGACGAACCGCTCGGGGTGCGCGGCGTAGGCGGTGTCCAGGACGACGGCGCGCGCGGCACGCACGGCGGGAGCATGTCCGTAGTGGAGGTCGGCGGGGGTGTGTAGGCCCAGGCCGCTGTGGCGGTGCACCTCGTTGTACCAGGTGAAGAAGCGCTGGCAGTGGGCTCGGGCGGCTTCGATCGTGGCGAAGCGGGCGGGGAAGTCGGGACGATATTTCAGGGTCTTGAACTGCGCCTCGGAGTATGGGTTGTCATTCGACACGTGCGGACGGCTGTGGGACTGGGTGACGCCGAGGTCCGCGAGTAGGAACGCGACCGGTTTCGAGGTCATCGACGAGCCCCGGTCGGCGTGCAGGGTCAACTGGCCGGGATCGATGTGGTGCTTGGCGCAGGTGTCGGTGATCAGCTTCTCGGCCAGGGTCGCGGACTCGCGGGTGGCCAGCATCCAGCCGACGACGTAGCGTGAGTAGATATCCAAGATCACATACAGGTAGTAGTAGGTCCACTTCGCCGGTCCGTGCAGCTTGGTGATGTCCCACGAGTAGACCTGGTTCGCCGCGATGGCGAGCAGCTCGGGTTTCACCGCGGCGGGATGAGTGGCCTGACGGCGGCGCTCGCGGGTCTGGCCCGCGGTGCGTAGCAGCCGGTAGAAGGTGGATTGCGAGCCGAGGTAGACGCCCTCATCGAGCAGGATCGCCCATACCTCGGCGGGTGCGAGATCGACAAAGCGGTCGCTGTGCAGCACGTCGAGGATCGCTTGGCGTTCCGCGCCGGACAGGGCGCGGGGCTGTACCCGGTCCCGGTGGGCCACCGGCGCCGGGCGGGCCGGGGCCGGGCTGCTCCGGTGGCGGCGGTAGTAGCCGGCTTGCGCGGCCCCGGCAGCGGCGCACGCCGCGCGGACCCCAACCCGCCCGGCGAGAACGGTGATTGCCTGGTCGGTCACCGCGTCGACCCGGGATCGGTGTCCACGCTCTCGGAGAGCGTCTCCAAGAGCGCGGACAGTTTTGCTTGCACGTCGACCACGAAGCGGGCCTTGGCCAACTCCTGCTCCAGATGCCGGTTCTCCCGCTCCAGGCGGGTGATCTGCTCCTGGCGCGGATCGCGTCGCGGCCGCCCGCGTGGTGGCGTCAGCCCGGTCAACGCCCCAGCATCACGCGCCCGGCGCCAGTCCACGAGGTGACTGGAGTACAGGCCCTCCCGGCGCAGGATCGCACCCTTCTCACCGTCGGGCGCCGCGTCGTAGGCCGCCAGTACCTCCAGCTTGTACTTCGCGGTGAACGTCCTCCGACGGGCCCGCTCGGGCACCTCCGGATCCGGTCGTGCCGCATCATCCACCAGCCCAGGATCGGCGATCCCAGGCCCAAGGTCGAACACCGTCATAGTCATATCCGGGGAAGTCTCCATCCCCGCCCTCAGGTCAGTGATTGTCAGGGGGCAGGTGCCTCAACCCAGGTTGACAGAGAGGGCGGCGTCGTAATGTGCTCGTGCGCCGGGGGACTTGGTGAGTGTGGCGAAGGCCCACTAGTGGCAGGCATCGCCGAGGCGCTTGTTTCACACCTTCCGGGCCTTGACGTAGCTGGACCGTCCTGAGGCGCGGGTCACGGGGGCTGTGCCGGCGAAGGCGCGAAGGCCACCAGCGGTGCTGAAGCGGGGTTGGGTCGTCGCCGATCTCGGCGAGCACCCTTGCCGCGAGGATGGGGCCCAGGCCGGGCGGATCGCAGGATCGGTGCGAGGG
>DASVWA010000252.1:0-15913 GCA_036389855.1 Pseudonocardiaceae bacterium
ACCGGGTGGCCATCAGCGGAAAGGACCTGGTAGGCGATCGTGTACTGACCGGCTGGCCCCAGCGCGCGGACCGGTGCCGACACCACAGCACCGGCTTCGGCCGGTGGACCGGCCTGCCACTGACTGCTGTGCGGCCCGGTCACGGTCACGGTGCTGAACCCACGCTTCACGGGCAGGTTGAAGGTGAGCCTGACCTGCGCTGGGCTGGTCGCCACGGTGGCACCGTCCGGCGGGTCACTGCCGATCAGTTCATTGTGCGCGACCGCAGGGCCTGCGCTAGCCAGCAGTGCCAGCCCCACGAGCGCCACGAGTGCCAGTAGGTACCTCACGGGGCCTCACGCTAGCGGCGCTGGGTGAACGCACGTCTGTCGGTCCCTGGATCTAGTCTGGCGTCGTGGACTCAGCAGTGCTGCTTGACGCGGGTGTGGTCACTCGGTGCCGTCGCCGGGTGCATTTGGATCACGATCCGGCAGCAGTCGACACTCCACGGGCGACCCTCGACCCCACCGCCGAGCGGCGAATTGCCGATGCCACCGCGCACCGTCGTCAGGTCGCCGACCATCTGGCCCAGCGATGCGCCGGTGACTGGCGCGAGGTTGCGCCCGACCTTCCTGGTCCGCAGCGCTGCGCCGCCACTGTGGCCCTGCTGCACGAGGGTGCCCCGTTCGTCTGGGGCGGGCTGCTGCCTGCGGACCCGCTCGGCGGGCGACGAGGCGGCGTCGAGCTACTGGTGCGCCACCGCGGTGGTTACCTGCCGGTAATCGTCGTTCGGCACAAAGTCACCGATCCTGGCTCCGGCGCCCGGACCAGTCCACTGACCCGACCGGTCCTGGCCGCCTCCCGCACCGACCAGACCCGCAAGGTTCGCCCGCAATCCCGGGACCAGTTACGCCTGGCACACGCCTTCCGGCTGCTGCAGGCGGCCGGACTGGCGCCCCGCGGCCGGGCCACCGGCGGCGTGATCGGCCTGGAGGCCGACGTGGTGGTATGGCACGACCTGGACGCCCCCACCTGGCCAGCCGGCCGTACCGCGATGGCTGAATACGACACAAGGTTCGCCGATCGGCTGGCTGTGGCGCGCGCTGCGGCCACCGAAGCGCAGCCGCTGGCACTGCCGTCCCGGGTCACCGAATGCCGTTCATGCCCGTGGTGGCCCACCTGCGGTCCGGCGTTGCGGGCGTCCCGGGACGTCAGCATGGTGCTGCGTGGCGAGGACACGGTGGCACTGCGGGCGGCCGGGGTGTCGACCATAGACGCTTTAGCTGCGCTAGACCCTGCAGGCGAGTCGCCGGTGCCGATGGTCGGGATGTCCTTGCGCGACGCGGTGCTGCTGGCCCGCGCCTGGCAGCGAGACCTCACGTTGGTGCGACGTAACCAGCACATCTGCGTGCCGCGCGCTGACGTCGAGGTTGACGTGGACATGGAGAGCTTCGACGAAGCCGGCGCGTACCTGTGGGGCTGCCTGCTGTCCGGCGCCGACATCGGGATGGCCGGCGGCTACCGCGCTTTTGCCACCTGGGAGCCGGTACCGACACCAGACGAGGCACGATCCTTCGCCGCGTTTTGGCGCTGGTTGGCCGACGTTCGCAGCAGGGCTGCGCTGCGCGGCTTGAGCTTCCACGCCTACTGCTACAACGAACAAGCTGAGAACCGCTGGATGCTGTCCTCCGCGGAGCGCTTCACCGGTGCCCCGGGGATCCCGACCGTCACCGAGGTGCAGGAGTTCATCTCCTCCGACCAGTGGGTGGACCTGTACGGGCTCGTCAGCGCCGAATTCCTGTGCGCGCACGGCAAAGGGCTCAAGACGATCGCTCCGGCAGCCGGCTTTTCCTGGCACGATCCCGAGGCCAGCGGCGAGAACTCGATGCGCTGGTATCGGGACGCTGTCGGGCTGGGCGGTGTCGGATCCGATAAGCCGGATCTCGCACAGCGCGAAAGGCTAGTCACCTACAACGCCGATGACGTGCGCGCCACCCGCGCTCTGAGACTGTGGATGAGCTCCCAGCTGGTATACGAGGTGCCCTACGCTGGCGATCTTTGACCCGTCCACCGCGCGCTGTTCGGGCATTCCGGTTGCGGTGTGCCACCATGAGGGGGTCAACGCAGCGTGAGGGGAGAGCGCATGTTCGTGCGGCGGATCGCGGTGATCGGCTCCGGATATGTGGGCCTGACCACTGGGGCATGCCTGGCGTCGTTGGGGCATCGGGTGGTATGTGCCGATGTGGACGAGGCCAAGGTAGCTCGGCTGTCCGGTGGCGAGGTGCCGATCTTGGAACCGGGGCTTCCCGAGCTCGTCGGGGAGGGCTTGGCCGCTGGTCGGCTGCGGTTCGTGGTGGGCGCCGCCGCTGCGGTGGGTAACGGAGCTGACGCAGCCGAGGTGGTGTTCCTGTGCGTGCAGACTCCGATGGGCTCGGGCGGAGCGGCCGACCTGTCGGCAGTGGAGTCGGTGGCCGCCGAGATCCGCGAGCTCTTGCCGCCGGGCTGCGTGGTGGTCAACAAGTCAACGGTGCCGGTAGGTACCGCGGCGCGCACCGCGCAGCTGCTGGACCGCGCGGACGTGGCGGTCGTCAGCAATCCGGAGTTCCTGCGGGAGGGTTCGGCGGTGGAGGATTTCCTCAACCCCGACCGCATCGTGGTGGGCTGCGACGCTCAAGACGCCGCCGAGCGGGTCGCCGCGCTATATGCCCGGCTGGGCGCTCCGACGGTACTCACCGATGCCGCCAGCGCAGAGATGGTCAAGTACGCAGCGAACTGCTTCCTGGCGATGAAACTGTCCTATGTCAACGCCGTCGCCGAGCTGTGCGAGCGGTTCGGCGCCGATGTGCTGGACGTGACCGAGGGCATCGGCTATGACCGGCGGATCGGACAGGCTTTCCTGCAGCCGGGCCCGGGTTGGGGCGGATCCTGCCTACCCAAGGACACCCATGCGCTACTGCAGGTCTGCGCCGCGGTGGAGTTCGACTTCGGGTTACTGCAGGCCAGCCTGGACACCAACACCCGCCAACACCACCGGATGGTCGACAAGGTCCGCGATGCCGTCGGTGGGTCACTGGCCGGGCAGCGGATCGGTCTGCTCGGGCTGACATTCAAGGCCGGTACCGATGATCTGCGTGATTCCCCGGCGTTGACGGTGGCGAGTCTGCTGGCCGCTGAGGGCGCTGAGCTGATCGGCTACGACCCCGGGGTGCCCGCCGCGGTGCCCGGTATGACCGACGACATCCAGGTCACCGACGACCCGGTCAAGGTCGCCTCCGGTGCCGCTGCCTTGGTGGTGCTCACCGAATGGCCCGAGTTCCGGGTGCTGGACTGGGGCCGGCTGGCCGAGCTGGTGGAGCGTCGCATCGTGGTCGACACCCGCAACCTGCTCGACGCCGACGTCCTTCGCCGGGTGGGCTTCGAGGTCCGCGGCATCGGCCGCAGGTCGCTATCGCGCTCGTGAGTGCGTAACAGTGTTATAGCACTGGATGCCACTCACGAGCCTCCAGGCACTGGACGCAACCCCGATGATCTGTTGTGCTTAGCCTCACCTAATCGGTCGATCTAGGGGCATCGGGGCATGTACGTCTGCATCTGCCGGGGAGTGACGGAAGCAGCGGTGCGTGGGTGTATCGCTGCGGGTGCGTGCACCGTCGAGGACGTGAGCGACCGCTGCGAGGCGGGCACCGGCTGCGGATCCTGCGTGGAGAAGATCGCTGCCCTGCTCGACGTCTGCGCCGGCTTGTCGAACACGCTGCAGCGCAGCGCCTGATGGCTGCCTGAATACCGGCGTATCCCCTGGTCAGGTCAGCCTCACCTTCGATGACATCGCTGGCTGGAACGCGTACGGTCGCGATCATCCAAGACCGATCCGGAGGGGGTTGGACGACCATGCGCGGCGACGACGAGATCATCGAGCTGCTCAATGAGCAACTCACCAGTGAGCTGACCGCGATCAATCAGTACTTTCTGCACGCCAAGATGCAGGCCAACTGGGGCTTCACCAAACTCGCCGAGCACACTCGGTCGGAATCCATCGACGAGATGCGCCACGCCGAGCGGATCACCGACCGCATCCTGTTCCTCGAGGGCCTACCGAACTACCAGAAGTTGCTCCCGCTGCGGATCGGGCAGACCGTGCGAGAGCAGTTCGAAGCTGACCTAGCCGTCGAGCTGGAAGTCGTCGAACGGTTGCGACCCGGGATCAGGATGTGCAGGAAGAGGGGTGACGCCACCACCGCAAACCTTTTGGAGGACATCCTCGCCAGCGAGGAGGAACACATCGACTACCTCGAGACCAACCTGGGGCTGATCGACAAGCTCGGCGAGCAGCTCTACCTCAGCCAGCTCGTGGAAAGGCCACCGACCAACGGCTGACCCACTACCGTTGTGGACGTGGGTGAGCATCGACTGTTCGGCGTACCCGAGGCTCGCGCTCTGCTGCCGGAGGTGCGCCGGCGAGTCGATGCGCTGATCGAGGCCCGGGCAAACCTTACCGAGCTATCGGTCGACCTGAGCCGCATTGGCTCGTCCACGCTTGGTGGTGTCCCCGAGATGAAGGCGCTGCAGGCCCGGCTGGACGACATGCTCGAGTGGTTCCGTGAGCAAGGCATCGAGCTCAAGGGGCTCGCGCCATTCCTCATCGACTTTCCCGCCGAGCTGGACGGCATCTCGGTGCGGCTGTGCTGGCTTGAGGGCGAACAGGCGTTGGAGTGGTACCACAGGTCCGACCTCGGCATCGCGGGCCGCCGCCGGCTCCCCAGCTAAGCTGCCCCACCAGAGCTACCGGAGGCCCTAGGAGCATTCGAGGCCGTGAATCGAGTCGATGTCGGCATTGTCGCGATCGTGATAGCCGCGACGGTGCCGTGCTGGCTGGCCTCTGTCGGGTACGACGCTGACGCGTTGCGTGACAGGTCTTACCGGGATGGATTTCAGTGGTCGCAGCAGCACCGTCCGGGTGCCACGAGGTGCGCGGACGAAGCCATGCGACGAACCGGTCCGCAGGTCAGCGCCTCGGCGTGGCTGGACGGCTGTGTCAAGGCGGTGAATGCCCAGCGCTGACTTCCGGATATCAGCGCACTGGGCGGTGGGCTAGCTGGGTGCCGATTTCGGTGATCACGGGGTGGAGCAGGATCGGTGACGTGCCGCTGAGAAGGTTTCGCTCGGCGACCTCCAGAACGACGACGTCGCCGCCGGCGAGCAGCTCCCCCGCCGACCGTGGGGCAGCTGCGGCGGTATCGGGGTGTACGACAGTGATGTTGGTGAAGGTCGCCGCCAGGTAACGGCTGGCGAACTGGGTGAACGAGTCGGCAATCATCCGAACGGGCCGGTTGACGGTGCCCGCAGCAGGCGCCGAGGACAGATGCAGCGGTATCCGGAAGTCACTGATGATCGGGCGAGTACGGTCGGGTAGCCCGGCCGGCGCCAAGGAGTAGGTCGGGATCGCTCGCTCGCCGCTACCTCCGATCAGCGGGCTGATGTCGTCAGGCCACGGGATCGACCCGGCCTGGGCGATCTGCCAGCTCTGGGTGATACCCGACGTGATGCGGTCAGCCACCGCGTAGGTCATCGCCAGGCCCCCTTCCTGGCTCCAGTGGGTGTCGGCCGGGTAGTAGACCGGAGAAGCCTTGCGCCGGGCTATCTCGGCCAGTGCCGGCCGCAGGTCGATCGCGCCGGCTTCGGCGACCACCCGACGCCAGAACTCGGCCCTGGCCCGCGACGAGCAATCCTGTCCCACGTATTGCGCGGGCAGGTGCTCGGGCACCATGGTCGTCTTATCCGGAGCCACCACCAGGACGAACTGCCGGCCAGAGGACTCCACCACACCACGCATCCGGCGCAATGAGTCCATCGTGTCGTCCAGCGAGCGAGACGGCAGGCACGCACCGCTGACATCCGCACCGAGGTAAAGCCAGCCGTCGCGACCTTCAATCACCGAAGGAAACGCTTGGGCGGAAGGCACGATCGGGGCTACCGCCCAAGATCCCACGGGCGGCTCCAACACCGGCACCGGAAGTGATGCCGGCTCGCTGAAGAGTCCCCTGCTCACTGCCTCTGTCGTCCGGACGGCGCCGTCGCGGAACGGCAGGTTGTCGGCGGCCCAGGCAGGCAACCCTGCCAGCCACGCCCAGCCGTCCCGCGGGTCACCCAACGCGGCCAGCGGCCGGTTTTCGAATCGGGCCGGCTGGACGCCGAGGCCCCACGCGATAGCCGGGCCGAGGAAGAACATGCCCGCGCATATCAACGCGGTGAACCGACGTACGCCACAACACCGGCGGCGCACCGGATGCTGCCGGGGAGCTTCGTCGACGTCGATGTGCCTGCGGTCGGTCACCGACATGGCGTGCACCGTAACCGCGACCCGGTCGGTAGCCTGCACCGGCCGACCCGCCGAACGTGGGAGAACGCGAATGCCTTCGGAACGTCTGATCGAGTGGACCGGCGAACGTTGCGTGCCGTGGGCAGACGACCTGCAGGTCATCTACGAGCACTACCACCGGTACACACTCGCTTCCCGCTTTGTCACCGGCGCACGGGTGCTCGACCTGGGCTGCGGCGAGGGCTTCGGGCCCGCGTTGCTCGCCGCCGGGGCCCGCGAGGTGGTGGGCATCGACATCGACCCGCAGACCGTGGAGCACGCCGCTGCCCAGTACTCGAGGGGCAACCTGCAGTTTGCGATCGGGTCGATGATCGATCCCGGGCTGCTCCCCGGGGCACCACCGTTTGACGTCATCACCTGCTTCGAGGCCCTCGAACACGTCGAGGAGCAGGACACCCTCCTGGCAGTGGTGCGTCGGCTGCTGGCACCTGGTGGGCTGTTCCTGACCAGCACGCCTGACGTGACCGTGTACAGCCACCAGCACGGAAACGACAACCCCTTCCATGTCCGGGAACTCACGGATGCGCAGTTCCAGACGCTGCTGGGGGGTTCGTTCGGTCACGTCGTCATCCTGCGCCAGAACGTCGCCGTCGGATCGCTGATCACCGGGCCGGCACAGCAAGGGCCCGCAGCAGCCCACTCACTGCGGCGGGCACCGGACGGCGGCTGGCGGGTGACTGCGGACTTGCCGCACACCTACCTGCTCGGCATTGCCTCGGATGCGACGCTGCCGCAGCTGCCCCGGCTCAGCGCGCTGGTCGATGCCGATCTAACCCTGGTCCGCAACGCACACCGCGCGCTGGCCCAGGAACAGGGTCGGACCTCCGAACTGCGCGCTGAGCTCGCCGAGAAACAGCAACGAGCAGCGGCGGATCGGGCCACCGCGCAGCGACGGTTGCAACGGCTTGACGGCGAGGTGCAGCGGCTGCGTAGCGAGTTGGCCGCAGTGCAGCGCCGGGCGCAGCGGGCGGAGTTGGTGGCGTCCTGGCAGCAGGAGATCGGCAGCGCCGCGCAACGTCGAGTGGCCGAGCTGGAACGGGAGCTGTCAGCGTTGCGAACCGAACAGTCCGCCACCGCACAGCGGTTGATCTCCCGCTACCGGGACACCGTCGAACGTGCCGCGCCGCGCGGCACGCTGCGCCGTGACCTCTACGAGCGCGCCCTGGGGCGCGGGCCGCAGCCGGCACCCGCACCGCAGGTCCCCGGCCCGGTGGAGCTGCACACCAGCACGTCACCGCTGGTCAGCGTCATCGTGCCAGTGCACGGCAAATGGGAGTACACCCGAGCCTGCCTGGCCAGCATTGAGCAGAATCGTCCGGCCTTCCCGTTCGAGGTGCTGGTCGTCGACGACGCCTCACCGGATCGCACCGCAGAGTTGGTGGCGGCCAGCCCGGGGCTGCGGCTGGTGCGCACGCCGAGCAACGTCGGGTTCGTGGGGGCCTGCAATCTCGGCGCTAGCCACGCCCGCGGGGCCTACCTGCTGTTCCTCAACAACGACACCGAGGTGCGGTCAGGGACTCTGGACGCGCTGGTCAACGCCGCGGACTCGGACGACCGGATTGGCCTGGTCGGTGCCCAGCTGGTGTACCCGGACGGGCGGCTACAGGAAAGTGGCGGCATTATCTGGGCCGATGGTTCCGGCTGGAATTACGGGCGGGACCGGGACGCCGGTGCCGTTGAGTTCCAGGTGCGGCGCGACGTCGACTACTGCTCCGGAGCGGCGCTCCTGGTGCGCCAGGATCTGTTCGACTCCGTCGGCGGGTTCGACGAGCGCTACGCACCGGCCTACTACGAAGACACCGACCTGGCCTTCGCGATCCGGGCAACGGGGCACCGCACGGTCGTCGAGCCGACCGCGGTAGTGGTGCACCACGAGGGCATCTCGCACGGCACCGACTCGGCCACCGGCATCAAGCGTTTCCAGGAGATCAATCGCGCGCTGTTCGTGCAGAAGTGGACCACCGCGCTGGCCGACCACCTCCCAGCCGCCAGCGCGCTCAACCTCTGGTTGGCACGGCAGCGTGGGACGGCCGGCCACCGGGGCGGCCTGGTACTCGTCGTCGATCATCAGGTCCCCACACCAGACCGCGATTCCGGATCGATGCGCATGCACCAGCTGTTGCTCCAGTTGGTCGAGCTGAGCCAGCGGGTGGTGTTCTTTCCGTCCAACGGCGCCCTCCTGCAGCCCTACACCGGCGAGCTGCAGCGCCATGGGATCACCGTGATTGCCGACGCAGCCGGCCAGGCCGCCTTCCTGCGCGAGGCGGGCGCGGCGCTCACCTTGGCCGTGCTGTCCCGCCCGCAGGTGGCCTGGAAACTGCTGGAAGAGCTGCGGATGCTCGCTCCGCAGTGCCTGGTCGGTTACGACACCGTGGACCTTCATTTCCTGCGCCTGCAGCGCCAGGCCGAGCTGGCCGCGTCGGCCGGCGATGAGGACGGCGCCGCGCGGCTGGCCGGCAAGGTGATCGCGTCACGGGAGCTGGAGCTGGGCCTGGTGCGGGCCGCCGATTTGACCTTGGTGGTCTCCGAGCACGAGCAGGGCCTGCTGCGCGATCTGGTCCCGGAGGCCGACGTTCGGGTGCTGTCCAACGTGCACCACCCGGTCGGCGAGGTGCCGGGGCCGCAGGGCCGCACCGGGCTGCTGTTTGTCGGCAGCTTCGACCACTTGCCCAACCGGGACGCCGTGGGGTGGATGGTCCGTGACGTGCTGCCGCTGGTGCAACGCCGGCATCCGGGCACGGTACTGCACGTGGTGGGCAGCAACCCGTCCCCCGACGTGCTGGAGCTGGCTGCTGAGACCGTCGAGGTGCACGGTTGGATGCCTGATCTCATGCCGTTGCACCAGCGGTGCCGGCTGTCGGTGGCGCCGCTGCGGTTCGGGGCCGGGGTGAAGGGGAAGGTGGGCGAGAGCATGGCCGCCGGGCTGCCAACGGTGTGCACGCCGGTCGCCGTCGAGGGCATGCAACTTGTCGACGGCCAGCACGTTCTTGTGGCCGCAGACGCCTCCCGGTTCGCAGATCATGTGGTGACGCTGCTCGAGGACGACGCGCTGTGGCGCACGATTTCCGAGGCGGGTACCAGCGCTGTGGCGCAACGGTTCGGCCCAGATGTCGCCCGCACGGCCCTGGTGGACTTGCTGGCTACCGCCAGCAAGTCCACTCACGACCCCCTCAACCTCAGCTAGCGTCCCCGGACAGTCGGCGGCGCGTAGGTCAGCTGCTGGTCCAGCACCGAGTCGAAGGTGGCCAGCACAGCGTCGTAGTCCGACCCGAACACCTCGAAGTAGATGGCTCGGTTGTAGAGCACGTAGACCCCGCGGTACACGATGGTTCGACTGCCCGGGGCACTGCCCAGCACCGCCAGGCCCTGCTGCGCGCGGGAGTCGTCGACCTTGAGCCCACCATCGCGCTGCACGGTGGCGATCGTGTTCACCACGTCAGTTGCGGCCTGCTCATCGGCCAGCGCGAAAGCGAACATGCCGATGGTATTGCCACCATCGGTGGTGGTCTTGAGCACGCCATCGGTCATCGCGCCAGCACGTAGGGCGTTCAAGATGGGACCGGGCAGCAGGTCGCTGCTCTCCAGCCGAGGCAGGTCAAAGGGCCCGCCACCGCCGCGAGCCTCACCGGGTGGCTCGATCAACGCCTGTGGGGTGTCCACCGGCGCCGGGCTCGGTACCGGTGGAGCCGGCAGCTGACGAGCGGCTGTGGGCTGCTCGGGCAGCGGGATTTCCTCGCTGCCCGCCTGGCTCTGCTCGGGTGCCCCACTCAGGAAGTACGCCACGCCTGCCCCTGCCAGCCCGGCCATCAGGAGCGCTAACACGGCGATCCCGATGATCTGCTTGGACCGCGGCTGCAGCGCGGAAGTCACGAACACCTCTGGCCCCTGCCGCATCCAGGCGCTCTGTTGTTCAGCGAGGGGTTGCTCGGCGAGGGGTTGCTCGGCGAGGAGTTGCTTGGCGATGGGCTTTTCGGCGAGTGGCGGAAGATCTGAGTTCGTCCACGGTGGTGCGGAGTCGTCGAGGCCGTGGACGGCGGGGCCGCCGACGGGCTCGAACAAGCCCCGGATTTGGCCCTGGTCCTGCTGGTAGGAGGGGCTGCCCTGGTACCACGGATCGGCTGGATAAGAGGACCGTTGCAAGTCTTGGACCTCACCGGCCCGCCCGACTTGGGCGGTGTCGGCAGGGTCATCCCCATTGGTGTCGGGCCCGACTGCCTGCATCACCTGCGTTGCTGCCTCAGCCGACGAGGTCTCCCAACGAAACGCCGGCGGGAACGGGCTGGCGACCTGGGGCGCGTTGTCGGCAGCGTCGGCCGTGTCGCGCACCAGCGCATCGCGGCGCTGGCGGTGGTCCTCGGAAGACAGCCGTCCCGCGGCGAGATCCTCGTCGAGCTGCCGGAACTCGTTCGGCCGGGTCACTGCACCACCCCCTAGGGACATCGGGTCGGGGCACATTGTGCACAGCGGCCACGCTGTGTCCGCGGCCGACCTCCCGCTGTCAGCAGTCCTGTTACCCTCCCGCCCTGATGGGCGACGGGATGAGCGGTTCCAGGCACGCGCGGGGTGATCGACCTCCCCGTGTGGCAACCCCGATGAAGGCGCACCCGAACACCGGCTTCGCATGGTTACGGATGATCGGCGCGCTGGCTGTCGTGGTCGATCACTCGATGCCGCTGACCGATCCGTCGCGCCTGACGCTGTTTCCCACGTCGTGGGTACTGTCCCCGGGCTACATCGCGTTGCTGGGTTTCTTCGCGATGAGCGGCTACCAGATCAGCGACAGTTGGAAACAGGATCCGTCCTGGTGGCGCTTCTGCGCCAAACGGGTGCTGAGATTATGGCCTCCGCTGCTGTTCGTGGTACTTGTCACGGCCCTCGTGATTGGACCGCTGGTGTCCACTCTCGCTCCAGGCGACTACTTTTCGGCTCAGCAAACATGGGGATACATCGTCAATAACGCCGGGCTGTACACGTTGCAGCACCGGCTACCCGGTGTGTTCGTCGACAATCCCTGGCCGTGGTCAGTGAACGGCTCGATCTGGACACTGCCGATGGAGTTCACGGGCTACCTGTTGATCCTCGCGTTCGGGGCTCTCGCGCTGTTCCGTCGGGCACCATGGTTGACGATCGTCCTGCTGCTGGCTCTGGTCGCGCTGGACCGCCGATTCGAGGCCAGCATCGGCAACCCCGGAGATGGCGGTTCGTTCCTGCAGGTGCCGATCGGGTCGATGGTGGCCTTTCTCGTCGCGTTCAGCATCGGCATGGTGCTGCACGCCTACCGGGGCCGGATTCCACTCTCCCCTGCCGTGGCATGGTCGCTGGTTGGGCTGCAGATTGCGGTTCACACCACCAAGGTCGGCGCGCTCACGCTCCCGTTCATGGCCGGGTACGGGGCGATCGTGCTCGCGTTTCACTGGCCGGCTCGCCTCGAGGGCTACGACACGTGGGTCTTCGGCAGCTATGGCTTGTATGTGTGGGCGTTCCCGATGCAGCAACTGCTGATCATGGCCGGCGTCGATTCACTATTGCCACTGATAGTCACCGCGGTGCCGCTGTCCTACCTGTGCGGTTGGTTGTCATGGCGTTACATCGAACAGCCCACATTGTCGTTGCGCCGTTACCTGCTGCGTCGCACACCTCGCTCGATTGCTGCCAGCCGCCTCCGGCGGCTCTCGCAACCTGCGGGGCCCTCGCCGCCTGAGCGGGAGCCCTCCGTGCCGGCAGCCTCGGCGTAACCTGGCGGAATGGCACTGTTCGGACGCGACAAGTCCCGCATGGTCAACGCCGACGAGGCGCTGCCCGGGCGATCCACCTCAATGCCGGTGACCGAGCGGCACGCCGTGACCGGCCACCGCATCGTGCCGCCGTTCCCGGATGGCTTGCGTACCGCGGTGTTCGGGATGGGCTGCTTCTGGGGCGCCGAACGGATCTTCTGGCGCACCCCAGGGGTGTATTCCACCGCCGTCGGCTACGCCGGTGGCTACACCCAAAACCCCAGCTATGAAGAGGTGTGCTCCGGCCGTACCGGGCACACTGAGGTGGTGCTGGTGGTGTTCGACCCGGGCCAGATTTCCTACGCTGAGCTACTGCGGGTGTTCTGGGAGGGCCACGACCCGACGCAAGGGATGCGGCAGGGCAATGATCGCGGCACCCAGTACCGCTCTGCGGTGTACACCACCGACGCCGAACAGGCCGCCGAAGCCGAGACGAGCCGGTTGACCTACCAGCAGGCGCTCACCGCCGCTGGGCGCGGTGAGATCACCACCGAGATTGCCACCCTACGCGACTTCTACTACGCCGAGGACTACCACCAGCAGTACCTAGATCGCAATAAGAACGGCTACTGCGGTATCGGCGGCACGGGCGTGGCCTGCCCGATCGGCACTGGTGTCGAGGCTGGTGACGCCTGACGTGTCATCCGGCGATGACGGTCGCCCAGAGCCGACGCGCTGGACTATCCACGATGAGTGGCTTGTCGATGACACCCGACGGCTGAGGTTGAGCATCGCGCAGGTGGAGTTGCCCGACGGGGTGCACTTCGAGCAGTACGTATTGCGGATGCCGAAGGCAGCGATAACCGTGCTCCTCGACGATGCGCGGGAGCGGGTGTTGATGATCTGGCGTCACCGGTTCATACCGGACTGCTGGACCTGGGAGCTGCCTGGTGGATACGTCGATTCCGACGAGGATCCTGCGGTCGCTGCGGCGCGCGAGGTCGAGGAGGAGACCGGCTGGCGCCCCCGCAGCATGACGCTGTTGACCCGGTTTCAACCGCTGGTCGGCAGCGCTGACTTCGAGAACCTGCTCTTCCTGGGCGAGGGCGCCGAGGACACCGGGGTACCCGCTGATATCAACGAGGCCGCCCGCGTCGAGTGGATCACTCTCGACTCAGTCCGCGACCGGATCGCCCGGGGCGAGATCGTCGGCGCCGGTACCCAGATCGGGCTCCTGCACATCCTCGCGTTTCATGCTCCCCAATCTCAATGAACCAGCAGGCCGATCTGCTCGTCGAGCATCCGCACCGCCGGTTCAGCCCGGAACGGTGCGAGCCGGTGTGATAGGTCGATGAGGTAAGTGACCGTGCGGGCCGACCGCACGTCCGAGGCAAGACGCACCGCGGCCAAGCCAGTCTCACAGGCTTCTTCGACCTTGCGCTGGTCAGCCAATGCTGAGGCCAGCAGCGCCAAGTTGAACAGCCGGCCCCGATCGTAACCATCAATCATCTCCAGCGAGCGCCGTGCGAACCGTTCGGCTTCGGCCGGACGCCCAAGGTCACGAAAGCAGTGCCCGAACTTCGCCGCCAAGTAGGCACCATCGAAGTAAGCAAGCCACTGCGGCCGGTCCCGATCCTCCGCAGCCACGAAGGCCTCTTCGGACTCACGAAGAGCCGCCAAGCAGCCGTGCGCGTCGTTCGCCAGAGCGAGTCCATGCGCTTCCATGACTGCCGACTCAGAAACCAGTGCTGGCACCCCCGCTCGCTTAGCGTTGTCCTTGGCGGCTCGCGCCAGATCTGTAGCTAGCGTGGCAGAGCGCCGGAACGCGGCCTGATGGCTCATTCCCGCCAGCATCTCGCCGGCTAGTGCGTCATCGCCGACGTGTTGACAAAGGTGCATCGCGTTTCGGAGATGCCGATGTCCAGAATCGGCGTCGCCCACGTCGTAGGCCATCCAACCTGCCAACTGGTTGAGTTCGGCGACCGCTGCAGACAGCTCCCGGCGCACGCTATCGCGATACCGGCCCTCGTGCATCAAAGGGAGCACGTCGGAACCCAGGTAGTTGGTGACGGCTGAGCGAGCGTGCCCCCCGCCGAATCGATTGTCTAGCCGACGGAAGGTCTGCGTCATCTCCCGGACAATCTGCACGTCCGTCATACCCACCGCTCGCACGCCCGATTGCGGCGCAGGCTGCGTGCTGAACCAACCGAACGCCGAGCTACTGACAGATGCTGCCCCTACTGCCGCAGCTCGTAGCAATTGACGTCGTTGCACGTCCTCACCTCCTGTCTCGGACTCGTCGTCGAGGCTAGAGGCATCACGCGGCCGTAGGTATGCGTCGGCTGGTTGTCGCGGCAGCTGGAACCAGAGATAGCGCTGAGGTATGTGCAGGGCACGAGCCCACTGTTCGAGCTTGAGCAGGTCGTGACTTGGCTGCGCTGTGCGCTCTAAACGGCTGACCTGGCCCTGCGTCAGTCCAAGCCAGCGGCCGACCTTCGCCTGGGTGAGCACCGGCCGATGCTCGTAGCGATAGGCGTTGAGCACCTGACCGAAGTGCCGGGACTCCAGTGCATCTCGTAGTGCCGGTCGCTGCCAGAAGCCGTCCTGCTTGATTGGTGCGCTGGACACCGCAACCTCGTGACGGGAACACGGGCTGCACAGCCGTGAGTGGTTGTCACGTGCCAGCCGTGTCCCGCACCCCTGGCAGCTCCGCACTAGCCCCTCCGAGCTGGCCACTACTCATCCTCCATGTCTGTCGGCTGCATCCTAGCTGCCGCGTAGGTGCGGACGTGCGGTTATGCATGATCTGGATGTTTCAGTCAGTTTTGTCGTTTGTCAGTCGAGTCTTCTTTGGAATCGTGGTCGCCCAGACGCGATGGAGGCGACGTGATCAAGCAGGGGTCCGATTGGTTGTCAATGCGACTTACTGCCGCCGTGGTACGAGGGAACACCGAGCTACGAGTATGGATCGACGACGACACCCGGTGCGTTTGCATCGAGATAGACGGCACACCGTGTCCCGTGCTGTTGGGTGTAACCCCCTCCGGCGCCGAGAACCTGCACGCAGCGATCACTACCGGTCTCGCCAATCTGGCATCTTTCAAGCAAAGGAACACTGCAGACCTCAACTCGGTGGGCGCCGATGGTTAAGAACGATCGTAGTAGCTACGGACATTACCGGGAGGCGGTATATGCACGACTTAATCGATATACCTTCGCGCTCGACAGCCCGGATGACCGGATGGTTGCAATCATTGCTCGCGCCGAGCTACCCCGCTATGTGCGGTACTGGGTCACCCTGCTCGCCAAACACGAGGCGACGACCAGCGGAAAGTGCCCGACGTGTTCCCGATGGTGGCGCGCGGTCTTCGCGCCCTGTGGCACGTGGAAGTGGGCGCACGCGTTCTTGACTATCGCACCAGCGAGAACCACGGTGCCATCGAGCCGGACAGACGACGGAGTGCCTGCCCGCGCGGGATCAGACCCGGTCGGTTGCTACGTGACCCCGAAACCGTACTAACCGGCCGCACAGTCGGCAGGGTGAGTATGGCGCGTCCCGAGCGTCATGACGCTCTGTGCCACCCTGCCGACCATCCAACCCAACTAGTGTAAGGGTCGCGACATGAACGCGACATGTGTTCTTTGACAACGCAAGCGCCACCCGAATGGGAATCCGTGCGAAGTTACGCCAGTAGACGCTGAGCACACTCCACCACGTCGGGCAGGTACGCGACGAAACCTCTAGCGCCAACATTGAGCTGGCGCCACCACTGAGTGTCGCGCGACACCCTGCAAAAATCCTCCAGTCAATTCCTTTCATGCCACAACACAGCAAATTAATCTC
>DASVWA010000253.1:0-7836 GCA_036389855.1 Pseudonocardiaceae bacterium
CGCACACCTCGGACAGCGGTGACCACGCCATCCCGCACTGCCGCCGGCCAGAAGTAACCACAGTGCAACACAAGCGGGTAGCGTCGCGAACCGGAAGTTCGTGCAGTGAGTCCGACCGGTGTTGATGTCCACCCGATACCAGGTGCTCGAAATCGGGCCGTGGCTGCCATGAACCGGTCACTGCGTGGTTCATCTCGGGGGAGAACGAGAATGTCTAAACACCTCTTTCGCCGGCGCAGGCCAGGCCGTGCCGTGGCGTTGATGAGCGCCACGCTGGTGATTGCGCTAGGGCTGGCCACACCGGTTCCCGTAGCTGGTGGCGAGCCTTCGGTGTACCTCGTCCCCGGCCTGGACCGGCCCGCGCAGCTGATCCAGGACAAGTGGGGGGTGCCGCACATCTATGCGCAGAGCACGGAGGACGTGTTCCTCGCCCAGGGCTTCAACGCCGCGCGGGAACGGCTGTTCCAGATCGATTTGTGGCGCCGCCGGGGTCTCGGCCTGCTGTCCGAGGTCTTCGGGCCGTCTTATGTGGATCAGGACGCGGCCACCAGGCTGTTCCTCTACCGCGGCGACATGACGGCGGAATGGGAGAGCTACGGGCCTGAGGCCGCAATGGCGGCCACTCGGTTCACGGCGGGCGTCAACGCCTATGTGGACTGGCTCGCACGGAATCCTGGGTTGCTGCCGGAGGAGTTCCGGCGGCTCGGGTATACCCCCGCTCGCTGGCGGCCGGAGGATGTCGTGCGAATCCGGAGCCATGGCCTGACCAGGAACCTCACCAGCGAGGTGGCGCGGTCTGGGGTCGCGTGCGTGGCTGGCCCGGAAGCCGACCAGGTGCGGGTCAGGCTCGAGCCGGACTGGCACACGTCCGTGCCCGCCGGGTTCGACCCCTGCGTGGTTCCGGACGATGTTGAGCACACTTTCGAATTAGCCACGCAGAATGTCGAGTTCACCGGCGCGGACCTGCGTGTGGTGCCGATCATGTCCGAGGAGGCGGTGGAGGGCAGCAATAACTGGACCATCGCGCCGAGCAGGACCGCAACCGGCCGGCCCATCCTGGCCAACGATCCGCACCGTGCCTATTCGGCACCGTCGCTGCGGTACATCGCGCATCTTTCCGCCCCCGGCCTCGACGTGATCGGCGCGGGGGAACCCGCTCAGCCGGGCATTTCGCTCGGCCACAATGGCACCGTCGCCTTCGGGCTCACGACCTTCCGGATGGATCAAGAAGACCTCTACGTGTACCAGCTCGATCCGAACGACCATGGCAGGTACCGCTTTGGCGACGGCTGGGAGCGGATGATCGTGCGGCACGAGCAGATACCCGTGGCTGGTGAGAAGCCGAGAAACGTCGAACTGCCCTTCACCCGTCACGGACCGGTGATCAAAGTGGACGGGCAGCGCAACCTGGCCTACGCGGTGCGCACCGCGTGGCTCCAGCCCGGAATGTCGCCGTATTACGGCAGCCTGCGGCTGCTTCGGGCGCGGAACTTCGCCGAGTTCCAGGGTTCGATGCGAAACTGGGGGGCGCCGACCCTGAACCAGGTATACGCCGATACGCGAGGCAATATCGGCTGGGTGCCCGGTGGTCTCGCGCCCAGGAGGCAGGGTTACGACGGCCTGCTCCCGGTACCGGGTGACGGGCGTTATGACTGGAGCGGTTTCTACGATGGTGACGACCTGCCGCGTGCTTACAACCCGCCCCAGGGATTCATCGCCACAGCCAACCAGCTGAACCTACCGCCGGATTTCCCGTACCGGGAGAGAAAGATCGGCTTCGAGTGGGCGAACCCGTCCAGGTTCACCAGGATCACCAACGTGCTGTCGGCCAATCCCGGGTCATCGGTCGCGGACTCCGCCCAGTTGCAGAACGACCAGCTTTCACTCTCCGCTCAGCGAATCGTCGCGCTGCTGAAGAACCTGCCCGTACCGGAGATGCTACGGAACTGGGACGGCGTCGAAAGCGTCGACTCCGGCCCGGCCGCGCTGTTCGAGGTCTGGAGCAAGCAGCACCTGGGACCCGCGTTCGTCAAGGCGGTGTTGCCCGCCGCCGCGGCGCGCCTTGTCGGCCAGCCGGACCCCGCGGTGCTCCTCGACGCACTGGAACACCCCGAGGCATGGTTCGGCACCGATGCGGTGGCCAAGCGTGATCAGCTGCTCACCACGACACTGGACACGGCCTACCCGGACGTGGTTACCCTGCTGGGGCCGGATCCGGCCACCTGGAAATGGGGCGACCTGCAGTATTCACTGTTCGAGCATCCGCTCTCACCCGTGGTGGACGAGACCACTCGAGCACGACTGAACGTCGGACCGTTTCCGCGCGGCGGTTCCGAGCTCACGGTCAACGCGTCGTCGTTCCAGAACAACGACTTCCGTCATATCAGCGGGCCGTCCTTCCGGATGGTGCTCGACGTGGGCAACTGGGACGCCTCCCTGGCGGTCAACACACCCGGCCAGTCCGGTGTCCCGGACAGCCCGCACTACCGCGACCTCGCCGGCCAGTGGCGCTCCGGCGCCTACTTTCCCCTCCTGTACAGCCGATCGGAGGTTGAGCGGAATGCCGAAAGGCGGATCGTCCTGTTACCGGACGCCGGCCACCCATAATCTCGCCGTCGGTTTGCCCCCTGGGTGCGGTGCCTACCTTCAGTTTTCACCGCCGAAGCGCTAATGGACGATCCTTTTGGGGACGAATCATCGACGTCGTCGTGGCTGAAGGAGCGCCCATCCAGATTCCAGCTCCATGAGACGGTGGGGGGCACTGATGCCGGCGAGTCTTGTCGCCGCAGTTGTGGTCACGCTTGCTCGCCCTGGTCCGTAGCCGGTTGCCGGCGCAGTGGGACCGGCTGCTGCTCCCCATGATCATGGACCAGCGCGCGATGCAGCGACCAGCAGATGGCGAGCATCAGGATGCCGAACGGCGTTGCCGCCAGAATGGCGCCGTTCTGCAGCGCGTCGAGCCCGCCCACCGCCAGCAGGATCGCCGCCAGCGCTGCCATGATCACGCCCCAGGTGAGCTTGACCGTCACCCGCGGGTTGAGCACGCCTCCCGACATGCTGCCCAACACGACGGTTCCCGCGTCGGCACCGGCGACGAAGAAGATCCAAGTCAGTACAATCGCCAGGATTGAGATGAACAGCGTGCCCGGGTACTGCTCGAGGAATGCGAACAACGCTACGGCCTCGTCCTCGGCGGCCTGCCCGCTGATCGCGCCGCCCACCCGGTTGTCGACTTCGATCCCCGCCGCCCCGAAGACGGAGAACCACAGCACGGTGAACAGGCTCGGCGCGAAGAGCACCCCGAGGATGAACTGCCGAATGGTGCGACCGCGGGAGATGCGCGCGATGAAGGCGCCCACGTACGGCGCCCAGGCGATCCAGGTCGCCCAGAAGAAGATCGTCCAGTCGCCGAGCCATGGGGTCGGCTCGAAGGCGCTGGTCCGCAGGCTCATTGGAATGAGATTGGCAAGGTAACCGCCGATCTCCTGGGTGAAGGTGTTCAGCACGAGCAGTGTGGGTCCGACGCCGGCCAGGAAGTACAGCAGCAGGACGACGGCGAGCACCATGCTCGCCTGGCTCAGCCAATTAATGCCCTTCTCGATCGGGGTCGAGGCCGAGAGCAGATACGCTGCGGCAGTGATGGCGATGATTGCCAACTGCAGCACCAACCCGCTCGGCAGGCCGAACACCGCGCCGAGCCCCGCGTTGATCTGGAGCGTCCCGAGGCCCAGGGACACCGCGACACCAAACAACGTCGCAACGATCGCAAGGACGTCGACGGCCTTGCCGATCGGTCCTTCGACGCGAT
The DNA here is from genome assembly GCA_036389855.1 of Pseudonocardiaceae bacterium. GTDB lineage: Bacteria > Actinomycetota > Actinomycetes > Mycobacteriales > Pseudonocardiaceae. The sequence continues at coordinate 3,809 of DASVWA010000253.1, forward strand.
CGCCGAGCAGCGGCCGGAGCACCGAGCTGATTCGCAGGCTCTTCACCCCCTTGTTGAAGCTGAAATACGCGACTGCGAGCCCCACCACGGCGTAAATCGCCCACGGGTGCAGCGTCCAATGAAAGAGCGCGTACTGCATGGCCAGGTCGGCCGCCTCCGGGGTACCTGGCTCCGCCAGGCCAAGCGGCGGACTTCGGTAATGCAGCAATGGCTCCGCGACTCCCCAGAAAAGCAGCCCGATCCCCATTCCCGCCTGGAACAGCATGCAGAACCATGCGATGAGGCCAAACTCGGGCTTCGCGTCACGCCCCCCGAGGCGGATCCTGCCGAAACGGCCGAAGGCAAGATACAGCACGAAGACGAGGAACACTGTAGTGATGAGCAGGTAGAGCCATCCGAGACCGTTGATGATTCGATCCACGACCGCGGCGAGGGCGCTTCCGAACGGCTCGGTAAAGAGGATCCCGGCCAGCACGAAGGCCGCCGAGATGCCAACCGTGACATAGAAGACGGTGCCGAACTGCGGGGGCGGCTCGTCGTCGGCCGCTCGCAACGCCTTCTCAGGACGAACATCAGCCATCTGGCTCTTCCTCTCCTACCCGCTGGTCCGCCACCACAAGTACACCCGCTTACGACGCGCACCGACCCGGGTGACCCGCCGCTCGACCTGTCCTCGATGGGATCCGACTCGACTCCGCCAGCGGACGCGTGGTGATCGACCTTACGGCGCGGACCGGGAAGCTGCCCATGCCGTGACCGGCCTCCGGCACATGACACAAGCATGCCGATCAGCGCCCGATCGCACTGGCATGCCGATGGGAGCACCGCAGCCTGTGTTGCCTACCTCTCCGCTGCATGGTCATGCGACAGTCGTCCTCGTCGCCGTGATCGCCGCGAGCGCCATAGTGGAGTCCACGCGAGCGCATCGACTCGCGCGCCACCGAACCACCGGCCTGCACCTCGAATAGCGACAGCGTCCGCTCGGCGCAGTCGGCGGCCCACGCGGCCAGCACCCGCCGGTCGTCCTCGTGCAATGGCGTAGTACAGCGTGCAGTGCGGTTCCACGGTTCGGTCCGCGCTACCGGAATGGCGGTAATCTTTGCCCGATTCACCGTGCCTGGCCGGTGAGCGATCGCGGTGCCCCAAACGGATCTGTGGCGCCGCGTCGATGCCTCATGTCGGCACCTCAGTTGAACGGACCGTTCTGGAGAGTGAGCTGGCTCTCCACCGCTGGGCGGCTGACCAGCCGATGATGTTCAATGGGATACCGGGGTAGGTGATACCACAATGTGCGGGATCGTCGCGGCCTTCGGTGAACTTGACGCCGACAAGTGCGAGCGGATGCTCAACCGGGTACAGCATCGGGGACCGGATGACACCGGGATACTGACGCTCGACTCGGCCTGGTTAGGCCACCAGAGACTCTCCATCGTCGACGTCAGCCGCGGCAGGCAGCCGCTGGCCAACGGTGATGGCACAGCATGGATCGTCGGCAACGGTGAGATCTACAACCACGAGGACCTCAGCGCGAAGCTGCCTCCCGGAAGGTTACAGACCCGGTCGGACACCGAGGCGGCGCTGCACCTCGTGATGCGGGATGGTCCGGCCTCGGTGGCCGAGCTCAGCGGCATGTTCGCGCTGGCGATGGTTACCGCTACCGGGAACGGATTGGTTGCTCGCGATCCGATGGGTGTCAAGCCGCTGTACTGGATCGACGGGGCGGATGGCACGATGTTCGCCAGCGAGCTGCGGGCCTTCGACCCCGAGGATCGGCCCCGAGTGGCCTCCTTCCCACCCGGCTGCCTGTGGACTCCTGCCGCTGGCGTCGTGCGCTATGCCGACTCGGTTCCGGTGGAAGTCCGTCCAGCCCGCCGGGCGCAGCAGCCGATCTGGGACAGCGGGACGCTCGAGAAGGTCAGGGACTCACTGGTGCTGTCCGTGCGGCGACGGATGATGAGCGACGTCGGGGTCGGAGTGTTCCTCTCCGGCGGGCTCGACTCTGCGATCGTCGCCGCGATCGCCGCGGAACACACCCGCCGCCGCGGTGACGTGCTGCCCACCTTCGCGGTCGGCACCAAGGACAGCAGCGACCTGCTGGCGGCTCGGCGCGTTGCCGAGTTCATCGGCAGTGACCACCACGAGGTCATCGCCACCGCCGAGTCCATCGGCGAGTCGCTGGACAACGCGGTTGAAGTGATTGAGCACTACGACCCGGCTCTGGTCCGCAGCGCGGTGCCGAACCTGCTGCTGGCGCGCGAGGTGGCCAAGAAGGTCAAGGTGGTGCTCACTGGTGAAGGTGCTGACGAGCTCTACGGCGGCTACAGCTACGTGCACAGCCCGCAGTTCGCGGATCCGGACGCCTTGCAGGCCGAGTTGGTGCGCAGCCTAGAGCAGCTGCACCACCTGAACCTGCAGCGCTGCGACCGGACGACGATGTACTTCGGGCTCGAGGCCCGCGAGCCGTTTCTGGACACCAACGTGGTGCGCACAGCACTTACCCTGCCGCCGGAGTGGAAGAAGACCACCGATGGACGGCCCGAGAAAGCGGTGCTGCGCGAGGCCTTTACCGACTGGCTGCCCGAGGAGTTGCTCTGGCGCGGCAAGGAGCAATTCGGCGACGGCTCGGGGGCCGGCGAAGTGCTCGCCGCGCTAGCCAGTGACAACACTGCCAAAGCTAAGGTCGGCGACACCAAAGGCGTCATGACGCAGCCACCGGACAGCTGGGCGCTGCGCAGCGACGAGGAGGTCCTCTACTACCAAATCTGGCAGCGCTACTTCTCTGGGGTACGTCCCAACTCGACGCTGGGCTGCTTCGCGACCCCATGAGTGCCGATTTGTGCTATGGCGCGCGATCGGCACTCACGAATTACAGGTCGCCGCCTTCTTCGAGGAGGCGGTCGATCTCCCGGCGCAGCAACCCCAATCGACCTTCCCGCACCAGCGGGATTTCCCGCCGCCGGCGGCGCACCAGCGAAAGGTCGATGTCGATGGTGAGCAGGTCCTCCCGGTCCTCGTCGGCCTCGGCGATCACCTGGCCCCACGGATCGACGACGTGTGAGCCGCCCCAGAAGCGCAGCGACTCCTCGGTTCCGACGCGGTTGACGAAGACCACGTACAGCTGGAACATCCGCCCGTAGAAACGGGTGATGCCGCGCCAGTAGGACCGCGAGTCGTACCGCTCGGGGAACATGCTTTGGGCGCTGCAGGCGGGCACCAGCAGGATTATCGCCCCGTCCTGCGCGGCCACGTAGGCAAGCTGTGGCTGCCACGCGTCGTTACAGACCAGGGTGGCCGCGCGGTGCCGTCCACCCAGGATCGGGAAGGCCCGGGACGACTGACCGGGCAGGAAGTGCTTGCGTTCTTCGAAGGTCGCGTAGTTGGGCAGGAACAGCTTGCGATGCACATGCACCAGGCAGCCGTTCTCGTAGTAGGCCGCGCTGTTATAGATGTGCAGACCGTGTGGCTGCGCCTCGGGAAACCCGAGTAGCAAGCTCGCGCCCTTGGCCTCCTTGACCAGCTTCGCGATCCGCTCGTCTTCCGGCTGGATCGACACGTCCTCCTTGAGATCCCCAATCGAGTAACCACTGAGCGACAGCTCGGGAAAAACCACCAGGTCGGTGCCCTCGCTGACCGCATCGGCGATCACCTGCTCGGCATGTGCGACGTTGGCCTCAAGCTCGCCGGGCCGGGAATCGATCTGTGCGAGCGTAATGCGCATCGCTACCTCCCGGAAGCCGGCGACGGGGGCGGGAAAGAGCTCAACGTATCGAGCAGCTGTCACTGACCGTAGCCGGGGTCGGGAAGGAAGCCGGAGTGACTCTCGTCGCCCGGTAGTGACGCCGAGCATAGGGGGATTCCCGGTAGTAAAGCGGGCGCAACAGGTGCAGTGGAATTCTGGGGTAGCAGCACCTCCGAACGACGTGGACTTCGGGCCTGGTGGCACGATCGCGTTGAAGCCCCGACCGGCCTGTATGCAGCCATCACCCGGACCGCTGCGCAAGGTAACCGGCGCGTCAGTCAGTCGAGCC
>DASVWA010000254.1:0-15408 GCA_036389855.1 Pseudonocardiaceae bacterium
GCTGACGACCGCATATCCCAGGCGACCGATCGGGCGCTGCGCGCGGCGGCAGTGGCGGCCGGTATGGGTCAGCGGGCCATGGAGGCGCAGGCCTTGCACACGGCGGTCCGGCTGGGACGCGCCGGGCAGGTGACCGGGCGGTTGCGCCAGTTGGCAGGTCAGGTCGATAGTCCGCTGGTGGCAGCCTTCAGCGCGCACGCCGAGGCCGCGGCCGCCAGCGCCGGTGGGTCGCTTGACGATGTGGCCGCGGAGTTCGAGGCGATGGGGGCCCGACTGCTAGCGACCGACGCTGCGGCGCACGCTGCCGCGGCCCACCAGCGGGCCGGTGACCGGCGCCGAGCGGCCGCCTCCACGGCTCGAGCCGCCAGCCTGGCCCGGGCGTGCGAGATGATCCGCACTCCTGCCCTGGAACAGCTGGCACCGCGACCCCTGACCACTCGCGAGGACGAGGTCGCAAGCTTGGTCGTGCAGGGCATGAAGAATCAGGCCATCGCCGAGCGGCTGGTGCTGTCGGTACGGACCGTCGAGGCTCACCTGGCCAACGCCTATGCCAAGCTCGGCATCAGCAGCCGCGCTGAGCTAGCCCGAGCGCTGCGGACAGACTAGATCCCTTCCAGGCTAGCCTGGAGATCATGACGGCGAGGATCGTGCTCTTCGGTGCGACCGGCTACACCGGCGGCCGGACCGCGGAGGCGATGGTGCGCCGAGGCCTGCGGCCAGTTCTGGCCGGGCGCAGCGGGGTCCGGCTTGCCTCGCTGGCAAGGCGGCTCGGGGACCTCGAGGTGGTGACCGCCGACGTCGGCGACATCGCGTCGGTACGGGCTTTGGTTGACCGGGGTGATGTGCTGGTCAGCACGGTCGGTCCGTTCGTGCGACTCGGCGAGCCTGCGCTGAGGGCCGCGATCGACGCGGCCGCAATCTATCTCGACTCCACCGGCGAACCCCCGTTCATTCGCCGGGTGTTCGAGGAGTTCGGTCCGCTCGCCGAGCGGACCGGGGCTGGCCTGATCACTGCGTTCGGCAACGACTACGTGCCCGGCAACCTCGCGGGCGCCCTGGCGCTTCGGTTGGCGGATCACGTGGTGCACCGGGTCGAGGTCGGTTACCTGATCACCGGGGTCGGCCGGGCCCAGGTGTTCAGCCGGGGCACCTTCGCTTCACTTGCCGGGGTAGTTACCGAGCAGGCCTTCACCTGGCGAAACGGGATCTGCGCGGAACCCGCCGGCTCGCGGATGCGGACATTTTCCGTGGGCGGTTTGGACCACCCAGCAATGACCATTGGTGCCACCGAGCACTACGCGTTGCCGCGGCTCGCTGTCCCCCGGGACCTGCCCGAGGTGGACGTCTACCTGGGGTGGCTCGGCACCGCGACGCGCGCACTGCACCTGTCCTCCCGGCTGACCTCAGTGCTTCTGCAGCTGCCCGGTGCCCGGTCACTGGTGCGCGGGATCGGGCAGTTCGCGCAGCGGTGGGTCGCCGAGCAACCCGATCCGGTCGCGTTGGCGCGGGTCGTCCCGCATTTCATCGGCACCGCCTATGACGCGTCCGGGACCGCATTGGCTGAGGTGCACTTGGTGTCCGGCGAGCCCTACCAGCTCACCGCAGACCTGCTCGCCTGGGGCGCGCAGCGCGCCGCCGAGCACGGAGTGTCCAGGCCCGGAGCGCTGGGCCCGGTGGAAGCCTTCGGTCTGAACGCGCTCGAGACCGCGGCTAGCGAGGTGGGTCTGCGCCGCCTGTGACCACAGCGTGGCTGGCTAGGATGACCCGGTGACACGCAGGGACACCGTCCGAGTCGTAACGATGCTCGCCCTAGTGATGGGGTTGGGAGTGCTCGGGCTGAGCTGGCTGCTGTGGCCGGGTGCCAGGGCCAGCGATGTCCGCCTGGCCCGCGGCACCGTGGTGCAGGCGGTGAATTGTGGCCCCGCCGACGCTCAGGACGGATTACGGGTCGAGCTGCTCGACGGCCGCGCGATACCCGGCCGGCTGGACGGCTGCGGTCACGGCCTTGGTGAGGTGCTGACCGTGGAGGTGCCCGACCCGCTGCCCGCGGGGGACGTGGTCGCGCGCCTGCCGGGGACCGGGGTGCCGGCTGCCACGGCGCAAGCCCAGCGAATCGGGGCCGTCGGTGTTGCGGTGGCCGGGACTGCCGGTGCGCTGCTGGCCTGGCGGCTGCGCAGCCACTGCAGCTGAGCCACCCGTAGGGTTGGCCTATGTCCCGTACTCCCTCGCCCACGGTCGAGCTGCACCGAGAAACGCTGTCCAACGGGTTGCGGGTGGTGCTGGCCCCGGACCGGTCCGCCCCGGTGGCGGCCGTCGGTGTGCACTACGACGTCGGATTTCGCTCCGAGCCCGAAGGTCGCACCGGCTTTGCGCACCTCTTTGAACACCTGATGTTCCAGGGTAGCGAGAGCCTTGAGAAGCTCGCGCACTTCCGCCACGTGCAGTCGTCGGGCGGGACATTTAATGGCTCCACCCATCCCGATTACACCGACTATTACGAAGTAGTACCTTCAGCGGCACTGGAACGTGCACTGTTCATGGAGGCGGATCGGATGAGGGCACCGCGGCTCACCGCGGAAAACTTACGCAACCAGGTCGATGTGGTCAAAGAAGAGATCCGACTCAATGTCCTGAACAAGCCCTATGGCGGATTTCCGTGGATCACGCTACCGCCGGTGCTTTACCAGACCTTCCCCAACGCGCACAACGGATACGGCGACTTCTCCGAGCTCGAAGCGGCCACCGTAGACGACTGCGCGGCGTTTTTCGACGTTTACTACGCGCCCGGCAATGCAGTGCTCACGGTAGCCGGCTACTTTGACACCGACGATGCCGTCAAGCTGGTGCACCAGCATTTTGATGACGTTCCGGCGCGTCCTGTTCCGGTCCGCCCGTCGTTCGCTGAGCCGCCGCCGGATCGGGAACGCCGGCACTGCCAACCCGACCCGCTGGCCCCGCTGCCCGCCCTGGCCATCGGCTACCGGATGCCCGACCCGACCGTTGACCTCGACGGTTACGTTGCTCACGAGGTGCTGTCCGCGGTGCTCTCCGACGGTGACTCCGCCCGCCTGGTGCAGCGCCTGGTACACAGCGACGAACTGGTGACCGACATCAGCGCCAGGTGTGGGCTGTTCGGTACGCCGCTGGATGCCCGCGACCCTGACACCTTCACGGTCACCGCGATCCACCCGTCCACCGTGGACGTCGGCCGGGTGCTGGCGGCAATCGATGAGGAGCTGGCCCGGCTTGCTTCGACCGGTCCGGAACCCGATGAGCTGAGCCGGATCACCGCCCGGTGGGCCGCCACGCTGTTCCGTGAGCACGACCGGCTGGTATCGCGGACCCTGGCCATCGGAGCTTTCGAGTTGCTGCACGGACGCGCTGAGCTCATCACGGAGCTCCCGGCATTGGTGGCCGCGGTGGGCCCCGAGCAGATCGCGAGCGCGGCCGCCAGGCTGCAGCCGGACTCCCGTGCGGTGTTAACCCTCGAACCCGCAAACGGCCACGCGTCGAAACAGGAGGCGTAAATGCTGCACCGCAGTGCCGAGCAGATCGGCAGAACCGACGTGGGGCCGCGTCCGCTACCACCACTGGGTTTTACCAGCCCCGCCAGTGCACCGCCGGCTGTGGACACCGTGCTGGACAGCGGGCTGCGGGTGATCGCGGTCCGGCGACCCGCGGTGCCGATGGTGGAGCTGCGCCTGCAGATTCCGTTTGGTGGCACGCATCGGACCCATCCGGCCCGCGCCGAGTTGCTCGCCGCCACCATGCTGTGCGGCACACCGCGACGGGATCGGTTCGCCGTCGACCGGGCGCTGGCCGCTGTCGGCGGTGACCTGGCAGCCGGAGTGAACCCCGAACACCTGTCGGTGGCGGGGTCCGCGTTGGCCAGCGGGCTGGATGTGCTGCTCGACGTGCTCGCTGACGCGCTGCGCTCGGCGTCCTACGCTGCTGGCGAAGTGGCTCGGGAGCGGTCTCGGCTGGTGGAGCGACTGACGATGAGCCGCTCCCAGCCGCGAGTGATCGCCCGCGAGGCGCTGCAGCGGCGCCGCTACGGCAAGCATCCGGCCACCCGCGAGTGGCCGGAAGCCGACGAGGTAGCCGCCGTGACGCCGGAGGCGGTGCGCGCCTTGCACCGCCGCTCGGTGGTGCCTGGCGGCGCAGTGCTGGTGCTGGTTGGTGACCTCACCCCGGACCGTGCGGTGGAAGCGGTGCAGTCCGCCCTGGCGGGCTGGCAGTCCGATCGGTCAGCTGTCGAGTTGGCCCCATTGCCTGAGCTGACCGGGGCTGACCTGGAGTTGGTGCACCGTGCGGGTGCAGTGCAGTCGCAGCTGCGACTGTCCGCGCAGGCGGTGCCACGCACGGATGAGCGTTACCCAGCGCTGCAGCTGGCGAATCTGATCTTTGGGGGATATTTCTCCTCCCGCTGGGTGGAGAACATTCGGGAAGACAAGGGCTACACCTACGGCGCGCACTGTGGACTGGAATTCACTCCGCATGGGGCTACGTTGGTCGCCGAGGCTGATACTGCCAGTGCGGTCACTGCGGCCGCGCTACTGGAGACTCGCTACGAGTTGGGCCGGATCACCGTGGTGGCACCCGCGGAGTCCGAGATCGACAACGCGAGGCACTACGCGATCGGATCATTGACGATCGCCACCTCGTCGCAGCGTGGTCTCGCGGGGCACCTCGTCACGCTGGCCGCCCTTGGCTTGGACCTCGACTGGTTGCGCACCCACCCCAGCCGACTGGAAGCGGTCACCACGGAGCAGGTCGCTGAGGCAGCCGCTGCATTCTTGGCGCCGACCAGGTTCACCGGCGTGGTTGTGGGTGACGCTGAGCGACTAGCCAGCCCGCTCGCCGCGCTGGGCGGGGTGAAACTGCCTGAGCGCGCCGCCGTGATGTGATGGGCCGATCAGGTTCAGATGAAGTACAAGCCGATCACCCAGCCTGTGCTGGTCAGCGCCATCACCATGACTGACCACAGTACGAGTAGCGGGACACTGAACCACACTCCGGGCCTGCCGTCGCCATCAGGCGAATCCTGGAGGTCGGCGGCATACCACCGCATGTGGTCAGTGAGCTCGCGTTCCCAGAGCGTCCGGTCGGTGATCTCCACTGGCCCATCCTCCTTGCCACGACCCGTCAGAACGTCATTACGCGACGTAGCATAGTGGCTTTGCGCAGGACCCGGGTAGGATCGCCGCCCGCCTAGGCGGGCATGGCCTCGGTGATCTGGTCGATCGTGGGATTGGTCAGTATCGAGCCATCCGGGAGCAGCACGGTCGGCACGGTCTGGCAGCCACCGTTGGCGCCGGCCACGAACGCGGCGGCCGCCGCGTCGTGCTCGATGTCCACTTCGCGGAAGCTGATGCCGGCCCGGTCCAACTGGGCTTTGAGTCGTCGGCAATAGCCGCACCACACAGTGCTGTACATCGTCAGGTTGCTCACGCGTTGCATCAACACCACAACGCTATGCGGTGTTCCTGTGGTGTCGGGCCGCTCTGCCAAGATGCCGACCGTGAGCATGGCGCTGCATGACCGAGACCTTTTCGACGGCCTCGACGAGGAGCAGCGTGCGGTGGTGTGCGCACCGCGGGGTCCGGTCTGTGTGCTGGCTGGTGCGGGAACCGGAAAGACCCGCGCCATCACCCGGCGGATTGCCCAGCTGGTCCGTACCGGCCATGTTGCAGCGGGACAGGTCTTTGCAGTGACATTCACCGCCCGTGCGGCGGGAGAGATGCGCACCCGGCTGCGCGACTTGCAGGTCGGGGGCGTGCAGGCCCGGACTTTCCACGCCGCCGCGTTGCGCCAGCTGCGCTACTTCTGGCCTCGGGTGGTGGGTGACCAACCGTGGCCGCTGGTGGAGCACAAGCTGCGGCTGGTCGGCCAGGCCGCGCAGCGAGCCGGCGCCGCAACCGGTCCCGACGACCTGCGCGATCTCGCCGGCGAGATCGAGTGGGCCAAAGCCAGCCTCGTCACCGCCGCGGACTACCCGGCTGCGGTGGCCGCGGCGCGCCGGGACACCCCTGGACCAGCGGCACAGATAGCGGTTATCTACGCTGGATACGAGGAGATCAAAAACCGCAGCCGGGTACTCGACTTCGACGATCTGTTGCTGCACACCGCAGCCGCGCTCGAGGAGAACTCGGGAGTCGCGCAGGAATTCCGGGACCGCTACCGCTGCTTCGTCGTCGACGAGTACCAGGACGTCACACCGCTGCAGCAGCGCGTGCTGGACGCCTGGCTGGGTGCGCGTGACGACCTTACCGTCGTCGGTGACGCTAACCAGACCATTTACTCCTTCGCCGGTGCGACCCCCCGATTCCTATTGGAGTTCACCAGGCGATTCCCCGAGGCGGTGACCGTGCGGCTGCACCGCGATTACCGCTCCACGCCGCAGATCGTGACGCTGGCGAATCGGGTGATCTCTGCTGCGGCCGGCCGACCGGTGGGTGCCCGGTTGCCGCTGGAGGGCCAGCAGCCACCCGGGCCGGAGCCGTCTTTCGACGAGCACGACGACGAGCCCGCGGAGGCCACCGCCGTGGCCGAAGCGATCGACGAGTTGCTGGGTCAGGGGATGGCGGCCGCCGAAATCGCCGTGCTCTACCGCGTCAACGCCCAGTCCGAAGCCTACGAGCAGGCGCTGGACGCCCGCGGGATTCCGTTTCAGGTTCGCGGCGGAGAGCGATTCTTCCAGCGGCCGGAGGTTCGGGCTGCGATCCGAGCGCTGCGGGCGGCGTCCACGGCAGGCACCGTGAATGCAGCGGGGGACCTGGGCGCCACGGCCCGCGAGGTACTCGCCGCCCATGGGCTCACCATCCGGCCCCCTGGGGGCGGTGCCGCGAGGTCACGCTGGGAGTCGCTGCACGCGCTGGCTGAGCTGGCCACTGACCTCGCGGCCGGCACGCCAGACGCCGACCTGGGCCAGCTGGTGACCGAACTCGACGCTCGCGCCGACGCCGCACATCCACCGGCGATGCAGGGCGTGACGCTGGCCTCCTTGCACGCCGCGAAGGGCCTGGAGTGGGATGCGGTTTTCCTGGTCGGGCTCGTCGAGGCAACGATGCCGATCCAGTACGCCGACGGTGACCAGGCCGCGTTGGAGGAGGAGCGCCGACTGCTCTACGTCGGCGTGACCCGGGCGCGCCGTTGGCTCGCGCTGTCCTGGGCGCTATCGCGCAGTGCAGGCGGGCGGCGCTCGCGGCGTTGCAGCCGCTTCCTCCACGGCCTGGTGCCCCAGGGTCCCCCGGCCGCGCGGCTGGCCGGCTCCCATGCGCAGCCGAAGGCAATGTTGAAGACAACCTCCGGAAAGGCTTATTGCCGGATCTGTGGTATCCCGGTCACTGGGACGATCGCGGTGAAGCTGTCCCGATGTGCCGCGTGCCCGTCTGACGCCGACCCGGAGCTGCTGGACCGGTTACGGGACTGGCGCACCGGCTGCGCGAAGGAGCAGCGGGTTCCCGCCTTCGTGATCTTCACCGATGCCACGCTGACCGCCATCGCCGAGCAACGGCCAGCCGATGCCGCCGGCCTGATAGCCATCCCCGGGATCGGTGCAGCCAAGCTGGACCGCTACGGGGCCGAGGTGCTTGCCCTGGTCCGCGGCGGTGCGGTCAGTGGTTGACAAAGAAAGTACGAAATTCGGTTGCTGGTGTATCAGCAGGGACCTAACCTTGCTCTTAATCTTCGGAGGCAGCCGTTGCCTGCTGCTGACCAGGGACGAATCGCCCCCATTGAACGTGGGCCGAACGGGAAGGGAGGTGCCGTGATGGAGACGTACCTGACCACCGGCGCCCGTTGCTACCCGCAGTGCGGGCACCTCGCTATGTCTGGAGAAGTGTGGTCCAAGCGCCCGCTGACCGCGCCGTCTGGCGCGTCTCGGCTGCGGGCTGGGCATTCCTTCCACCGCACCCTCATCAACCCGACCGGCATTGATCTGCCGGTTACCGACCGCACGCGTACGTCCGCTTCGGAGCCTTGATTTTCGAGCCAGCAGCAACCGGCTCATAAAGGCCGCGGACCCCGCAGCGGGATCCGCGGCCTTTATGCGTTGCTAGGCCTCATCCCGCGGTGGGCACGGTACCGGCGATTGGCACTGGCACCACACCGAGGAGGAGAGACAAGTGTTGACCGCGACCGCCCCGCTGGACGGCGGGGCGTTGCCCGACCTGCTGGGTGGGGCGGAGCTGGCCCACCTGCTCGATACCGCGCCTTCCGGGTCGGACACCCTGCCTTGCCGCTCACACAACCCGGACCTGTGGTTCGCCGAGGCACCAGCAGAGCTGGAGCGGGCCAAGCAGCTCTGCACCGGTTGCCCGGTCAAAGCCCAGTGTCTGGGCAGTGCGCTAGCCCGGCAGGAGCCGTGGGGAGTGTGGGGTGGCGAGATCTTCCACCACGGTGCAGTGATCTCGCGCAAGCGTCCGCGGGGCAGACCCAGCAAGGCAGCCCTGGAGCGGGATCGCGTCGAGCGGGATCCCTCCGGACGGGGTACCGCCGCGTGACAGCCTCCGCAGCGGGGTTGGGCGCCCTTCAAGGGCGCCCCAACCCCGCTCCCCGTGCACATAACAACAGCCAACTCGGCCCATGCCACGAATTGTGCCTGCGCCCACTAATCGCCCAGGAGTTGAAACGCCATGCTGCTGCACGAAATGCTCACCCGAGCGCGAATGCGAGAGGACCAACGCCATGCCAGCCAGGAGCGGCTGGCAAGGCGGCTGGCCGCGGTTAACCGTTGGCACCGCCTGGCCCGCTACGCCAACCGGCGAGCCCGCCGCGTCGCGGAGCGCCTGTAGTTGGGGCCCTTCAAGGGCCCCCAACCCCGGTTCGGCGCGTATATAACGACAGCCAACTCCGATGACCGCTGGGAGTTGGTTCGGGGACGGGTATCAGTTGGCGAAACCTGGTTGCCAGCGTTGAGCGATCCTGCGCAGTGGCACCGTGGCGTCGAGCTGGCACAGCACGCCGAATGTCCCGGTAGTCACCCGGTGGATCAGCAGGTAGCTGGGTGGCAGGTTGAGCGCTCGCCCAGTCCGGAAGTCCGGGCCGGAGAAGTCGCCGACGCGCTCGGCTTGAGACTGCATCCAGGCCCGGGTGAAGTGGAAGGTCTCATCGCGTACCGGGTCGGCGAACGGGCCGAGGTAGGCCAGCACATCCTCGGCATGGAGTTGCATGCCGGGTCGGACGAAGCCTTCCGAGCGCAGCAGCTTGAGTAACTCATCCGAGCGTTCCTCGACAGCCAGCCGGATTGCCACGCCCAGGGTGCGCGGAGGTCCGCCGGGCAATTTCGCCGAGGCGCCGAAGTCGAGTACACACAACCGTCCGTCATCCAGACGCAGGAAGTTGCCCGGGTGCGGATCTGCGTGCAGTAACCCAGTGAGGGCGGGGGAGGAGGAGTGGAACTCCGACAGCTTGCGGCCGATGTCATCTCGCTCGGATCGCGAACCGGCGCGGATGATCCGCGCCATCGGGGTTCCGGTGACCCACTGCGACACCATCACCTTCGGCGAGCTGGCGACGACGGCAGGAACGGTGATCTCGCCGTGGTCACGGAAGGCTGCGGCGAATGCGCGCTGGTTATCCGCCTCGTCACGGTAGTCGAGCTCCTCGACCATCCGGTCGCGCAACTCGGCCAGCAGCGGCTTGACCTCCATGCCCGGCACGATCACCTGGAACAACCGGCTGAACCTCTGCAGTTGCCGCAAGTCGGAGCGCAACGCCTCGTCTGCGCCCGGGTACTGCACCTTGACTGCGACTTCACGACCGTCATGCCATACCGCGTGGTGCACTTGGCCGATGCTGGCGGCCGCCGCAGGCTCATCGGAGAAGTCGGCGAAGCGGCGGCGCCACCCCGAGCCGAGTTGCTCGTCAAGCACACGGTGCACGGACCGCCGGGACATCGGTGGTGCCGCGGACTGCAGCTTGGTCAGTGCCTCCCGGTACGGCTCGGCGAGCGCGTCGGGGATCGCCGCCTCGAACACACTCAACGCCTGGCCGAACTTCATCGCGCCGCCCTTGAGCTCGCCGAGCACCGCGAAGAGTTGCTCAGCGGTACGTGCGCTGAGCTCAGCGTTGACGTCCTGCGCGTCCTGCCCAACCAGCCGCTTGCCCCACCCGGCGGCGACGCGGCCCGCTACCCCGAGCGGGAGGCTCGCGAGCCGGGCGGTTCGCGCAGCGGCCTTGCGCGGGATGTCGGTCACGAGGTGATTGTCTCCCGGGCCCGCTCCGGGTAGTAGTGGTGTCGAGCGGTCATCGGGCACCGCAGTCGCAGCGTGGGTGGACTGGGCGGGGATGTCGACGTAACGTGCCGCGCACCGGGTCCACTTCAAGCGTGGCTCCCCACGTCGGCGGAACGGACAGACCGGCTCGCGGCCCAGCCAGCGCGGCGAGTACCTGTTCAGCGGTCAGCGCGGCAGCGAGCTGGGTGCAGGCCAATCCCGCGGACTGAACCTGCCCGGCCAGCTGGGCCGCCAGTTTTGGCCAGGCCAGGTCGGAGTCCGCACGGTGCAGCTCGGCGCAATGCAGGCAGCTGCTACGACCCGGAGACACCAGCGGGCCGACCACTGCCATTCCTTCGTGGGCGTAGCCGATGAGATGCGAAATCCCAGCTGCGAGCAGCTCGGTCACCATGACGGGCTCGGGGACTGCCACATCACAGAGCACAATCAGGTCCGGTTGGCGGCGAAGGGTACCGGTCGCCTCGGGCGCGCACCTACGCACGGCATCCGCCGCCGCTGCCGCGCGAGTCCGGCCGACATCGTCCGGAACGTAACCGGTGCCGATGTCTGCGGCGGTGACCATTCCAGTGGCCTCCACCGCGACCTGCCCTACGCCGGCCGCTGCCAGCAAGGTCGCCAGCGCCACTGTCATCCTGCCGGATCCGGCCACTCGCACCGTAGCCTCGCGCCGCTGGCGCAGCACGCGTCGTGTTGCGCAGGTGGTGTGCACCGACCAGCCAGTTGCCTCGGTAGCCAGCGCGACGCGGTGCCAGCCCGGTGCACCGTCGTCGGCAGCCGACGCATCCTGTACCAGGCCGCTGTGGTGCAGGTCGGTGAGCAGTGCGAGGGCAGTACCTGCTGGTGATCCGGCCGTCTCGGCTGTTGCGATCAACTCCGCAGTGCTGCGGACCCCGTCCATGCGCTTGAGTAATGCCGCGAGCGGTTCTGGCAGGCCGTCGAGAACCATGGCCCGTTGCGGGTTCAACCCAAGCTGCAGGCAGCTGGGGGAACGCCAAACAGCCGCCCGGCCCGGCGCGAGTCGTAACCGCTCAGGCAGATGGGACGGCATGGCAGTGGTGTTCGGCAGACTCATGTATCGGGATTTTGGTGCGCGCGGCCCGGCTGCTCAACTCGCTGTCCACAGCCCTGATCGGTTATCCACAATCTATCCACAGCTGTGCACAGGCGGCTCTCTACGCCAGCCCTGGAAAACAACAAGGCGACGACGATCACTCCGGAGGGCGCTGAGGTTGATCGTCGGGAGGCTCGGGACCGGAAGCATCGGGGCCAGTTGCCTCGGAGCCGGAAGCCTGGGAACCCTCGGGAGACTGCTCACGAGGGGCGTCGACTGCGGCGGTGCGCTCCAGCGCCGCGATCGGATCGTCCAGTTCGGCGGCCTGATTTGCGACCCGATCGACGAACCGTGCGGGGTCATCGAGATCCTCGGCTGTGGGTAATAGGTCCGGGTGGCCCCACAAGGCGTCGCGGGCTTCGATTCCCTGCTGATCAGTGAGCTTTCGCCACAACTCGGAGGCCGCCCGCAGTTTGCGCGGTCGCAGCTCCAAGCCGACCAGTGTGGCGAAGGTCTGCTCGGCAGGCCCCCCGGACGCGCGCCGTCGTCGCAGTGTCTCCCGCAGCGCATTGGCACCGGGAAGCCGTTCGCCCACGGCGTCGGCAACAACGACGTCGACCCAGCCTTCCACCAGCGCCAGCAGCGCTTCCAGTCGAGTCAGAGCGGCCTTCTGCTCGGGACTGTTCCGTTGCTCCAGTAGACCGGATGCCATCAGCTGATCCATGCTCTGCGGATCGGCGGGGTCGACCTGGCGGGCAATCTCTTGCAGCGCGTCGGTGTCCACCTGGATCCCGCTGGCGAACTCCTCGACGGTGCCCAACAGCCGCTGGCGCAGCCACGACACGTGAGCGAACAGGCGATGGTGCGCGGCCTCCCGGGCCGCCAGGAAGACGATCACTTCGGAGCTCTTACGCTCCAACCCGGCGGCGAACCGCTCGACCGCGTCGGGCAGCAGCGCCGCCACTCCTAGCGGTCCCAGCGGCAATCCGATATCAGTCGAGGTGAGCACCTCACCTCCGAGCTGGGCCAGCGCCGAGCCCAGTTGCGAGCCAAAGGCCATCCCGCCCATCTGCTCGACCATCGCCACCAGGGGTCCGGCCGTCTGGCGGACCTCGCTGGGCAAAGCGTCGATCCACGAACCGGCCATCCGGCGCGCCACCGGGTCACAGAGTCGCTGCCAGGTGGGCAGCGTTCGCTCTACCCAGTCCCGCGGCGCCCACGCGGCACTGCTCTGGGTCCCGGTGGGCAGCGCCGTTGCCGCGTCCAGCCACAGCTCGGCCAGCCGCACTGCGTCGGCGGTCGCAGATGCCTGCTGGGCGGAGGGCAAGCCGCTTGTGGACAGCTTCTGCATCGCCATCTGTTTGGCCAAGTCGTAGTTGACTGGGCCTGCACCACCGCCGCTGGCCGCGCCCTGGCTGAGCATCTGGCCGAGCTGGGTGAGCATCTGGCCGAGGGCGCCGACGTCCATGCCGCTGGCCCCGAAGGCTGCGAACGGGTTGGCTGGGTCGGTGCTGCCGCCGCCGGTGTCTTCGGGGGGTTTCCTCCGATCGGGGTCCCGAGGGTCTCGCGAGTCCTCGGGGCCGAAGCCGAAGGGCAAGTCGCTCATGGACCATACGTTACGCGGATCCCGGGCACGTACGCTGTCCGGCCGTGAGCCGCCGCACCTGGACCCTGCTGGTCAGTCTCGGTTTCGCCATGGTGCTCGGATTGTTGGGCGGGCTGGCGCCGGTGCCCTATGTCGCACTTCGTCCGGGTCCCACGTTCGACACCCTGGGCGAGGTCGCGGGCAAGACAGTGGTGAACATCAAAGGTACCCAGACCTATCCAACCAGTGGACACCTCAATATGACGACCGTCTCGGTGATCGACAAGGTGACGTTGTATGGGGCGCTGGGCCTGTGGATATCCGGCCGTAGCGCACTGGTTCCCCGCGACGAGGTCTTCCCGCCAGGGCTAACCGAACAGCAGGTCGAGAAGCAGAACCAGCAGATGTTTCAGGACTCGGAGTCCAAGGCCGAGACTGCGGCGCTGCGCTACCTTGGTTATCCCACTCAGGTAGTGGTCGACCAGGTGGCCGCCGGGGGGGCCGCGCAGGGAAAGCTGGCCGCTGGGGATCGGCTGCTGGCCGTCGACGGCAAGGAGACAACCACCAGCCAGCAACTGGTGGACATGCTCGCTGGCAGCCATCCAGGCCAGCTCGTACAGGTCCGCTTCCAGCGTCTGGCAGCCGCGCCGCAGGAGGTGACCATCACGCTCGGTCGCGGAGAGCAGCCGGGTCGCGGCTACCTCGGTGTCGGAGTGACCGATCGGACTGACGTGAACTTCGCCATCGTCATCACTCTGGCTGATGTAGGGGGCCCGTCGGCGGGCTTGATATTCGCGCTGGCCATCGTCGACAAGCTGACCCCGGGGCCGTTGGTCGGGAACACCTTTGTGGCGGGTACCGGTGCGATTGAGGCGGGCGGTGAGGTGGGTCCGATCGGCGGTATCCCGCTCAAAATGATCCGCGCCCGGGAGGCGGGCGCGTCGGTGTTTCTGGTCCCGGCGGGCAACTGCGCCGAGGCTGTGCAGCGTGCCCCCGAAGGGCTGCAGCTGGTGCGGGTAGGCACCCTGGCGGAGGCGGTGCACGCGTTGGATGCACTGCGGGACGGTCAGCAGCCACCTGGTTGCTGACCGTCCCGAGCCGCCTAGCGCAACGTCTCTAGCAGCGCGCGGAGCAGGTTGGGGGCGAGCTGCGGGTCTTCTACCAACTCGTCATGTCCCTGGTCGTCCCCGGACTCGGCGCGCAGCCGCAGTACACAGGCCCCGACGCCGTCCCGGAGCACCGCCGCGACCAGCCTGCCTTCCCGCCGTTGCGGATGCCCGGCGGCGGCGCGGCGGGCATCCGCCGGGTCATCGGGCAACTCGCCCAGACCCGCCTGCGCTGCGGGCGGGAGCACCACGATTTCTTGGACCAACGCACAGCCGGCGACTGCCTCGGGCCATTCGATGCTGGCCAGCGCGGCATCCAGCTCGCCAGCGGGCAGCGCCTCCTGAGCCACTGGAGTGAGTTCGGCGTCGGCGTCCAGCTGACCCGCCAATTCAGGCTGGCTGGCCAGCAAGGTGGGCGTTGCTACCAGTGCGAACAGCTGCGGCTGCTGGTCCCAGCCAGCGGCCGCAACGAACTCCTCGACCTCTCGCACGGTGGCTTCCAAGGCGGGGGACCGGTACGGGTACGGCGTCGGCTCGCTCACCCGCCCATGGTCGCACCGGAGTTGGACACTGTACGCAGCGGTGCGGCCACCGGGATCGGAACCACAGGGCACTCCGTAGAGTTGGACGGGAAGGACTCAACCCGGCGTAGGGGAGCACAGGCTGCGCGCGAGGGGGGTCTGCACTGCGTCGCCGTCGTCGGAGGAGCGTGTCCTGTGGCCAATCGGCCTCCCACCGGAGTTCCCACCCTCTCCCGACGCGCCAGGATTCTGATCGCCGTCGGGGCTGTGGCTCTGGTGGTACTGATCGTCGGATCGCGGCTGGTCGATACGTATGTGGACTGGTTGTGGTTCGGCGAGGTGGGCTTCCGCTCGGTGTTCTCCACCGTCCTGGTCACCCGGATCGTGCAGTTCCTCGTGGTCGGGTTGGTGGTCGGCGGGTTGCTTGCGCTGAACATTGTGATCGCCTACCGCACCCGGCCGGTTTTCGTGCCGGTGGCAGGACCTGACGATCCGGTGGCGCGATACCGCACCGCGATCGTTCAGCGGCTGCGGGTGGTTGGTATCGGCGTGCCGGCATTGGTGGGCCTGCTCGCCGGCCTGTCCGCGTTGGGCGACTGGCAGGTCGTCCAGATGTTCCTGCACGGCACCAATTTCGGCGTGACCGATCCCCAGTTCAACAACGACGTCGGCTTCTACGCCTTCGAGTTGCCCTTCTACCGGAGAATGCTGGCCTGGGCCTTCGTCGCTGTGGTGCTCTCCTTCCTCGGGGCCCTGATTACCCATTACCTCTTTGGCGGGCTGAGGCTGGCCGGCCGCGGCGGGCAGCTGTCCGGCCCGGCCCGGGTGCAGCTCGCAGTGCTGGCCGGCGTCTTCGTGGTGCTCAAGGCGGTGGCCTACTACCTCGACCGCTACGGCCTGCTGTTCT
>DASVWA010000255.1:0-1536 GCA_036389855.1 Pseudonocardiaceae bacterium
GATCCCGAGGCGGCCCGCCGGCTGCCCGTTGGCCGTGTTGGAAGCCGCCGTGGCGGGCACGTTGCGAATGACGTCGATGGCGCTGGAGGTGATCTGTGGCCACGGACCCACCCGCGGTGCCGTGGTGGCCGCCGATGGCCATGGCACCGAGCGGCACTTCGCGCGGGTAGCGTTAGATGCGAATTTGCCATCAATCAACGCGATGATCCTGGACCGGCTCCGGGTCTGGGGTGATGCCGCAGGCGCTAGGACGCCTCATAAGATTGAATTGAGCTACCTCGACGCCCTGAGCGGGCTCTCGACGCCTGCGGTGACCTCGCGGGGTCGCACCAACACCCGTAGTAACACCGCGGCCAGCCCCACCCCGAGCACGCTGCCGATCGTGTTGTGCACCAAGTCACGGGCCTGGCAGGTACCGGCGCCAGTGGCGCCCTGCACGAACTCCACCAACCCGCTGATCAGCAGGCAGGCTGCCGTGATGATGGCCGGGCGGCGCGTCGCCAGCGTCGCGAAAAACGCAAACGGCAACAGCATCGCCACATTGAGCTTCTCGTAGGTGCGGGCCAGCGACAGGCTGCCGATCCCGCACTCGCGCAGGACGATCAGCGGGTTGAGACTGCTCGGCGAGAACAGCCCGACGGGCCGCACCAAGGTGACGGCGAGCGCCAGCGCTAGCCCGCACCCGGCCAGCGCCGCTGGAACCTGGGCCCATCCCCAGCGCGGCGCGAGCCACCAGGCGGCACCGCTGAGCAACAGCGATGCCGCGGCGAAGGCAGCAGGTATCTCGGGGTGCTGCGCCGTCAAGTAAAAGATGGAGTGCAGGTCAAGGTCGAACACATTGCGCACGGTAGCCGACCCACCGGGAGCCGGGCACCCGACTCAGCGAGGAGTCGGCATCAACGAGCGCCTAATCTGGCCGCCTGAACCAGGCCATAGATGAGAGCGACCAGGAACAGCCCGAATCCGACGACTCCCAGCCACACCACTCCCTTGGCAATCCCGACGGCACCGATCAAGAATCCGATGGCGAGCAGCGCGATGATCACAGCCATCATGACGACGGTCCCTCCCATGGTCCAGGCTACGTAGAGTCATCGTAACCACGAATGCGGCACACAGATCAATATGACACGGACGTGGCGGCTCGGGCTAGCGTGTAGTCAGCGCCCCCGATAAACGTCGCTTGCCGGTCCGTGGCCGAGGAACGAGCGTATCCCCGCTGCACGGTCTTCGGTGCCGTTCTCCCCGCCGTAACGATCACCGCGCGGATGTCTTGCCGGTCTGCGGCCTCCTGTGCAGCGGACCGGATCCCGCTGGCGCAGCTGCGGCTCAAGGCGTTCATCGGGGGCGGTCCCGCCGGATCATGCCGATGCCGCCATCCACCTCGTGCCTGACGAACTCGCTGTTTGCTGCCATGCCCTGGCACGCTACCGGCGGTAGGCGAAGAACCGATTCCCGGAGCGCTGCAGCACGAGGTCGATGTCGAAGGTCTTCGCCAGGTTCTCCTCGGTCAGTACCGAGTCGAGCAGGCCCTGG
>DASVWA010000256.1:0-1733 GCA_036389855.1 Pseudonocardiaceae bacterium
CAGCAGTGCCAGCGGGTTGTGGTCCTCGTCGTCAGCGCTGCCGAATAGCCCGGCGAAGCTTGCTAGGTGGGCCAGGAAGCTGACCACGCTAGCTAGCGCACCGGCCACAGACGCGATGAGGATGTCCCGGTTGTACACATGCGATAGTTCATGGCCAAGTACCGCGCGTAGTTCCCGCTCGTTGAGGATCCGCAGCAGGCCGGTAGTGGCGCAGACTGCGGCGTTGCGTGGGTTGCGCCCAGTGGCGAAGGCGTTAGGTGCCTCGGTCGGGCTGACGTAAAGTCGGGGCATTGGCTGGTGTGCTGCGGTGGCCAGCTCTCGGACGATGCGGTACATCACCGGTTGCTCGAACTCGGTGACTGGTCGGGCGCGCATCGCTCGCAGCGCCAACTTGTCCGAGTTGAGGTAGGCGTAGCCGTTGAGGCCCAACGCCACCAGCAAGGCGATAATTAGCCCCTCCCGGCCGAAGAAAGAACCCACGAGCAGCACCAGGGCACTCATCGCACCCAACAGCAGCGCGGTCTTGAACCCATTGACGTACTTACGCATGACTTACACCTCCTCGACTGTCTGATCTGTGGATTTCATGAAGGACAACGAATTGGGCAGCTCGCCCCTGTTCGGATCGTGGTCACCGGGTCACCAGTCCTCACTGTCCCCCCGCTGGTCACTCTTGCCGTCGAGCCCTTAGATCCCGCAGGCTCGCGTCAGCTGCTGATCGGGATGCTGCGCGGGCGGGCTTTCTCGCTTTTCGGTATCCGCACCGTGAGCACCCCGTCTGACAGCGAGGCGTGCGCTTGGTCGTCCTGCACGTCGGCGGGCAGGCTCACCCGGTAGTCGAATCGACCTACCAGTCGGGTTCGTGTGCGCAGGAACCCCACTCGTTCGCGCTCCTTGACCTCACCGGTGATGGCCAGCTCGCCGCCACTGAACTCCACCGAGACGTCCTCGCGCTTAACCCCGGGCAGCTCGAGTCGAGCTCGACGACATAGGCCTCAGCGGTTTCCTCCACATCCGCAGCCGGCCGCCACTCGCCGCCAGGCCGGTGCGCGTCACCAAAGGCCTCAGACAACAACCGGCCCATCCGATCGTGCAGCTCGATGAACTCCGCCCACGGTGACCACCGACCCACCGGCGCCTTCCACCCCCGAGCGGATTGACCCTTTTGCTCTACCGCGTGGTTGCGGCCCAGCACAGGAAGCGCCATGGCGATCTCCTTCCCTCCTCCTCTGATCCTCGTGTTCACCGCAGTCCGATCATTGCTCACCACAGACGGTCCAGCGGGGGAGCCGCGTAGGGGCCAGTCATCCTGGCCCCCTCAGCAATGCCGAGGTGCCAACCCACCGGTTCGGGCGGAAACCCACGCCGTGCTGACCAATGATCGCCAAGTCACCCCGCGCAGCGATTTCGCGATATGAAAACCTGCGCCACCGGCGGTCAGCACGGCGGGCACCCGCTGGCCCGGCCTGGCGGCACTTAGCGGCTCACGCCAGACCAAGTGGGTCTCAGCTGGTGATCTCCTTAGCCTTCCCCGCGCTGACCTCGATCTTGCGAGGCTTAGCCTGCTCGGCCACCGGGATTCGCAGGGTTAACACGCCGGCGTCGTAGTGCGCTTCGATCCGGTCGGTGTCCAACGTCTCGCCCAGGAACAGCTGCCGGGAGAACACCCCATAGGGCCGCTCGGCCACCAGCGTCTCCACCTGCTCGGCGTCCGTGGTGGACCGCCGCTCGGC
>DASVWA010000257.1:0-6233 GCA_036389855.1 Pseudonocardiaceae bacterium
ACCTCGCTGCTGGACATGGACGAGGTTGAGCGACTGGCGAAGGAACACCGGCCGAAGATGATCCTTGCCGGCTGGTCGGCTTACCCCCGCGAGATCGACTTCGCTCACTTCCGCCGGATCGCCGACGAGGTGGACGCCTACCTGTTCGTCGACATGGCGCACTTCGCCGGCCTGGTCGCCGCCGGTGAGCACCCCAACCCGGTCCCGCACGCGCATGTGGTCACCACGACGACCCACAAGACGCTGGGTGGTCCGCGCGGCGGGATGATCCTCTGCAAGGACGAGTTCAAGAAGAAGATCAACTCGCGTACCTTCCCCGGCTGGCAGGGCGGGCCGCTGATGCACGTGATCGCCGCCAAGGCGGTGGCATTGAAGATCGCCGCGTCGGAGGAGTTCCGGGAGCGCCAGCAGCGCACTCGCGCCGGAGCGCGCGCGCTCGCCGAGGAGATGCTCGACGGGGGGCTCAACGTGCTCACCGGTGGCACCGACACCCACCTGGTGCTCGCCGACTTGCGGGAATCGCCGCTCAATGGCCAGCAGGCCGAGGACCGGCTCGCCGAGGTCGGAATCACCGTGAACCGCAACGCGGTGCCGTTTGACCCTCGGCCGCCGTCCGTCGCCTCCGGTTTGCGGATCGGAGCCCCAGGGTTGGCCACCAGAGGTCTGCAGGAAAGCGACTTCCACGAGATCGGCAAGGTCATCGCCGAGGCACTGACCGGCAATATGGACGACGCCAAGCGAGCCGCGCTGACCGAGCGCACCAGGGTGCTGGCCAAGCGCTACCCGCTGTATCCGCAGCTGGCCCCAGGCTCGCAGCGCTCCGACCCCCGGACGGACTCCGCTCCCAAGGGCGGTGGCGGCCATGCCTAACGGACCCGTCCACTTATACGTTCCTGGGCCGACCAACGTTCCGGACGCGGTGCGCCGTGCGATGAACGTCCCGCAGCAAGACCATCGGGCACCGGACTTCCCCGAGCTGACCCTGCCGCTGTTTGCCGACCTGAAAAAGGTCTTCGCCAACGAGACCGGCCGGGTGTTCATGTATCCGTCCTCCGGTACCGGGGCGTGGGAGGCGGCGATCAGCAACACCCTCAACCGGGGCGACCGGGTGCTGATGTCGCGTTTCGGGCAGTTCTCCCACCTCTGGGCCCCGATGGCGCGCCGGCTGGGCCTCGACGTGATCTGTATCGACCGGGAGTGGGGTGAGGGGCTCCCGCTGGAGGACTACGAGCGCCACCTCACCGAGGACAAGACCATCAAAGGCGTCTTCGTCTGCCACAACGAGACTGCCACCGGAGTGACGTCCGACGTGGCGGCGGTCCGGCGGGTGATGGACGAGGCCGGCTCGCATGCCCTGCTGTACGTGGACGCAGTGTCGTCGCTGGCCTCGATCCCGTTCGAGCAGGAGAAGTGGGGTGTCGACCTGGCGGTGACCGGCTCGCAGAAAGGGCTGATGCTGCCTGCCGGGATGTCCATGCTCGGGGTCAGCGTCAAGGCGCTGGATGCACACATGTCCTCGACGATGGAGCGCTGCTACTTCAGCTTCGAGGACATGCTCAAGATCAACGACCTGGGCTACTTTCCCTACACCCCGTCCACGCCGATGTTGCACGGCCTGCGGTGCTCGCTGGACCTGCTGTTCGAGGAGGGCCTGCCGCAGGTGTTCGCACGGCACCACCGGCTCGCGGAGGGAGTCCGTCGCGGGGTGGACGCGTTGGGTCTGTCCCTGTGCGCGCTGCGGCCACAGTGGTATTCCGACACCGTCACGGCAATCCGCACGCCCGAGGGAGTGGACGCTGCGGAGGTGTGCCAGATCGGTTATCACCGCTACCGCACGGCGTTCGGGGCCGGACTGTCCAAGGTGGCGGGCAAGGTGTTCCGGATAGGCCACCTCGGCGACCTCAACGAGGTGATGTGCCTTGCCGCGCTGGCCAGCGCGGAGATGTCGCTAGCCGACGCCGGAGCCAAGGTCGAGCTCGGGTCCGGTGTCGCGGCGGCCCAGGATTATTACCGCAGCGCAACCACTGCGCTGGAAGAGGAAACCGACCTCATCGGGGAGGCGACGCCCGCGTCACCCCAGTAGACCGCCGCTGCTAGCCGCAAAAAGGAGGAGTCAGTGCGATGAGCCACACCCTCTACCCGATGCGTAAGCCCCGGTTGCAGCGTAGTGAGCTAGCGGTACCTGGCTCGAACGCCACTTTCATCGACAAGGCGGCGGACAGCGCGGCGGACTTCGTTTTCCTGGATCTGGAGGACGCGGTCGCCCCACCGGAGAAGGAGCAGGCCCGCCGCAACGTCATCGAGGCGCTGCGGGACATCGATTGGGCGGCCAAGGGCAAGACGGTGTCGGTACGCATCAATGGGCTCGACACCCACTACATGTACCGCGACGTCATCGACGTGATGGAGCAAGCCGGCGACCGGGTGCACACCATTCTGGTGCCCAAGGTAGGCGTGCCCGCTGATCTGTATTGCGTGGAGACGCTGATCGACCAGATCGAGCAAGCCAAGGGATACCAGCTCAAGGTGGGTATCGAGGCGCTGATCGAGACCGCGCTGGGCATGGCGAACGTAGAGGCCATCGCGAGCAGCCCGGGGAGGTTGGAAGCGCTGCATTTCGGGGTGGCCGACTACGCCGCGAGCAACCGGGCTCGCACAGTGAGCATCGGTGGCCTGAACCCGGACTACCCCGGTGATCAGTGGCATTTCGCATTGTCGCGGATGATCGTGGCGTGCCGGGCTTACGGATTGCGGCCAATCGACGGCCCATTTGGTGACTACTCCGATCCTGATGGTTTTCAGGCCGGGGCTCGGCGGGCGGCCGCGCTGGGGTGTGAGGGCAAGTGGGCGATTCACCCCAACCAGGTCGCGCTGGCCAATGATGTGTTCAGCCCGCCCAAGGCCGAGGTCGACCGGGCACAGCGGATCATCGATGCGCTCCGGGAGGCCGAGGCGCAAGGCAAGGGCGCTGCGTCGGTGGACGGCAAGATGATCGACGCTGCTTCGGAGCGAATGGCCAAGACGGTGATCGCGATGGATGAAGCGATCCGGGCCGCCGCGGCAAGCCGGACCTAAGGGGGCGGGTGTGGACATTCACGAATACCAGGCCAAGGAGATCCTGGCCCGTTTCGGAGTACCCGTACCGCGAGGGGGTTTGGCCTACAGCCCCGAGCAGGCGTCCTACCGGTGCACCGAGATCGGTGGGTCGGCCTGGGTGGTCAAGGCCCAGGTGCACGCCGGCGGCCGCGGCGAGGCCGGCGGGGTGAAGCTGTGTCGCTCCGACCGTGAGGTGCAGGACGTGGCGAACAGCATGTTCGGCAAGCGGCTGGTCACCAAGCAGTCCGGGCCGCGCGGAAAGCTGATTTACCGGGTGTACGTCGAGGAGGCCACCGAGATCGCCCGCGAACTGTATTTCGGCATCGTGCTCGATCGCCGCATCGAACGGGTCTGCATCATCACCTCGGCCGAGGGCGGGGTGGAGATCGAGGAGCTGCTCGCCTCCAAGCCCGAAACGTTGATCCGCACGACGATCGAACCCGCGGCGGGTTTTCTGGAGTTTCAGGCCCGGGAGATCGCTTTTGCGGTGGGCCTGCAAGCAGCCCAGCTCGCCGACGCGAGCCGGCTGTTTCGCCGCGCCTACCGTGCTTTCCGCGACCTGGACGCCACCATGCTCGAGATCAACCCGCTGGCGGTGACGAGCAATGGCGACCTGGTCGCGCTGGACGCCAAGATGTCTTTTGACGACAACGCGCTGTTCCGTCATCTGGATATCTCCGAGTTGCGCGACCGCAGCCAGGAAGACAGCAGGGAAAGCCACGCCGCCGACCGTGGGCTGGCCTATGTGGGCCTCGAAGGCAACATCGGCTGCATGATCAATGGTGCTGGTCTGGCGATGGCGACCATGGACATGATCAAGCTCGTCGGTGGTGAGCCGGCGAACTTCCTGGACATCGGCGGTGGAGCATCGCCCGAGCGGGTGCTCAAGGCGTTCCGTGCGGTACTGCAGGACGAGAAGGTCGAGGCGATGCTCATCAACATTTTTGCGGGCATTAACCGCTGCGATTGGGTCGCCCAGGGCATCGTCGCCGCGTTCAAAGAGATCGACGTCAAGATTCCGGTCGTGGTGCGGCTGGCCGGCACCCACGTCGAGGAGGGGCATGCGATCCTGCGGGACTCCGGCCTGCCCATCATCACTGCGGACAGCCTTGCCGATGCGGCGCGCAAGGCCGTCGCTGTGCTGGCCCCCACTGCTACGAGCGCCTGAGTGCTGGAGGGGTCATGGCCATCTTGATTGACGAGCACACCCGCGTGGTGGTGCAGGGCATCACCGGTCGCATCGGGCGCTTCCACGCCGAGGAGATGATCGACTACGGCACCAATGTGGTCGCCGGGGTCACCCCGGGCAAAGGCGGCGAGACGGTGCTGGACCGCCCGGTCTTCAACACCATGAAGGACGCGGTGGCCGAGACCGGGGCCACCGCCTCCATCGTGTTCGTGCCGCCCCCGTTCGCCGCTGACTCCCTGATGGAGGCCGCCGATGCCGGGATCCGGTTCTGCGCCTGCATCACCGACGGCATCCCGACGCAGGACATGATGCGGGTCAAGCGCTACATGCGGCGTTACAAGTCGCAGCAGCGGATGACGCTCACCGGGCCGAACTGCGCCGGGGCCATCAGCCCGGGGAAGTCACTGGTGGGCATCATGCCTGGGCACATTTACCTGCCTGGGCGGGTCGGGGTGATCGGGCGCTCCGGCACCCTGGGCTACGAGGCCGCGTCCCAGATGAAGGCGTTAGGCATCGGGATCTCCACGTCGGTGGGCATCGGCGGCGACCCGGTGAACGGCTCGTCGTTCCGTGACCACCTGGAACTGTTCGAGGCCGACGACGAAACCGATGCCATCGTGATGATCGGGGAGATCGGCGGCCCCCAGGAGGCCGAGGGTGCCGACTACGTGCGCGACCACGTGACCAAACCGGTGATCGCATACATCGCGGGGCTGTCCGCTCCGAAGGGCCGCAAGATGGGCCATGCTGGCGCGATCGTGTCCGCTGTCGGTGAGTCCGCGCAGGAGAAGGCCGAGATCCTGACCGCCGCGGGCGTCACGATGGTGCCGAACCCGTCCGCGATAGGCGCCACCGTGGCCCGGGTACTCGCCGAGCACGGCCTCACCCCAGTCACGGTCTGATTTGCTAGGGAGGACCGCCGTGCATGACCCGGTCATCGTGGTGACCCGCAAGTGGCCGGCGTCGGTGGAGCAGGAGCTGCAGCGGCGCTTCCCGGACGTCCGGCTCAACGCCGACGACGTGCCGCTCGGGCGCGACGGGCTGCGTGCTGCGCTGAAGCAGGCCGATGTCGTGCTGCCGACCGTCTCCGACCGGCTGCCGGCCGAGCTGTTCGCCGGTGAGCTGCGGACCAAGTTCCTCGGCAACTTCGGCGTCGGCTACAACCACATCGACATCGATGCCGCGGCCAAGGCCGGGATCGTCGTGACCAACACCCCTCGGGTGCTCACCGACACCACCGCGGACACTGCGATGACACTGCTGCTGATGGTGGCCCGGCGCGCGGGTGAGGGCGAGCGGGAAGTCCGCGCCGGACGGTGGACCGGGTGGTGTCCCACCCACATGATGGGCGCCGACGTCACCGGAAAGACCCTGGGCATCGTCGGGATGGGCCGCATCGGGGTGGCGGTGGCCCGCCGCGGCCACTTCGGTTTCGGCATGCCGGTGATCTTCTACGATCCGGTCGACTTCGAGCCCGACCACGGGATTCCAGGCGCCCGGCGGGTGGCCACCGTGGAGGAGCTGCTGGAGGCCGCCGACTTCGTCTCCCTGCACATGCCCGGCGGTGGCGAGAACACCCACCTCATGGACGCCGCCCGGCTGGCCCGGATGAAGCCGACCGCATTCCTGATCAACAGTGCCCGCGGCGACGTCGTTGACCAGGACGCGCTGGTCAAGGCCCTGCAGTCGGGCACGATCGCTGGCGCCGGGCTGGACGTCTACGAGAGTGAACCCGATGTGCCGGAGGCACTGCGACGGCTGGAGAACGCTGTGCTGCTGCCGCATCTGGGCAGCGCAACCCTGGAGACCCGCACCGCAATGGGCATGCTCGTGCTGGACAACCTGCAAGACTTCCTGGAGGGCCGCGAGCCGTCCTGCCGCGTAGCGTGACATTGGTCGCTCTTCAAGGACCACCAACCCCCGTTCGAGACGTCTCAAACGACGGCCA
>DASVWA010000258.1:0-13478 GCA_036389855.1 Pseudonocardiaceae bacterium
GTCGCCATTCAGGAAGTGCCTGCGCCGAATACCAGGATCGATGCGGTGAATCCGTGGAGATGGTTCCGGCCAGCGACCGGGCCGATCTCGCCGGCCGCGAAGAACCCAGCCACACCGGTGGTGTCGAGCCCGGCGCGCACCGCCAGCACGTCGTGATCGGCACTCGGGAACATGGTCTTGCCCCGCCCATTGCAGGAAAACAGCAGCGCGCCGCCCACCGGACCGTTCTCCGCCCGGAACCGGGAGAACGCCTCCTTGAGATCATCGTCGGCGGCGGAGGCGTCCCGCACCTGGAAGCGAACAGTGCGACCCACCTCCACGACTTCTGCGATGGCGATCGCGCCCCGCTCTCTGTCGGCGCCCATGACGCCGCGGATGAGGAAGTCACCGCGCTCGTGCTCCTCGACGTACTCGTCCATCGCGACGCCGATGTGCAATCCCCGGGCGACGGCTTGCCGTTCTTCGGGTGGGAGTTCAGCAACGATCTGTTCGAGCTTCGTCAGAGCGGGTGTGCCGGCCAGCTCCAGCAGCACGTTGCCCTCGGCCTTGGTGACGATCATCGGGGGGCCGAAGGGACGGCAACCCTGGCTGACCACCGGGACGGCGGCAATGGGACCGCCCAGCACTACCCCCACCGCGCCGGTCGGCACGCTGCGCCCATCCAGGAACAGCCGCGCGGACTGCCCACCGCGGGGCCCGCTGGCCACGCCGCCGATCAGTGGTAGACCGGTGAGGTCGTCGTTGGAGCGCTGCACGAAGGCCGCTATGGGAAAGGTGAAGGGATCGGCGAGAAGGACCGCGATGGTGTCGTCCTCATGACGATCTGGCATGCCGATAACGCCAGCACCATCGGGAGTCCGTACCAGCTGCAGGTGCAGTGGCGTGCGCTTGACCCCGGGAAGGCAGGCCGCAAACACGCTGACCGCGGGCTGGGCCTCCACTGCCCGGCCGGCACCGATCACCCCGCCGGCGCTGCAACCCAGCGTCGTACCGGCTCCGGCCAGCTCCATCGCACAGGTGCCCGCTGATTCAACCGCGTCCGGATCGTCACTGCAAACGAACATGCACAGCAGGTCAGGTCGTTGACCGCGTAACGGAGCGAGGGCCTGGGTGACGGCGGACTCCGCCGCCGCGGTGAGGTCGGGGCCGACCGCCAGGCCATCGCCGAAGCGGGAGGTGAGCACGTCTGCTGGAGAGGACACGAGGGAGCCACCTTCCGACGACTACGTGAAGCTCCATTGTGCGCCGTGAGTCACCCACCTGGCAGAATGAGGTGAACATCGCCGAACTCGTGCCAGCGGTACCCAGCGCGTGACGCCTCGAGGTAGGAAGCGGCGAGCAGGTCGGGCCTGCCAGCGCCCCCAGCCTCAGCAGGTGTGACGCCGCCGGCTCGTGCCAGCCGGTGAGTAGCCCGTCCACCATCGCGACTCCGCGCTCTGGCATGACGACAAAGTCGGTCCAGCCCGAACCGCCGCCACCGGTGGCTCTGGCGGACTCCAGGGCGCCCACCACTGTGGTGCCCACCGCGCCTGGCGACCTTCAGCGCGAGCCGCATGCACCACCTCAGTGGTCGAGGCTGGCACGGCCCACCACTCCCCATACGGTGGCTCACCGGGTCCCGCGGAAGACACCCCAGTGTGGTACAGCAACGCCGCAACCTGCACTCCGCGAGCGCGCAGCCGATACAACAGCCGCTTGGTCAGTGGCGGGCCTGCGCTGGGGATCTCCGCGCTGCCTGGGGTATCGGCGTACTCGGTGCGGTAAGCCGACAGCGGCCAGGGAGCGGATGTTGGTCTCGAAAACTGCGCGAAGGTCCTCGGCCCGGTAGCCGGCCAGCACAGGTAGCGGGGTCTGCCCGAGCGAGGAAGCGTTGAGAGTGCGCGGCCCAGGGCACGCGAGGCTTCGGTGATCAGTGCGGTTTGCATGCCTCCACGGTGCGCGAGGAACCGGCGCGCTCCCTCTTGCTGCGGCACTGGTTCCGCTCCGACCTTGGTCTTAGGTCCTGGCCATCCTTCGACGGTGATGCGTATTTCCGCTGGTTCGCCAGCCTCTTCCTCAGGAGCTGTTTGGGTAAGCACCTGCGGGCCGCAGTCTCCTAACCTGCTCATCAGTGAATGAGGCGATCATGAGCGCACCACGCGTCATGAACGGATACACCGAAAGGGCGCCCATGGCGACCAACAGTCAGGGTCTGGTCTGGCAGATCGGAGTGTGGGATCGGATCTCGGAGATCTACCGTGACCAAATCGACCCCCGGTTCGAGCCGGTGGTCGACGGCCTCTTACGCCGGGCCGGCTTGCGAGTAGGTGACCACGTTTTGGACCTGGGAACCGGGACGGGAGCCGCAGCAGCCAAGGCGGCCGCGCTGGTGGCAGACGAAGGCCTCGTCCTCGCCGTCGACATCAGCCCGGAGATGCTGGACCGCGCTCGGCGACGGTCCGAGGGCTGCACCGCGCAATTCCAGGTGCGCGAGGGAGCAGCAGAGGCGATCCCCGCTGAGGAGAACGCATTCGATGTCATCCTGGCTTCGCTGTCGCTGATGTACGTCATCAACCGTGCCGCCGCTGCGCGCGAACTCGCCCGGGTGCTACGTCCTGGAGGGCGTCTGGTGGGTGCGGTCTGGTCCGGATCTGAGAGTTGCGACATCGTGTTGTTCCAACAGACTGCGGCCCGGTTCGCACCGACGCCGCCGGTGTCCGGTGTCGGCCCCGGCGCACTCGGAGACACCGCACCGTTCCTCGACCAGCTTGCTGATTGCGGCATCGAGGCTCAAGTCCAAACCGAGGTGCTCGGATTCGACTTCGACGACTTCGACAGCGCATGGAACACACTGGCCGGCGTAACGGCCGCACAGTTGCCGCCGGAACGACAAGAAGAAGCCAAGGCCGCTGTACGGGAGGCGATGTGGCCGGATCCCACCACTCCACGAAGCTTTCGTAACACCGTTCAGTACATCGTCGGAACATGTCCCGGATCGACTCGAAAATGAACCCTTATTTGCGATTCGGCCAAGAGCGGGCGGATCGTCCCGCATCACACACCAGAACATCAAACCGGTCATCGACTGAATCGTCGGCCGGCAGAGGAGTCTATTATGGCTTTCGAGGAATTGGAGCAGCGACATCGGTCATGTTGGGTAACGGTCCCTACCAGAACGTCACCGAAATAGTTTCCGACATCCACGCTCTCGTGATAAAGCGTCTCGACCCGCAGCCTGGACTCCGCTGGTTGGACCTGGCGTACGGGACGGGCCAGTTGCCGAGTTGGCGGCCAGGGCGGGTGCGAGGGTCACTGGCGTCTACCTCGCTCCTGATCGAACGGCGAAGAAGCGGGCACAAGAACAGACACTTGCAATCGACTACCGGGTCGGCGACTGCGAGCGGCTTGAGCTCGCCAACGCTGCCCGCGACAGCGTGTCATCGACCTACCGGATCATGTTCGCGCCCGACCATGCAGCGGCAGCTCATAAATTGGCGCGCGTCGTTGCACCCGGCGGCCAGATCGCCCTCGCCAACTGGACACCGGAGGGCGGCGTGGGTCAAATGTTCACGATGATGAGGCCGTTCTGCCGACGCCGCCGGCAGGCGCCGGGAATCCGTTCGCCTGGGGGCTCGAGGAGGTAGCGCGCGAACTTCTCGGCGACGCGTTTTGAACTCGGCATCGACAAACGCGTCACCATCCTCGACGTTGCGACAGGAGAGGGCTACTGGCAGCTGTTCTCGTCGAGCTACGGACCGACGAAAACGGCGGCCGAAGCGCTTGATGAAGACCGCCGCGACCAATTCCATCAGACGTGGGTCGACTTCTTCGACAGTCGCTACCAGTCAGACGGCGGAGTCTCACACCCACGCGAGTACGTCCCCGTGGTATGCACGCGGCGCTGAAGGCCGTCCCCGAGTGACTGTGGGCACGGCTTTGCGGGTCAGGGGTCGACCAGCCCATCGCGTACCGCCAGCAGCGCTCCCTGAGTCCGATCAGCCACTCCAAGCTTGCCGACGATCGCACTGACATGCGCTTCGCCGTTTTCTCTGACAGCACCAGCTCGCGGGCGATAAGCCGATTGGACAGTCCTCGGCCGATCAGCCACAGCACTTCACGCTCTCGGGTCGTGAGCGGGTCGCGCTGGGTGACCGAATGCATCACGGATCCGGTGTGGCGAAGCGTGCTGCAAGGCGTTGCTGATCGCTTCGTTGGCCACCTTGAGCACCTCGCGCCCGACCTCCCCCGTATAGCGGCCGCCCCGACACCTTGACCGCATTCAGGCGGGCATAGGCGTGACCAGCACCCGATTGGGTTGGTGGCGGTTAGTGACGTTCCCGCACGGGGTTGGCGGTACTTGAAGGGCGCCCAACTAGCGGAGGCCGGCGGCGTCCATGCCGCGGAGTTCCTTTTTGAGGTCGGCAATCTCGTCCCGGAGCCGGGCCGCCAGCTCAAACTGCAGTTCCCGTGCCGCGCCCAGCATCTGATCTGTGAGCTGCTGCACCAGGTCTGCGAGTTCGGCACGAGGCATTGATGAGGTGTCCCGACCCTCCAGCACGCCGGCGCTGTTACGGGCCCGCCCGGGCTCACCGGCGGCGCGCTTGCCTCGGGAGGCGTTGCGTCCGGATCCGCCGACCTGCACCGCAACCGTTTCCGATGTGTCACCGGCCTCGGCGTAGACCCGCTCGAGGATGTCGTTGATCTTCTTGCGCAGCGGTTGCGGGTCCACGCCGCGTTCGGTGTTGTAGGCGACCTGCTTGGCCCGTCGCCGGTTGGTCTCGTCGATGGCCCGGCGCATCGAGTCAGTAACCCTGTCGGCGTACATGTGCACCTCGCCCGACACGTTGCGCGCCGCGCGGCCGATGGTCTGGATCAGCGAAGTCCCGCTGCGAAGGAACCCCTCCTTGTCCGCATCCAAGATCGCCACCAGCGACACCTCAGGCAGGTCAAGACCCTCGCGGAGCAGGTTGATCCCGACCAGCACGTCGAACTCACCGAGCCGCAACTGCCGCAACAGTTCCACCCGACGCAGCGTGTCCACCTCGGAGTGCAAGTAGCGGACCCGGATGCCGAGCTCGAGCAGATAGTCGGTGAGATCCTCGGCCATCTTCTTGGTCAATGTGGTGACCAAGACCCGCTCGTTGCGTTCCGCGCGAATGCGTACCTCATGCACCAGGTCATCGATCTGGCCCTGGGTGGGCTTCACCACGACCTCGGGGTCCACCAAGCCGGTCGGTCGGATGACCTGCTCGACGAACTCGCCACCGGCCTGGCCCATCTCATAGGGTCCCGGGGTCGCCGACAGGTACACCGTCTGACCGATCCTGTCCTGGAACTCCTCCCACGTCAGCGGCCGGTTATCCAGCGCCGAGGGCAGCCGGAAGCCGTGCTCCACCAGGGTGCGCTTGCGGGAGGCGTCGCCTTCGTGCATCCCGCCGATCTGCGGCACCGTGACGTGCGATTCGTCGATGACCAGCAGGAAGTCGTCGGGGAAGTAGTCCAGCAGGGTGGCTGGTGCCGAGCCGGCCGGGCGCCCGTCGATGTGCCGCGAGTAGTTCTCGATTCCGTTGCAGAAACCGACCTGACGCATCATCTCCACGTCGTACTGGGTTCGCATCCGCAGCCGCTGGGTCTCCAGCAGCTTGCCCTGCCTCTCCAGCGCGGCCAGCTGATCTCCCAACTCGGCGTCGATGCCCATGATGGCGCGTTCCATCCGCTCCGGTCCGGCGACGTAGTGTGTGGCCGGGAAGATCCGCAGCTCGGTTACCTCCCGGACCACCTCCCCGGTGAGCGGGTGCAGGTAATACAGCGACTCGACCTCATCACCGAAGAAGTCGATGCGGACCGCGAGCTCCTCGTAGGCCGGGATGACCTCGACGGTGTCACCACGGACCCGGAACGTCCCGCGGGCGAACGCGAGGTCGTTGCGGGTGTAGTTGATACCGACCAGAGCCCGCAACAGTGCGTCGCGCCCGACCTCACCACCGACGGGTACGTGGATCGACTGGTTCAGGTACTCCTGGGGGGTACCGAGCCCGAAGATGCAGGACACCGAAGCGACGACGACGACGTCGCGACGGGTGAGCAGCGACATCGTGGCGGAGTGCCGCAGCCGCTCCACGTCATCGTTGATCGAGGAGTCCTTTTCGATGTACGTGTCGGTCTGCGGGACGTATGCCTCGGGCTGGTAGTAGTCGTAGTAGGAGACGAAGTACTCCACCGCGTTGTCCGGGAAGTAGTCCCGCAGCTCGTGGGCGAGTTGCGCGGCGAGGGTCTTGTTCGGCGCCATCACCAGCGTGGGGCGCTGCACCCGTTCGATCAGCCAGGCCGTGGTGGCCGACTTACCTGTTCCGGTGGCGCCCAGCAGCACGACGTCACGCTCGCCAGCGGTGATCCGACGTTCCAGCTCGTCGATAGCGGCCGGCTGGTCGCCGGCGGGCGCGTAGTCACTGACCATCTGGAACCGGCCCTGCGTCCGCGGTGTGTTGCCGAGCGGGCGGAACTCGGAGTGCGGACGCAGATCGCGTTGGATGGCGGCAGCATCGGTCATGGCATTGAGGGTAGGCCGGGCCGCTGACAGTCTGCCTTCGCCTGGTGCCGTCTGCCGGGACGTGCGTAGGGTCGGCCTCTATGACGGCCCCGCACCGGATGAGTGCCGCGACCGCTCCACATATACATCCTCCTAAGGTCGAGCTGTTTGATCTGGACGCGATGACCAACACCGATCCCAAGGGCATCGTCCGCAGGGTCGGCGAGTATCGGGTCGAGCCGTTCGGTCTCTACCTCGCCCGTGATGTCGACGACCATCCGTCGATCCGCGCGCTCGAGTCGTGGCTGCTGCCTGAGGTGGGGTTAAGGATCACCGACTGGTTCTATCGGCCCGGTCATGAGCGTGACCAGGACTTCTACCTCGACGTTGTGCGAATCGACACCGACACCAGGCGTTGGCGCACCGAGGACCACTATCTAGATCTCATCGTCCGGGTCGGCCGCGGCGTC
The DNA here is from genome assembly GCA_036389855.1 of Pseudonocardiaceae bacterium. Lineage (GTDB taxonomy): Bacteria > Actinomycetota > Actinomycetes > Mycobacteriales > Pseudonocardiaceae. Next base: position 6,979 of record DASVWA010000258.1, read on the forward strand.
GATGTGCTGGACACCGATGAGTTGCTGGACGCGGTGCTCGCCGGGCTGCTCGACCCACCCGCTGCGCAGGCGGCCTTGGCCACGACCTATCGAACGGTGGACGGTCTGGCCCGGCACGGTTACCGGTTGGACCGGTGGCTGTCGACAGTGGGTGCGTGGCCGACCTGGAGCCGGCACTGACATCAGCCGGTATTCACTCCACCAGCCAGCCGGTTCGCGCTGCCCACTGCTCGGCGCGATCAAGCGCCGCGTGCACGAACGGCGTTTTCGCGTCGGCGTAGGCGTCGATGCTGTCCCAGGGCCGTGCCGCCAATCGATGCTTGGCCTCGGCGTACTTGCGAGCGCTTGACGGATGGGCCCGCAGCCAGTCCCGCAGCAGCACGGTTTGCCGCCAGGCCGGGGAGGCGATGGGCCGGATGTGGCAGTTGACAGCCCGAGCCGGATCGGCGTTGACCGCTATCGCCTTGTCCCAGGTGCAGCCGTCCGGGGCGCTGTCCCACCAGTGGCCGGGAAGCCTGATCAATCCCGCGCCGAGCAGGTCGTCGGCCAGTTGCTTGGCCACATCGAGGTCAGCGACGACCACCTGCACATCCAGCACGTCCTTGGCGTCCAGGCCAGGCACCGATGTTGAGCCGATGTGGTCAATGCGCAATGCCCGACCGACTGCCACCGCTGCGACACGGGCGATCACTCGCTTCGCCTGCCACGGCCAACTGCGGTCGGGCGCGACGAGCACCGGGGCTGCCGGCCGCGGTGCCCGGCGGCGATGCCGGAGGTTGTCCTCGAAAGGCACCAGCCGGTGTGCCCACAGCTGATCCACCGCCGCGAGGGTCTCGTCCCGGGCACCGGTGTTGTCGAGGCACACATCCGCGGCGGCATGGCGCTGTTCGTCAGTGGCTTGCGCCGCGATCCGCGCGCGGGCGTCCGCCGCAGGCATCCCGCGCTGGTCCACCAGCCGCCGAACCCGTACCTCGGCGTCTGCGTGCACCACGACGACGAGTGGAAACCCCGCTGCCAACCCCGCCTCCACCAGCAACGGAACATCCTGCACGACGATGGCATCGTGCGGTGCCGCGTCGAGCAGCTCAGCGGTGCGCGCCGCAACCAGCGGGTGCACGATGGCGTTGAGCCGGCTTCGGGCGTCCGCGTCACCGAACACCCGCGCGCTCAACGCCGACCGATCCAGCGCGCCACCCTCAGTTCGAATCTCCGCGCCGAACTCGTTCACCACGGCGCGCAGTCCGTCAGTACCGGGCTCGACCACCTCGCGGGCGATCCGATCCGAGTCGATGATCCACGCCCCCCGCTGCGCCAGCCGGGCTGCCACCGTGGACTTACCGGATCCAATCCCTCCGGTAAGTCCGACCCTCAGCATTGCGCAACGGTGAGTACCTGACTACACGCCTCCGGAGAGCTTCTCCCGCAGTGCCGCCAGCTGCTCGTCGCTGGCGAGCGAACCAGCGCCAGGGCCGCCGCTGGGGGTGGGCGCTTCGGTAGTCGCCGAGGAGTAGTTCTGGTCCTCAGCCGCGTCCGACTGGACCTCGGCTGCCTTGACGACCTGCTTGCGGTGCTGCTCGAAACGGACCTGAGCCTCGGCGTAGGAACGCTCCCATTCCTGGCGCTGCTTCTCGTAACCCTCAAGCCAGTCGTTGGTCTCAGGATCGAAGCCTTCGGGGTAGATGTAGTTGCCCTCAGTGTCGTACTCGGCGGTCATGCCGTACTGGGTCGGGTCAAACTCCATCTCCGGGGACAGCCCCTCGTTGGCCTGCTTGAGGGACAGCGAGATCCGCCGCCGGTCCAGGTCGATGTCGATGACCTTGACCATCACGTCGTCACCGACCTGCACAACCTGCTCGGGGATCTCGACGTGCCGCTCGGCCAGCTCGGAGATGTGCACCAAACCTTCGATGCCCTCCTCGACCCGGACGAATGCACCGAAAGGCACCAGCTTGGTGGCCTTGCCGGGCACGATCTGCCCGATCTGGTGAGTGCGGGCGAACTGGCGCCACGGATCCTCCTGAGTCGCCTTGAGCGACAGCGACACCCGCTCGCGGTCCAAGTCGACGTCGAGCACCTCGACGGTGACCTCCTGGCCGACCTCGACGACCTCGCTGGGGTGATCGATGTGCTTCCAGGACAGCTCGGAGACATGGACAAGACCATCCACGCCACCGAGGTCCACGAACGCCCCGAAGTTGACGATCGAGGAGACTTGACCCTTGCGGACCTGGCCTTTGGCCAGCTGGTTGAGGAACTCGCTGCGCACCTCGGACTGGGTCTGCTCCAGCCACGCGCGACGTGAGAGCACCACGTTGTTGCGGTTCTTGTCCAGCTCGATGATCTTGGCTTCGAGCTCGCGACCCACGTAAGGCTGCAGGTCGCGGACCCGCCGCATCTCGACCAGCGAGGCGGGCAGGAAGCCGCGCAACCCGATGTCGAGAATCAGGCCGCCCTTGACGACCTCGATGACGGTGCCCTTGACCGGCTCCTCGTTGTCCTTGAGGGCCTCGATGTTGCCCCAGGCGCGCTCGTATTGGGCGCGCTTCTTGGACAGGATCAGTCGACCTTCCTTGTCCTCCTTCTGGAGAACGAGGGCCTCGACCTCGTCGCCCACCGCCACAACCTCTGCAGGGTCGACATCGTGTTTGATGGACAGCTCCCGAGACGGGATAACGCCCTCGGTCTTGTAGCCGATGTCGAGGAGCACTTCGTCACGGTCGACCTTGACGATGGTGCCTTCGACGATGTCGCCATCGTTGAAATATTTGATGGTCTTATCGATGGCGGCGAGGAAGTCCTCCTCCGTCCCGATGTCGTTGATCGCGACCTGCTGTGTGGACGGGGCGGCGGTGGTGTCGGTGGACATGCGGTGGGGTGCTCCGAGGGGATAGGGTCGTCGGTGGGCAGTGTTGTGTCGCTGTCGTGCAATGCGCTCACGGTCCTGCTGAGGTACAACCCCCGCAGGGCCGCTGTGTTCCGGATGCAGCTGTGTTCCGGATGCAGCTGTGTTCCGGATGCAGCTGTGCTCCTGATACAACGGTGTTGCGGTACAACGGTGTTGCCTATACAACGGTGCTGCGGATACAAGTGTGTTACGGATACAGCTGTGTTCCGGATGCGACGTGCTGAGACAGCTCGACAAGCCGGGCAGCGCGAAACCACAGCGCAAGTCGATCGTACCCAGGCTGGAGTCTGGGCAGCAAACTCAACCCCGGCATTCACCCACTCCTTCTGACAGACTGCCTCGGTGACGGGCGCGCCGCAACCACGGGATGACGAAACCAGCACGCCTCACGGGCGCGCTGAGGCGCTACTGGGCACCGTCGGCGTGGTGAAGCGGCTGGTCAACGCCGCGGACACGGTGACCGCCAATCGTCGATGGTGGGACGCCGACGCTGAGGGTTACCTCGCCGCCCACGGCGACTTCCTCGGCCAGGCGGACTTCGTGTGGTGCCCGGAGGGCCTTCGTGAGTCGGACGCCCGCCTGCTCGGTGAGCTGGTGGGCCGTCGCGTGCTCGAGGTCGGCTGCGGGTCGGCACCGTGCGCACGTTGGCTGGCCGACCAGGGCGCGCGGGTAGTCGGCGTGGATTTGTCGGCTGGAATGCTGCGGTACGCGGTGCAGGCGGCGCGCGAAACCGGAATCTCCGTCCCGCTGGTGCAGGCTGACGCCGCTCGATTGCCCTTCGCCGACAGCAGCTTCGATCTGGCCTGTTCGGCGTTCGGCGCGGTGCCGTTCGTCGCGGACTCGGCTGCGGTGATGCGGGAGGCCGCCCGGGTACTGCGCCCTGGCGGTTTGTGGGTCTTCGCGATTACCCACCCGCTGCGCTGGATCTTCCCTGACAATCCCGGGAAGGCCGGTTTGACGGTGGCGCAGTCGTATTTCGACCGCACGCCTTATGTCGAGGTGGACAGTGCGGGCAACCCTACCTATGTAGAGCACCACCGCACGCTGGGCGACCGCGTCAGGGAAATCGTCGCCGCCGGGTTGGTGCTGGAGGACCTGGTTGAGCCGGAATGGCCGGCCGGGCTACATCGGGAATGGGGTCAGTGGAGCCCGCTGCGGGGAGCGCTGTTCCCCGGTACCGCGATCTTCCGCTGCCGCCGCCGCTGATGTGGCGTGGCCACCCGCCGTTAACCGTGATCGTTGACCAGCAGCTGGCGGCCCTCGGGGTCGGTGATGCGGACGTAGGTGCCCCAGGGCTCGGTGACCGGGTCGGTGACCGTCACACCGGCAGCCCGCAACTGCCCGACCGTGCCTGGCAGGTCAGCGCTGGAAAACCCGACCGGGTACTCGGTACTGGGCTCACGGCCGAACGCAGCGGCGCTGCTGAGCACCAGTCCAGTCCGTTCCCCCTTCGGGGCAACCTCGACCCATCGCGCACCGGGCCACATCTCCCCGTCGGCGCGCTTCTCGAAGCCCAGCTTGTCGACGAAGAACTCGACCATCGTGTCCTGATCCGCGACGGCCAGCATCGCCCAGTGGATCCGAGTGATCATGGCGGACCTCCGTCTCCTGCAGGCAGGTCTTAGTGCGCCGCATCGTCCCAGCATCGTCCGAATCCCACCGAGACCTCCAGCGGGACGTCCAGCGCGTACGCCGAACCCATCTGGCGACGGACGAGCGTTTCCATCGCGGCATGCTCGCCGTCGGCGACCTCCAGCACCAGCTCGTCGTGCACCTGCAGCAGCATCCGGGAACGGAGACCCTCGGCACGCACTGCGCGGGCGACGTTCAGCATCGCCACCTTGATGATGTCCGCGGCGCTGCCCTGGATGGGCGCGTTGAGCGCCATCCGCTCGGCCATCTCGCGACGCTGGCGGTTGTCGCTGATCAGGTCAGGAAGGTAACGGCGGCGACCCAAGATGGTGGCGGTGTAACCGTCCCTGCGGGCCTTGTCGACCACCGTGTGCAGGTAATCCCGGACGCCACCGAATCGGGCGAAGTACTCCTCCATCAACTCGCGAGCCTCCTCGGTGGAGATCCGCAGCTGCGCGGACAGCCCGAAGGCGGACAACCCGTAGGCCAGGCCGTAATTCATCGCCTTGATCTTGGCGCGCTGCTCACCGGTAACCGCGGCAGCGTCCACCCCGAACACCCGTGCGGCGGTGGCGGCGTGGAAGTCATGCCCCGACGTGAATGACTCGATCAGCGCGGTGTCCTCGGACAGGTGCGCCATGATGCGCATCTCGATCTGGCTGTAGTCCGCCGTCATCAACTCTGAATAACCGGGGCCGACCACGAACGCTCGCCGGATCCGGCGGCCGGACTCGGTGCGAATCGGGATGTTCTGCAGGTTCGGTTCGGTGGAGGACAGCCGGCCGGTGGCGGCGATGGTCTGGTTGTAGGTGGTGTGGATCCGCCCGTCGTCGGCCACCGCCTTGAGCAACCCATCCACCGTGGTCTTGAGCCGGGTCGCGTCCCGGTGCGCCAACAGGTGCGCAAGCAACGGATGCGCAGTCGCCACATAAAGGGTTTGCAGCGCATCGGCGTCGGTGGTGTAGCCGGTCTTGGTGCGCTTGGTCTTGGGCATGCCCAACTCGTCGAACAGCACGCCCTGCAGCTGTTTGGGCGAACCCAGATTGATTTCCCTGCCGATCACTCCGAAACAGTCCTGCTCGGCCTGCTTCACCGCTGCCGAAAAGCCGGCCTCCAGACCAGCCAGCACGTCACCGTCGACGGCGATACCGGCGGCTTCCAACTCGGCCAGCACCGCGAGCAGCGGCAGCTCCAAATCGGTGAGCAAGGACCGACCCGCTATCGCGTCCAGTTCGGCGTCCAGTGCGACGGCCAGCTCAGCCACGGCCCGCGCCCGCAGGATCTCGTCGGCTACGCGGGCGGCTGCGTCGTCGCCCTCGAACAAGCTCGGTTGGACGCTATCGCCGGATTCCGCGCGCAACTCCCTGCGCAGATACCGCAGCACCAGGTCGGCAAGGTCGAAAGACCGCTGGCCGGGCCGAACCAGATAAGCGGCCAGCGCAGTGTCACTGGTCAGCCCCGCCAGGGCGACGCCGCGGGCACGCAGTGCGTGCAGCAGCAGCTTGGCGTCATGCGCAGCCTTGGGCGCGGCCGGGTCGGCTAGCCAATCGGACAGTGCTTGCTCGTCTTCAGGAGTGCACGCGCGCGGATCGAGGTAACCGCCCTCGCCGTCGGCAGCAGCCAGGGCGAGACTGTCCAGATCCCCGGCGCCTCGCACCCAGCTGCCACGGAAGGCGAGCCCTACCCGGCGCCCGTCCCTGGCGTGCGCGTCCAGCCAAGCGGCCACCCCACCCGGCTCGATCACCCCGCCGCGCACATCGAAGCCCTCCTCGGCTTCGGGCTCGGCAGTGGTGAGCGTGGCGAACAACCGGTCGCGGAGCACCCGGAACTCCAGCTCATCGAACAACCGGTGCACCGCGTCGCGGTCCCACGGTTTCATCACCAGGTCGGCTGGCTGCTCAGGTAGATCAACATTTCGGACCAGTTCCGTGAGCTGGCGGTTGAGCAGTACCGAGGCGAGGTT
>DASVWA010000259.1:0-13104 GCA_036389855.1 Pseudonocardiaceae bacterium
AATCGAGCGTGGTGCCTCGCCGCCACCATCGCCTGCGACCTGCTGTGCTGGCTACGTCTGCTCTGCCTCCAGGGACCCCTCGCTACCGCCGAACCCAAAACCCTGCGCTACCGGCTGCTGCACACCGCCGCCCGCATCGTCCGCGGCCAGCGCAAACGCAAGATCCGCATCCCCGCCACCTGGCCCTGGGCGGAGCAACTGGCCGCCTGCCTGCTCACCGCCCTCGCCCTACCCCCACCAACCCGATATTGACCAACCACGTCCCTGTCCCCGACCCGAGAACCATCCGGAACCATGGAACCCGGCGCCACCCGACCCGACAGCCGGGCCCAGAGCCTGACCGGACCTTGACAACAACATCAACAAGCCAGCCAAAGATCAACATACGAGCACCGACAAGCCACCCTGCAACCCCCATGAATGATCAAGGTTAGATCCCCAACAGCAGGATGGCCAGCCCCGATGTAGGGCACCATGACCGCCTTCAGCTCCTCGGCCTGCATGGTGCGCAACTACTCGGGCGTCACCGAGGCAGGTCCGATTGGCGAATTCAGCTTGGGCGGGATGAGGAGGTTGGCGAGTAAACCCCGATATTGGTGCCGACCGGGTTGAACGCCCTGCACGAGGTTCAGCTGCGGGTGCTGTTGGCTTCCGGGCCCATCAAGATGGCAAAAGGATTCGCCGACGTCTCCAGAATGGACAACCCAACGGCGAGCGTAAACAGCGCCGCCAGGAACATGAAGTAGATCATGATCTTGCTGGCCGGGTAGAACAAGAGGGCTCCCAACGACGCGAGGCAGAGTCCGGTCACAGCCCATTCTGGTAGCCGAACCGCTGATTGATGAACGCTGCCGGAAGGGCGAGCGCGAATTAGGCACCGTAGTAGTAGGCAACGAATGGATGGGTGGTCCGGTCCGGCTGAGCGGTGGCCCGGCTCGCGGCCGCCGGCTGCTCGGTCGTGCTCATTGCGGCTCTCCCTTCGCCGCCCGACGTGCCAGAGTCACGTCCCGTGGCGGACGTCAGTGGTGGACCTCACGTGGTCGGCAAGTGGCCACGTCCAGCGCCCGTCGCGTCGCTGGAGCAGTCCCTGGCCGCGAGCAGCGCGTCGACCTCGGCTCGTGTCGGCGGGTTGGCACCCGGCCGGGAACATGTGATCGCCGCGGTCAGGGCCGCCGCGTCCACGACGCTGGCCAGGGTCGACTCGTCGATCGCCGCTACCGCTTCGCGGCGCGAACCGCCGATCAGGTCGGCCCGGTGCAGCGCCTCGAGAAGCCCGGAGGTGAACGAATCGCCCGCGCCGACGGTATCCACCAGATCAATCGGCACGGCCGGTCGGTGCAACTCGACGCCGGCGGAGACGGCGTAAACCCCCACCCCGCCGCGGGTCACCACCACAAGCGCCGGTCCTAACCCCAGCCAGTCCTGAGCCACGAGCTCATCGGGCTGGTCGGGATAGAGCCACCGAAGGTCTTCGTCGCTGACCTTGACAACGTCGGAAAGGGCAACCAGACGCTCGATACCCGTCCGCGCCCGCACCGCGTCACCCAGCAGCGCCGGCCGTACATTCGGGTCATAGGAGATCGTCACCCGACCCCTTGTGCGCTCCCGCTCGACCAGGTCCACGACGTTCGCGTTGCCGGGCGGGAGGGCCGTCGCTAGCGAACCGGTGTGCAGGCAACGGGTCTCGATCGGCAGGGGCGCGAGGGCGGGCATGTCCCATTCAATCCGGAAGTCGTACGACGCGACGCCCGCGGCCAGTGTCGCAACGGCGAGGCTGGTCGATATGCCCTGAGCGGGACCTCCGTTAACACGGACGCCGCTGGCCCGCAGATGCTCAAAGATCATCTCACCGAGCGCGTCCGACCCGAGGCGCGTCATAAGCGTCACCGGAACACCCAGCCGTGCCAGACCGAGCGCGACGTTAGCCGGGCTACCGCCCGGATGGGCAACAAACGTGCGACCTCCGCGCTGGCCGACCAGGTCGACAAGCGCCTCCCCGACGACAACAAACATGCACATCACCACCCGGACTGAGCGCGGCGCAGGCACAACTCGCGCTCGGTGAGCTGGCGGGGAGGATCGCATAGCTGACGGCGTGTCTCGTACTCACGCTGGCTATCACGCCCGCGCATATTCGAGTCGCCCATGCCCAGTACATACCCGCTAAACCGGGCACGTGACACCACCAGTCGTGTCCCGGATCCCGCGGGCTCAGTGCGCTGAGCAGGACAGCGCCGCGGCGAACACCATCACCCGGATGCGACCAACCGGTCGGCCAGCTTGCCGGCGAGCCACGCACCCACTGCGCAGCCCCAGCAACCAGCCCAAATGTCTCGCGAATGGCAACACTGCCCCGTTGATCGGTGTCTGACCCAAAACAGAAAGCCCCCGAAGGCGGCTACCGCTGCTAGCCGGACGCCCGTCCGGTGTCGTACAGAACTTGGCAAGACCTGGACCCAAGCACGTGTTAACGTCGGGACCTGCCTCACAGCGGATTGTCGCTACCTGAGGTAGGTAACTCCCCACGCAAGGTAGGTTTGGTATGCCGGCTGGGATTGCACATACGCCGCCGCGCCGACGACCATGACGACGCAGGCGTCGACGGTTCGCGAGCTGCCCGACGCGCTGCGCGGCGCCGAGGAGTTCGGCGCGAGGCTGGCCGGTCGCCGACCGGCCGTGTTCCTCGACTACGACGGCGTATTGACCCCGATCGTCGATCGGCCAGAGGACGCCGTCATGTCCGCCGACATGCGGGAGGCGGTCCAGGCCCTGGCGCAGCGCTGCGTGGTGTGCGTGGTCAGCGGTCGCGACCGACCCGTCGTGCAGCAGTTGATGGGTATCGACACCCTCGTGGTAGCAGGTAGCCACGGCTTCGACATCTGGACTCCGCAGGAGGGCACCATTACCCACGATGCGGCGACCGGCTTTGAAGACCTGATTTCCGAGACCACCGACCGCCTCCGCGCCGAGGTCGGATCGATTCCGGGTGCGGTGGTGGAACCGAAGCGGGCATCGGTCGCGGTCCATTACCGGCTCGCTGGTCCCGAGCACCGCGCCAAGGTCACCGCACTGGTGAACGAGCTGCTGGAGGAGTCCCCGGGGCGGCTGAAGGTCACACCCGGGAAAATGGTGTACGAGCTCCAGCCGAAAATTGACTGGCATAAGGGCAAGGCCGTTTTGCATCTACTGAAGACGCTGGATCTCGACACCGACGATGTCGTGCCGCTGTACCTCGGGGACGACATCACCGACGAGGACGCCTTCCGGGCACTGGCCGGACGGGGCGTCGGCATCATCGTGGCCAACCCGGATGATCCTGAGGTGGCGAACCGGGCCACCGCAGCCGACTTCGTCTTGCAATCGACTGTTGAGGTGGAGCAATTTCTCAACACGCTCGCCGCCCTCATCCAAGGCTGACAGCCGCAAATCTTCGGGAGGGACCGGTGCTGGCCTTCACGCTCGTTTACCAGGGCTTCGACCCCGCGCAGGAAGGTCTGCGTGAGGCCCTGACTTCGACCGGTAACGGCTATTTCGCTACCCGGGGAGCGGCTGAGTGGGAGGACGCGAACGCAATCCATTACCCGGGCACCTACGCCCACGGCTGCTTCAACCGGGAGACCACCATCCTGGGCGGTCGCCCGGTCCTCAACGAGGACCTGGTCAACCTGCCCAACTGGTTGCTGCTTAAGCTAAGAATCGAGGGTGAAGAGGCGATCCGGCTCGATACCGTCGAGGTGCTCTGCTATCGCCATACCTATGATGTCCGAAATGCCATGGTGGGGCGTGAGGTCCAGTTCCGTGACCGCGCCGGCCGCGAGATGACCCTGCGCAGCCGCCGCTTCGTGAGCATGGCCAATAGTCACTTGGCCGGTATCGAGTGGACGGTGACCCCGGAGAATTGGTCCGGCCGGGTGGAAGTGATCTCTGGGCTCGATGGCCGCATGACGAACCATATGGTTGCCCGCTACCGCCAGCTCGAGGGGCGGCACCTCAACCCGGCATCTCCGCGCACGTTTGGCCCGGAGATCATCGCGCTGAAGGTGCAGACCCGGCAGTCGAACATTTACATTGCCGAAGCTGCGCGCACTCGCGTTTTCCGTGGCGGTGAGGTTGAGCAATCGTTGGATGTCGCCCGCAGTCTTTATCAGATGGAGGACTACATCCAGCAGGTCCTCGCCTTCGATGTCGAGCAGGGCAACTCGATGCGTGTGGAGAAGATGGTCTCCCTGTTCACCTCTCACGACAACGCAATCTCCGAAACTCTGGTCGCTGCGGGGAAGCATGTCGCGCAGTACCCGAACTTCGCTGCGGCGCTGACCGAGCACGAGTCAGCGTGGACCGAGTTGTGGGACGTGGGTGACATCCAGCTGCCACGCGAGCCCCGCGTGCAGTTGCTGCTGCGCTTCCACATCTCCCATGTGCTGCAGGTGTGCTCGCGGCACACTGCTCGGCACGACGCGGGTGTTCCGGCTCGCGGACTCAACGGGGAGGCCTACCGCGGGCATGTGTTCTGGGATGAGCTGTATGTCTATCCCTACCTCGACTTCCGGCTGCCCGAGATCACGCGAGGGCTGTTGATGTACCGCTACCGCCGCCTTGCCGAGGCCCGGGCCGCGGCGCGGGAGGCCGGTTACCGGGGTGCGATGTTCCCGTGGCAAAGCGGGAGCGACGGTTCCGAGGAGACGCAAGTCGTCCATCTCAACCCGCTGTCCGGGCAATGGGATCCCGACCACAGCCGTCACCAGCGCCACGTCAATGCGGCGATCTTCTACAACGTTTGGCAATACTACCAGGCGACCGACGACCTGGCGTTTCTCCGCGACTACGGCGCCGAGCTCATGCTCGAAATCACCCGCTTCTGGGCTTCAATCGCGCACTACAACCCTGAGCGCGACCGCTACGAAATCCATGGGGTGATGGGGCCGGATGAATTCCACGAGCGCTACCCCGGTGCCGAGGAAGGTGGGCTGCGCAACAACGCCTACACCAACCTGATGGTGGCTTGGATCGCTGACACTGCGCCGCGGGTGCTCGACCTGTTACCGGCCAGCCGTCGCGCTGCACTACGGACGCGCCTGGGGCTGACCGATGACGAGCTGCGTACGTGGAATGAGATGAGCCGCAAGATGTTCATCCCGTTCCATGCGGAGCACATCGTCAGCCAGTTCGAGGGCTACGCCGATCTTGAGGAGCTGGATTGGGAACGCTACCGCGCCAAGCACCCCAACATCGGGCGCCTGGACCGCATCCTCAAGGCCGAAGGCGACGACCCTAACCGCTACCAGCTGGCCAAGCAGGCTGACGCAGTGATGCTATTTTTCCTGTTCTCCGCCGACGAACTTCGCGAGCTGCTCGAAAGACTTGGATACAACTACGACCCCGACCTCGCCCGGCGAACCATCGACTACTACGACCAGCGCACCTCCCACGGTTCGACCCTGAGCCTGGTCACGCACGCCGCCGTGCTCAGTGGCCTGAACCCGGAGAGCTCCTGGGAGCGGTTCCTTGTCGCCCTGGAAAGCGACATGGGTGACGTGCAGGGCGGCACTACCAAAGAGGGCATCCACATGGGCGTAATGTCCGGGACTCTGGATCTCCTGCAGCGCGGCTACGTTGGTTCCAGCGTGCGCAATGGGGTCCTGCACTTCAACCCGACGCTCACCGACCGGCTCGATGGGCTCGCGTTCTCGATGCAGTTCCGCGGTACGTCGATCAGGGTCAGCATCTCCGGTGATGAGCTGACGGTGCACGCCCTTGCTGACGGCTTCAGTCGGCCCGTCCGGATCGGCATCGGTGACGAGGTTCGAGAGCTGACCGCCGGACAGGAGTGGGTAGCACCGCTGTGCCGGCGTACCGATCTCCCGAAGGGTTCCGACCGCACCGAGGAAGGGAGCAATCGTGCCGGCACAAGGCTTTGAGGGAGCGATCTTCGACGTGGACGGCGTGCTGGTCGACTCCCCGCACGAACGGGCGTGGAAGGACTCACTGCGTGAGCTAATGGAAAACGACTGGGCCGACATCGCTGACCGAACCTCGTGGTCCGAGGAGCGCTTCACGCCGCACGTCTACCAGCAGATGATGTCGGGTAAACCCCGAATGAGCGGGGCTCTGGCGGCTCTGGAGTACTTCGATGTTCCCGACGCCGCCGAGCGAGTGGAGACCTACGCCGCGAACAAGCAGAACATGGTGATCAAACTCATCGAAGCCGGCGAGTTCGAGGCTTATCCCGACGCGTTGCGTTTCGTGCTGGCCGTGCGCGACGCGGGTATCCGCGTGGCAGCGGCATCTTCGTCGAAAAACGCTGGGCTGTTTCTTCGCCAGATCCGGCTCGACACCTTCGCCGCGGAACAGGGCCGACACTACGACTTCCTGCGGCCCGGCCTGAGCCTGCTGGAGTTTTTCGACGTCGATATCTCTGGACGCGACTTCGCCCAGGGCAAACCTCATCCGGAAATCTTTCTGACTGGAGCCACCGAGCTGGGCGTCGCCCCGGAACAATGCTTCGTTGTCGAAGACGCAACCAGCGGCGTGCAGGCAGCCAAGGCCGGTGGCATGGCCGCGTTAGGCGTGGCCCGAGCCGATGACGAGGCGCTCCTGACAGCCGCGAACGCCGATCTTGTCGTCACGTCGCTGGATGAGGTCGACATCGCGGGCCTGGGCGAGCACCAGCTGCGGCGGCGAACGTTGTGACCAGCTCTCTCCAGCGGACTCGCAGGAGCAGGGCTGGGCAGCGCGCAGCATCAATGCATTGATCGCCTCATCAATCTCCGCGGGTGGCAGCTTGTGGATGTCCCACATGCGCTGCGCACCGTAGGCCCAGTCAACCGCCGACACAACTACAGGCCTACTACATCAGTTTCCGGTGTGACTATTTTCGATCCAGAGATGAGGACGAATCCTCAATTCGCCACGGTAAGGTGGAGATATCGCCTCGAACCGGTGGGATGAACAGCAAATGTAGGGGCTGTGCCTACATATCGTCCAGGCTTCGACGGCGTACCTGAATACGCTGATGACTCAGAATATACTGGCCGGGGAGGAACGGACCGAGACGTTCACACCCGAGGGTATCGGGGCCTGACTCTGCTAATGTGGGCTCGTGTGGTGATGCACGGCGAGTTCAAGCTGAACATGAATAGCTGCTTGACTCTCGGCCAGGTACGCTGCCGCAGCGCCGATGGCCGCCGGTATAGTGCGGTGCGCTCCGGCCAGCAGGGCACAGATGCCGATCGCCATGGCGCACCACGCGCCCTCGGATTACCCACCGGGGCCAGCGGGACATGTAGATTGACTCGGTCCTGCATTGCGTCCAGTACCGGGCCAGGCAGCGTGATAGGCAGGTGAACTCGGCAATCGCTGCGGTGATCGTGCTGGCGTAGGAACCGTCATGATCGCCAGTGGCGTCCGGTCCGGTGCCGCTCTTACCGCATTACCTGCGTATCATGCCGCAGACCCGCGCAACCCATGACTGTGCCGGAGCTCTGTCAAACTACTGGATTGGAAGGGACTGTTGAGGTGCCCAGAGTGTATGTCAGTCTCATCCAATCTGACTTCGGACGGGGTAACCACGGTAATTTTGAGGCAGTCATCGTAGAAGGCAAACAACTGTGGTATTGGTACCGCGACAACAGCAACGTCGACCTGTCCTGGACGCCCGACAACAGTGCCACCCGTCTGCCCTGGATCCGCGGGCAACGAGTCACGAGTGAACAGGACGATGTAGCCGGACCCGGCTGCATCATCCAATCCGCGTCCAATACAGGACAGCGCGGAAACTTCGAAGTCGTCGTACCCTTGCGGCAAGCCACCGGCGCCGTCGAACTGCGCCACTTCTACCGAGACAACAGCGACGCCCACCTACCCTCTCCACTGCGTCAAAGGTTGATGATGACCGTGCACGTACCCTGGACGCGCGGGCAAGGGATCACGGGTGAATGGGACAAGGTGGCTGGACCCGGCTGCATCATCCAATCCGCCTTCAGTACAGGGCAGCACGGCAGATTCGAAGTCGTAGTGCCCCTCCATCTTCACGACGGTTCGATAGAGCTTCGCCATTTCTTCCAGGATAACAGCGATGTCCCCGGACCTTGGACCAGGGCTCAGTTTATCACCCAATCCTGCGCAGGGCTTGGTGGCATCATCCAGTCCAGTTTGACCTCAGCAGGTAATGGAAATTTCGAGGTCCTCGTCGACGAGTGTCGTGGCTCAGTCGTTCATTACTGGCATCCGAACGATCGCGTCGAGGAGGCTTGGATTCGGACTAATCGCTTCACCATTCTTGACCCACACCCCCTGCTTGCTCACCGCGCCCAGAAGATCGTTCAGCTTACCGGCGAGTTCGATCGCGAAGGCTGGAATGGAACGGAGAAACCAAACTTTGCCTTCAATCGGACCGAGAGCAAGTTTAGCATTATTGGCACGGATCTCGGTGTATCATTTGCCCACCTGGACCGCCTCTACTTCTTGTTCGGTGACACCTGGCGTGTGGGCCACAGCACTCCGAATGATGATCTCGACGCCATCGCTTTTTGCAGGGACAACAATGCCGAGGATGGCCTTGGATTAACGTTCCTTCCCCAGGCGCCGTTGGTACCCGGAATTGACCAGGGGGCCTTTGAGGTGCCACTCGACGGGGTGAGCTGGAACGGCAGCATGTACGCCTTCTTCAGCACTGATCTCCGTCTAGCGGGAAAATACGCCCTGATGGGCAGATCCATACTGGCTCGGTCAGACAACGATGGTCTTGACTTCACGCTCCTTTACGAGGTGTCACGCTACAAGTTCATCAACGTGTCCACAATGATCGTTGACGCGCGCGAACATGGACTTCCGGGACATGGGCCCCAGCTCGTCGTCTTTGGCAGCGGTCGCTACCGCTCCAGCGACGTCTACCTTGCGGTTAAGCCGGCAGCGAAACTTGAGGAATCCGGTGGTTTCTTGTTTTATGCTGGCGGGCTCGATAAACCGTACTGGAGCCGCGATGAGGAAAAAGCGGTTCCACTCTTCGGTGAGGGCTGCGTCGGCGAATTATCGGTCCGCTGGGATCCGCTGCTAGGCGCGTGGATGTGTCTTTATAACGCAGACTGGCCAGCGGATAGATCAGCCGTGGGTGGGATAGTGATGCGCTGGGCAAGGTGTCCTTACGGACCCTGGTCCAAGGGCGACCTCGTCTTCTCGGTGAACGACGGGCTCGGGAAATTCATACATCTGCCGGGCGCTGATCATACACAGGAAGGCTTCGGTTCTGATCGCAGCGCTGACCTGGGAGCAGTGTACGGTCCCTATCAGATTCCTCAATATTCCCATTGGTCGGCCAATGGAGTGCAGATCCACTTCACGATGTCGACTGCCAATCCGTATCAAGTGATGTTGATGACTGTCGATATACCGACGTTACCCAGGTGAAGTTGACGGCCCATGCGACTGGTGCAAAGAGCTCAACGGATAACGATCTGACTTCTCCGCCGGGAAGTTATTCGCAAACTTCGCGAGGCGATAGGATCGCGCGAGCCTGATGTTCTTCGGTCGAAAGCCGGCTCACAATTAATCCTCAATCTGCGAACGGCGCATGTCAGCGCGTCCAGCGCAGGCGCCCCGTGCGGATTGCTGGACACCGTCACCCGTCGCCTGGTCGCTGTGCATGTGGCGCACTCAGAGCGAACCAGCTGGCGTCTGGAGCACTTCAGCCACCCAAGACTTCTGCATAAAGCTCAACGACTCCTGCCATGTTGTTTTGGTGGCCCCTGTGCACGGGCCTGTTCGACACCGGGTGCTGGTCGAGTGTTCGATATGCGAAACATGGCCCAGAGCTCGTCGGCGCAAACCAGACCGTTTGGTACGGGATCGTGCTGGCGGACGACCGATCTGCCCTACGTGTGACTGGCGGCACATTCGCGATCTGTGCTTGGCCAAGGCCGGATATGAGGACGTGACACCTATGACGTGCCGATCTTAGGGTCCACATCGGACAAGGTCCTCAGCGACGACTCCGCTGCGGCATTTTGTTCCCGACTCGGTGCCGACCTCCGCAAACCCATCTCACTCTTTCGCCAATATGCATTCGGTGAAATACCCCGCGCTTGCGGGATACAAGGAGAAACCCGCCGTGGGCGTAACCAGGAGAGGCGGGTCGGCGTTGTAGCGGTGCGGGTGACATGTTCCCGCATCGGACTGGCTGGTGGAAGGCAGGACATGGCATTCACAACGAGTCGACGCTCCGTTCTGATGCTGCTGATGACTCCGGGTCTGGCGTTCATCTACGGCGGTATGGCCCGCGCTTCGGCAAAAAGCACCATCTCGACTGCGCCCGGAGGAGGCCGTGCTGAGGATTCCACATGGGCGGATCTGGGACGGTGGGATCCTGTCTTCGAGTTGCCGAACGTAGCAATCCATACGCACGTGTTGCCAAATGGAAAGGTGCTGTTTTGGGGACGGCGGGACCACCCCAACGGCTCGATGCATGAGCATGAGTGCACGCCATACATCTGGGATCCTAGAACCAGGGAACTGGTCCCGACACCCCAGCCCAAGCGTGCGGACGGCACGAAGGTCAACGTGTTCTGCTCGGGGCATGCCTTTCTACCCGATGGTGGGCTGCTGGTCGTCGGCGGACACGTCACCGACGGCGACGGACTCGACCAGGCGTGCGTCTACGATTACCGCACCAATACCTGGACTGCCCTGCCCGTGATGAACGAGCGCCGATGGTATCCGACCGCCACAGCGCTCTCGGACGGCACCGTGCTGGTGTCGTCGGGCAGCTACAAAGAAAACGGTAGGGTCCTCATCAACGATGTCCCGCAAATCTGGGATGGACACCAGTGGACGCCGTGCGCAGGCTTCAGCGACCTGCCGCTGTATCCGTGCATGCACCTCGCTCCGAGCGGGCAGGTGTTCGCATCCGGATCGGATGTCAGGACGTCCATGCACAAGACCGATGGTCAGGGTACCTGGACCGCGCTGCCCTGGTCGCGGGAAGTACGACAGAACGGGGAGCCACAGTACGGTCCCTCGGTGATGTACGACGCCGGGAAGGTCATCCGCATCGGTGGCAGCAATGACGGAACCGATTCCCCCACCGCCTCGGCAGAGGTCATCAATCTCTGCGCTAATCCCCCAGCATGGCGTGAGATCCCAAATATGCGCTTCCCGCGCCGCCAGCACAACGCGACGATTCTCGCGGACGGGAGTGTTCTCGTGACAGGAGGAACCAGAGGTTCTGGTTTCAATGATCTATCGCCAGGAAAACCTACTCACGTCGCCGAACTGTGGAATCCAGTGACGGAAGAATGGAAAAATCTCGCTGCCGAAGATGTCGATCGCTGTTACCACGGGACAGCGGTGCTGCTGCCGGACGCGACGGTGCTCAGCGCGGGCGGCGGCGAGTTCGCCGTTGGCAACGAGCCGAACGATCCCAGAGACAGCCACCGCAACGCGCAGATTTTTCATCCGCCTTATCTGTTCCACGGCCCACGCCCGAAGATCACCTCAGCTCCGGAGGAAATCTCTTATGGCGAGACATTCTCGATCGAGATCTCGGGACCGGACGTCGGAAAGGTCACCTGGATACGGCTTCCCTCGGTGACTCACACCTCCGACCAGAGCCAGCGCATCAACGTTCTCGAATTCCACTGCGACGAGGGTAGCTTGGCCATTACTGCGCCCGAACGGCCGCAGATCTGCCCTCCGGGGCACTACATGCTCTTCGTCCTCAGCAAGGCTGGGGTCCCCTCGCTCGCGCGGATCCTGCGGATCAGCTCGCTGAAAATGTAGCCGGTGTCGCCGCGGTGAACTCAGGCGGGGGACAGTGGCTCGGGCTGTAATCGACGGCCTACCGGCGTAACAGCCGGTCTACAGCGCCACTTAGTTCGTCCTCACTTCTCGTTAGTAGTCCCGGTATCGCCTGTCGGAGCGACCACTTGGGTAGCCGAGCGGTGATTCGGAACGTCAGCCGATTATCTGCGCGAGACGATCCGACACTTGGTCTTGCGAGTCCTGCGGAGACACCACCTGTGCCGCGTTCGGATGAGCGTCGCGATCAACCGCGAGCTGCTCACCGAGCGTGCACACGCGCGTCGCTGCAGGCGTAGCCACCGCTGACCGTGCAAGAGTCGCGGCCCTCCACTCGTAAGCGCTAGCGGTTCGCCGCGAACCGGGAGGTCGTCGAGATTGACCGTCCGCTGCGCGTCGGGTCCCGCGTAGAGGGTGAGCAGGACGTCGACCATCGGGCTGTGATCGGATGGCACGGAATACGTGGCGCTGGGAGCTCTTGCAACGTTTCGCCACCTGGCACGTCCTAAGCTGCGGGCCCTTGGTTCCGACCCTGCCTACGCCACCTACCGGTATTTGCCGACTCATGACTGGCCGAAGGAGGCAACCTGACCACCCCTGAACCGTCGCGCGTGACGATGCCAGCGTTGCCCTCACCCAGCGGTGTCGTCGCTGCGTGCGCACGGGGGGTGGAGAAAACCCCATCAGCGATCAGGGACGCATTAGACCCAGCTCAGCGGTCGCGGTTCGAAGCGGAGTATCGCGCCGCTCTTGCGCGTGCCGCGGATACTCTCGACCTGGAGCTGGTGCTTACGCCGGTGCAGCGCACCTGGTGGGTACGGGCGGTGATGTGTCTTAACCCGGAGATGCTCAATGGTGTGGCCGCCGACGTGAACCGCGTCACTGCAGGCGACGAGTCCGTCCTGACCGGCGAGGATGACTGACAAGCCAGGCGGGAAAGTTTCGTGACTCGGTACTGCGTGCGCTATGTCTCCTACGCCAATGCGCAGCTGAGCCGGCTGCCTCGCTCTTGCGCACCGCGTTCGACGCCAGGGTCGAAGACTGCAAGACGACCCCTACGTCGCCGGTGACTATAATGAGGACATCGGCAGCTACTCCATAACCTTCGGTAAGCCGGGCATTATTCTCTACGTCGTCTCAGACGAGATCGCCACGGTGACCATCGTGTGCGTCAACTGGGTCAGCTTTTAACGCTCTCCGTACCGGAGCGCTGAGCCGCAGCGCGAGCGGTCCGCAGGGCAGCCTCGGTTCGATACCGCTCGTTACGATCGGCGCCACACGGTATGGTTGTGCGAATGCCCACTATCCCCCTAA